>NZ_JCAFTA010000010.1:0-157072 GCF_059369815.1 Stenotrophomonas sp. YJH_SMC_27 | reverse complement strand
TCGACGTTAAGGTGCGGGATGGGGATCGCTCGGCTCGTCTGTCGGCTGCTATCCGCAGATATCATGTTGACGGTCCCTCCACCCTGGCTCCTACATACCGCGTAGGAGCCGGGAGGAACATACAAGCCCATGCTCGGCTGCCTTGCGCGCGGCAAACCGCAGCCGAGCATGGGCTCGGCTCTACATGAGAGGTTCGCGTTTTTTTAAAGCGCTTCCAGCTGCTTGCGCAGCGCGGCCAGCTGCGCGCGCAGGGTGTCGTTCTCGCGGGTTAGGGCGACCACGCGACGGCGCAGGGCCGGTGCATCCTCGCCCAGCTGTTCCAGTGCGGACAGCACTTCGGCATCGCGGCTGGCGATCTCGTCCTCATCCGCCTCCTCGAAATCCATCTCGGTCGGTTCAGGCTTCGGCGCGCGCGGCTTGCGCTTGGACTCGCGCACGCGCTTGGCGGCCTGCTTCAGCTCGTCCTTGCCACCGGCGGCGGCGGCGCGCTGTTCTTCTTCAGGCAGGTCGGCCACGGCCGCGGCGGCGCTGATCGAGATCACGCCGGCCTTCACCGCCTCCACCACTTCGGGTGCAGCCTGGGCATGGATGCGCTCGATCATGCCGACCTGGCTGGTACTCAGCTTGGCTTCGCGGGCCAGCTCAGCACGGCTGAGCTTCGGGGCCGGCTCCCACGGCGGGCTGTCTTCGCCCCCTTCGTCGGTGATGTCCGCGGTGCCGTCGCTCTCGCGCTGCAGCTGCGCCTGCTCGATCTGCTTGCGGGCGGCCAGGATGTCGCGCTTGCGCAGCGCCAGCACGCCGCGCTGGAAGTCGGACACGCTGCGACGGCCCAGGTGCTGCTCGATCATCCACAGGTGCACGTCTTCCATGCTCTGGAAGCGGGTGTTCTGTACGGTGTTGAAGGGCAGGCCATGCTTCTGGCAGATGCCGAAGCGGTTGTGGCCGTCGACCAGTACGTTGCCCCACAGGACCAGCGCGTCACGACAGCCCTCGGCCAGGATGCTGCGCTCCAGCGCGTCATGTTCGTCCGCGGTCAGCGGGTCGATATAGGCCTTCAGTTCTTCTTTGACGACGATATCCATGGGCACGGCAACGAGCAGGAGCGGAACCGCCCATTGTACCCGCTCGCCGCCGCGGGCCCGGGCTCAGGCCGTGGCCCGGATCATCTCGCCCAGCGTGCCGGTGATCTGGTCGATCTGCGCCTTGTCCACGATCAGCGGCGGTGACAGCGCGATGATGTCACCGGTGCAGCGCACCAGCAGCCGGCCATCGTGGAAGCAGCGCCGGAACACCTCGTAGCCGCGGCTGCCGGGCATGTCCCGGCGTGGCGCCAACTCGACCGCCCCGACCAGCCCGAAGTTGCGGATGTCGATCACGTTGGGCAGGCCCTGCAGCGCATGCAGCCGTTCCTGCCAGTATTCGCCCAGTTCGATGGCCCGCTCGAACAGGCGCTCCTCGGCGTAGACCTCCAGAGTGGCCAGCGCGGCCGCACAGGCCAGCGGGTGACCAGAGTAGGTATAGCCGTGGAACAGCTCGATGGCCTGCGGTGGCGCCTGCATCAGCGTAGCGTGCACCGCATCGCTGGCCAGCACGCCGCCCAGCGGCACCGCGCCGTTGCTGACCGCCTTGGCGAAGGTCAGCAGGTCGGGGGTGACCCCGAAGCGCTGTGCGGCGAAGGGCATGCCGACCCTGCCGAAGCCGGTGATGACCTCATCGAACACCAGCAGGATGCCGTGGTGATCGCACAGCTCGCGCAGGCGCTGCAGGTAGCCCGGCGCCGGCAGGATGACCCCGGCGGACCCAGCGATGGGCTCGACGAAGACCGCCGCGATGGTCGAGGCGTCATGCAGCGCGATCAGCCGCTCCAGGTCGTCGGCCAGTTCAGCGCCCTGGCGCGGCAGGCCCCTGCTGAATGCATTGCGCTGCAGGTCCAGGGTGTGGCGCAGGTAGTCCACGCCGCCCAGCTGCAGGCCGAACGCCCTGCGGTTGTTGGGCAAGCCGCCTAGTGCCATGCCGCCGAAGCCGACGCCGTGGTAGGCCTTCTCGCGGCTGATGAAGCGCGTGCGCTGGCCCTCGCCGCGCTGGCGGTGGTAGGCCAGCACGATCTTCATCGCGGTATCCACCGCCTCCGAGCCGGAGCTTGTGAAGAACACATGGTTCAGGGGCGTTGGTGCCAATGCGGCCAGCCGCTGCGCCAGCGCGAATGCCGGCGGCGAGCCCATCTGGAAGGCAGGGGAGTAGTCGAGCGTGCGCGCCTGCTCGACGATGGCCTCGACGATGCGCGGCCGCGCGTGGCCGGCGTTGCAGCACCACAGGCCGGCGGTACCGTCGAGGATCTGGCGGCCGTCGACATCCTCGTAGTGCATGCCCTCGGCACGCACCAGCACACGCGGCGCCGCCTTGTACTGGCGGTTGGAGGTGAACGGCATCCAGTACGCCTCCAGTGATTCCGGGCGCTGGGTAGCAAGGTCGTGCAGGTCGCTTCCGGGACGCTTCATGCCAGCTCCGTCGGGTCCGATGGGGGAAATGTAGCGCAGCCACGTCACGGTGAAGTCGCGGTCGCGCCGGTATAACCGGGGAAACTGTTCCGTGGAGCCCGACATGGCCGACTTTCCCCACCGCAGCCACTGGCAGGCGTTGTCGCAGCAGCTTTCGATGCCCGGCCAGGCCTTCATCGATGGCCGCTACACCGACGCCGCCAGCGGCGCCCGCTTCGACTGCATCAGCCCCATCGATGGCCGTGTGCTCGTGGCGGTCGCCGACTGCGATGCACAGGACGTGGAGCGCGCAGTGCTGGCGGCGCGGCGTGCCTTCGATGCGGGCCACTGGTCGCAGGCCAGCCCGGCGCATCGCAAGCGCGTGTTGCTGGCGCTGGCCGCGCTGGTGGAGAAGCACGCCGATGAGCTGGCGCTGCTGGAAACCCTGGATATGGGCAAGCCGGTGCGCGACGCACGCCGTATCGACCTGCCCGGCGTGGTGCGCTGCCTGGCCTGGACCGCCGAAGCGGTGGACAAGCTGTACGGGGAAATCGCGCCGACCGGCCCACACGAGCTGGGGCTGGTCACGCGCGAGCCTGCCGGCGTGGTGGCGGCGGTCGTGCCATGGAATTTCCCGTTGCTGATGGCCTGCTGGAAGATCGCGCCGGCACTGGCGATGGGCAATTCGGTGGTCCTCAAGCCGTCCGAGCGTTCGCCACTGTCGGCGTTGCGGCTGGCGGCGCTGGCGGCCGAGGCGGGCCTGCCGGACGGAGTGCTGAACGTGCTGCCCGGCCATGGTGCGCGCGTGGGGGAGCCCTTGGCGCTGCACATGGATGTGGACGTGCTGGCCTTCACCGGTTCCACCGCCACCGGTGCGAAGCTGCTGGAGTATGCAGGACGGTCCAACCTCAAGCGGGTCTGGCTGGAATGCGGTGGCAAGAGCCCCCACCTGGTGTTCGCCGACGCGCCGGACCTGGACGCAGCGGCCAAGGCCGTGGCGCAGGGCATCTTCTTCAACCAGGGCGAAGTCTGCACCGCCGGCTCGCGGCTGCTGGTGCAGCGCTCGATCCGTGAGGACTTCGTGCACCAGGTGATTGCCTATGGCCAGCACATGCAGCCCCGCCATCCACTGGAGGCCGATGCACCGATGGGTGCGCTGGTCGACGCCGCGCACGTGGACAAGGTGCTGGCCGATATCGCCCGTGCCGAAGGCGAGGGCGCTCGTCTGCTGATGGGGGGCCATCGGGCCGAGGTGGAGTCCGGCGGCTGCTACGTGCAGCCCACGGTGTTCGACCGGGTGCGTCCGGACCACGCGTTGGCACGCGAGGAAGTGTTCGGGCCAGTGCTGGCCGTGCTTGGTTTCGACGACGAGGCCGAAGCGGTGCGCGTGGCCAATGACAGCCGCTATGGATTGGCGGCGGGCCTGTGGACGCGTGACCTGGGCCGCGCCCATCGTGTCGCACGCCAGCTGCGCGCCGGCAGCGTCTGGGTGAACGGCTGGGACGGTGGTGACATGACCGCCCCGTTCGGTGGCTACAAGCAGTCCGGCAACGGCCGGGACAAATCGCTGCATGCGTTCGACAAGTACAGCGAGATCAAGGCCACCTGGATCCAGTTGTAACGACGCGCCCGCCGAGCGCTTTTCGTAGAGCCGAGCCCACGCTCGGCTGCTGTTTGCTCTTTGTAGAGTCGAGCCATGCTCGACTGCTCTTCGCGAAATGCAGCCGAGCATGGCTCGGCTCTACAAAATGCGAAAAGCCGTCGAGCAAGCTCGACGCCACAGTAATGCGACTACCGGCAACGCGCGCTCACCTGCAGCACCGCCGCACGCAGCATGTCGCGGTCGGCTTCTTCGACGGCGTTCTGGAAATAGTCCATGTCCTGCTTGCCCAGCTCGCACGGGTCGACGATGTAGCCCGGTGGCCACAAACCCAGCAGTTGCGCGACGCCATGCACGATCTGCTCGGGGGTCATCTGCCGACGGATCGGGAAGTAGTTGCGGCGCGCCGCGAATGCCGGGTGTATCTCGCGGCGACCAATAAGACGCGGAGCGACACCCGCAGCGCTGATGCCGTCACCACCGTCGATGCTGCCCGCAGGCAGACTCAGGATCAGTGGCGCCACCGCAGCCGCGTTTTCAGCGGCAGGCTGGGCGCTGTCTGCCTGCGCAACCGGGGCAGGGCGGGGCATCACCGATGCGGCCGGACGCGTCATCTGTGCGGAGGGCAAGGTCGGCTGCTTGGCTACCGGCGTCGGCAGTTCCGGTGGCAGCCAACGCAGCAAGATCCGTGGGCCGTCGTCGCTGCGCAGTTCGATCCGGCCGCTGTCCAGCAGCCACAGAGCAAGCCCGCCATGCACCAGCAGTACCACCAGCCACGCCGCCATCCGCGGCAGCTTCGGCGAATCGGACCACGACAGCGCGACTGCAGTCATCGGCAAAGCGTCCATGCAGGGACCGGTGGCGCAGCCTAGCGGGTGTCCCGAAAAATTCCGTTGGCATCGGTGTCGGCTGAAACCATCGCCCCGTGCGGCCATCGGCCCGTGGCAGAATCGGGCGATCCGCCGTTACCCGTGTTGCCGATGTCGACGATCACCGCTGCCGCGCCGTCCGTGAATTCCCCCCGTCGTGTCCTGCTGGCCAGCCTGATCGGCACCACCATCGAATTCTTCGATTTCTACATCTACGCCACGGCCGCCGTGCTGGTGTTCCCGCACCTGTTCTTCCCGGACAGCAGCGAGCAGGCGGCGCTGCTGCAGTCACTGGCAACGTTCGCGGTCGCGTTCATCGCGCGCCCGGTGGGCTCGGCAGTGTTCGGCCACTTCGGTGACCGTATCGGCCGCAAGGCCACGCTGGTGGCCGCGCTGCTGACCATGGGCCTGTCCACGGTGCTGATCGGCCTGTTGCCCACCCATGCACAGATTGGCCTGTGGGCCCCCGCGCTGCTGGCGCTGTGCCGCTTCGGCCAAGGCCTGGGGCTGGGCGGCGAGTGGGGTGGGGCGGTGCTGCTGGCCACCGAGAACGCTCCGCCGGGCAAGCGCGCCTGGTACGGCATGTTCCCGCAGCTGGGCGCGCCACTCGGCTTCCTGTTGTCGGCCGGCATCTTCCTGGCGTTGGGGCGTTGCCTGAGCCAGGGTGACTTCCTGCAGTGGGGCTGGCGCATTCCGTTCGTGGCCAGCGCGCTGCTGGTCGGCCTTGGCCTGTGGGTGCGCCTGAACATCCACGAGACCCCCGATTTCAGGCAGGCGCTGGAGCGCAAAGCACCGGTGCTGCTGCCGATGTGGACGGTGCTGCGTGACCATCCGGTGGCGATGCTGCTGGGCACGCTGGGGGCGTTCGCCACCTTCGTGCTGTTCTACCTGATGACCGTGTTCAGCCTCGGCCATGGCACCGCCGTGCTGGGCTACAGCCGCGAGCAGTTCCTGCTGATGCAGATGGCCGGCATGCTGTTCTTCGCGCTGGGCATCCCGCTGTCGGCACGCTATGGCGACCGCTGGGGCACCCGTCGCACCATGATCGTCGCCAGCGTGCTGATCGTCGGCTTCGGCGTGCTGTTCGCACCGCTGTTCCAGCCGCACAGCCCATGGCTGGTCACTGCGTTCCTGTGCCTGGGATTGTTCCTGATGGGGCTGACCTACGGCCCCTGTGGCACCTTCCTGGCCGAAATCTACCCGGTGGAAGTGCGCTACACAGGCGCCTCGCTGTCATTCAACCTGGCCGGCATTCTGGGTGCGGCGCCGGCGCCGTACCTGGCCACCTGGCTGGCGGAACGCTTCGGCCTGGTCGCGGTCGGCTACTACCTGTGCCTGACTGCGGTAGCTACCCTGTGCGCGCTGGTAGCACTGCACCGGCGCGCCCTGCGGCTCAACCAAAGAAGCGCTTGAGCGTGCGCCCCAGCCAGCCGCCACCCTGGTGTTCGCGGGCAAAGTGGTTCAGGTGCGCCTTGACCTGTTCGGCATAGGCCTGGTCATCGCCGCGGATGTGGTTGAACAGCCAGCGCGAGAGCATGGTGCGCAGTTCATCGCTGATGTCCTCGCCGGCCTGGAAGCGCATGCGGTATTCCGAGACGCGCTTGATGAAGACCTCGTGCACGCGCTTGTGCGCGGCACAGAACGGATAGCCCGCCTCCTCCATCAGCTCTTCTTCGAAGGCGAAGTGCGACAGGGTGTAGTCCACCACCTCGTCCATCACTTCACCCACCGCCGCACGCTGCATGCTGGCCTGTGCCACGTGCAGGTGGTTGAGCATCTCGATGATGCGGCGGTGTTGTTGGTCGATCACATCGATGCCGATGTTCAGATCGTCCTGCCAGACCAGTAGTGCCATCCCCCGGCTCCCCTTCATGCGTATGTCGGGGCCGACTGTAGAACTGCCGCGCGGGTGCGGCGTTGATCTGGATCAAGGCGGGCCGGTCAAGGCAGGGCAGGCTCGCGGGGGCGCAGCGGGCTGGCCACCGTGGTGCAGCTGACCCGGTTGCGGCCACCGGCCTTGGCCAGGTACAGCTGGCGGTCGGCCTCGGAGATCAGCCGGTGCAGCGCATCGCGCTGCGGGCGCAGGCAGCACAGGCCGATGCTCACGGTCATGCGCAGGGTAGCGCTGCCGATGTCCACTTCCAGCGCAGCGATGCGCTGGCGCAGTTCCTCGAAGTACAGCAGCGCCTCGTCCTGTTCCATGTCCGGCACCAGCAGGCAGAACTCCTCGCCACCGAAGCGTGCGATCAGGTCCTGGCTGCGTGCATGTGCGGCCACCGCGCCGGCCACCGAGCGCAGCGCATCATCGCCGGCCTCGTGGCCGTGGGTGTCGTTGATGTGCTTGAAGTGGTCGATGTCGATCATCGCCACCGCCACGCACTGGCCATGCAGCTGCAGCTGTGGCAGCTGGCGCTGGCTCTGTTCCAGGAAGAAGCGTCGGTTGGGCAGCCCGGTGAGGAAGTCGCGGGTGGCCAGATCCTGCAGAGTGCCGATCAGCTCCAGCTGGTCCACGTTCTGCGAGACGCGGCAGAAAAACTCCTCGCGCGAGAACGGCTTGCGCAGGAAGTCGTTCGCACCGTTCTTAAGGAAGCGTGGGATCAGCGAGGCATCGGTATTGCCGGAGATGCCGATCACCGCCACCTTGTCGCGCGAGCGCAGGGTGCGCAGGCGACGGGTGAACTCCACGCCCTGCATGCCGGGCATTTCCTGGTCGACCACCGCCAGGCGGATCGCCGGGTGCGCCTCGATCGCAGCCAGGCCCTCGTTGCCGTCGGCGGCTTCATGCACCTCATGGCCGTACATGCGCAGCAGGGCCGCAGCGTAGCCACGCGCAGACGGCGAATCGTCCACCACCAGCGCGGCGATGCGGCGGTTGCGTTCCAGCCGCTGCACCAGCCACACCAGGTAATCGATGCTGCCGGGGGTGTTCTTCAGCACGTAATCGATGATCTGCTGCTGCAGCACGCGCTTGCGCAGGTCCTCGTCGTACACGCCGCTGACCACCACCGTTGGCAGGTCGCGCTTCAGGAAGAACTCGACCACCGCATCGCGGTCGCCATCGGCCAGCACCAGCCCGGTCAGCACCAGGAACCAGCCACCGCCTTCGCTCAGCAGGCGATCGGCCTCGGCCAGGGTGGAGGCGATCACCACCGGCAGTTCCAGGCGCTGTTCGATGGCTTCGCGCAGCATGCCGGTGAACGCACGGGAATTTTCGACCAGCAGGATCCGCTGTGGCAGGGGATCGGCCAGGTCGCCATCGACGGCGGCCTGCGGCAGGACGGGCATGATGCGGTGGCTCACGAAGGAGGGCTCGGCACGGATAGCGGCGGTTTCGGGCGTAACTTTAGCGGTCCATGGCGGGTGTGTCTGGCGATTTGTAGCTCAGATTAAGGAACGGTCGATGATGGTCTCTGTGTGGGCTCAGATAGCGCGATCCGGAGCCGATTGTGACGGCACTGCACCGCGCCGCCGTAGGGCAGGATTCGGCCAGAGAGTCGTTCAACGGCCTGACTCATGGTGTGAGTCGACAACCCTTGTCTGCGATCGAGCAGGCCCACCACCACGACGATGCCGCGCTGACGTCCGGCAACGCCACAGCGAGCCCGGATGCAGATCTGACCGGATTCCAATTCCAGCAGAATCGATACTGCTTCGATCACGGTGCGGTAGATCGCCAGTTGAAGCTCTACGCTCAACAGGCAGGGGTTGCCGGCAAGGTCATGCACCGTGACGCGATCGCTGTTCTTCCAGACTCCACTTGCGCCACCTGCTTGCAGGGTGACGTAGAGCCCGACTTGCTCCAGTCCGGTCGGATAAACCAGGCTGGCCTGCTCCCGGAAAAGGCGTGAATGCACGGAGGAGGCATGTAGCAGGCTGCTCGCTACCGCGTGGTGGCCTTGGGATTTCAGCCAGTTGACCATCTCGCCGAGCGAGCTGTCCATGCCTTCTCCCAAGTGCTTGAGATGGATGGCCCGTTCACGCAGCTCACGTTCGCTGGTTTGGTGGGAACTGCGTGCCAGACGTAGTGTCGTTTCCTCGGCCAGGCCGCGGGATCGGGCGCGCTGATGGTGATAGCTGATGCTGGAACCGAGCGCAAGCAACGCGACACTCATCACCGCCATGTTCTGTTGGGTGGAAAACGTGCCCAGATCGAACGAGGCCGGCAGGCCGGTGCTGGGGGTGGCGAAATGAAGTGGAAGGTTCAACAGTGGAATCGCGATGGCAGCGCCACGCCATCCATGCATGAAGGTCAAGGTGATGGCGGGCAATGCCGCCAACAGCACAAGGTGCGTACGGGTCGAATGGGCATTCGTCGAAATCAGCTGCATGCATAGCCCCAAGGCCAGCATCAGGGCAATGGCCACGAGGGATGGAACGAGCAACCTCTTCTGCCATGGAGAACCGGAGCGCCGCCGGGCCCAAAGAAGGGCCAGTGGAGCCATGGTGATGATCGCGGCAAAATGACCAAATACCACTCTTTCGGCAGCATCCAGCAGCGTATCTGGGGGAGGAACTGGCCACAGCAGGCGAGAAAGACTCAGGTTGACACCGGTGACCGCAACTGCTGCCGACGTTGAGAGGGACAGCAGCCAGAATCCGGTGGCTGCCTCGGATATGGTTTTTCTCAGATGGAGGTGAACTATCAGCATCGCCATCGGCATCAGCAGCGTGGACGCCAGGATGACCCATTCCAGGCCGTACTCGTCGATCGTAGGGATGCGCAGATATGCAAAGTAGCCCCATTCTCCCAGCAATACATAAGGCCATCGACGTTGTGGAACGATCAAAAGCGCTGCCACCCGGATACCGGCAGGAAGGAAAAACTGGTCCAGGGAAAACTGTCGGGCGGATATGCAGGCAATAGCGTAGGCGGCAGCCAAGAGAAGCCCGGCCGGGTGCACCGGAATGCCGGCTAGTGCCATGTTCTTCACGGCGCTCCATCTCGGATGGGCTGGTACGCGAGCAACGCTCACATTCTCTCGGGGCGGTAACGGTCCAGCGGCGAAAGTAGCGATACTTCGCGGGGTGTGCAACGGTATTGGCAGAAACTCCGCCGTTGTTCGTATCCACGTAGGGCGAGTGATGTGAACGGCGGGGTTGTGAGTGGCGCAGGTATGCTGACAGGGAGGCGAATCCTGAGATTGTTCACGTCGCCATGGGGCACTCAGGGGATATTGCACTATCTGCCAGGGGCGCGCCTGTGTTGCCTTGATGTTGTCCACCTTTCAATCATGGAGATGCCTGTGAGATTTTCCCGGTTGTCGAAGTTGAGCGCCGCTGCTGCGCTGCTGGTCGTTCCTGCGCTGTCGTTTGCCTGCTGTCCGGGCGGAGGGCAGGGTGTGCCACTGGCAACGGCTGGGTTGGGTGAGAGCCAGCCCGCAGCGCTTGATCTGAGTTCAGATCCCGCATGGCTTGTCTACGCATTCGAGCGGGATGGGGTGTCGTACTACCAGGTCAATGATTTGACCGGCCAGGTCAATCTGATCGTTGCCAACATCGAATCGACGTTCTGGGCCTTGCCGGCCGGCAAGACCGTAGCTCGCGTGTCGCTGCCGTCCAAGCCTCTGGCGATACCGAAGAATGCTCGCCGCAGCGTTGTCTTCCGCGGGCCTGATTTTTCTCTGGTCGTCTATGGAGAGGGGCGTGGGGCAGTCTGGTCGGTCGAGCGCGGGGTCAGTAACAAATGACGGGCTGAATACAGGTGGCCTGCCTGTGGCTTGCTTCGCAGAGGGAGGAAACACCTCTACGGGGGCGAGCCACAGGCGTCGCCTGGGCTATTGATCGTCCGCCTGTGATCACTGGCGCGCGGGCGTCTCGCAAATGTCGTTTCGCTTGTATGGAAGTGTTCCGCGCTCGGACTCGCCTGCAGTGTCCAGCAACACCATGGTGATGCGGTGGCCCCGGCATTGCACGCGTCCCGAATAGGCGTGCACGCGTGCAGAGAGTCGATCAATGGCGCTTTCCATGGTTCGCGAGGCGAGTGCGCGATGTCGGTCCAGCAGCGCGACCCTCAGCACGATACCGTGCATGCCTCTATAGCGACCGCAGCGAGCGCTGATCTGGATCTGGCCGGTTTCGTCCTTCAGGAAAAGCGATACGGCTTCGGCAAAGGTGCGATACGCGGCAAGTTGCAGGCCCATGCTCAGCTGGCATGGATCCCCGCCAAGTATCGGACGGACGATCCGATGGCTGGCGTTCCAGGTTTCGCTGAGTCCACCCGCACGCAAGGCGACATAGAGGCCTGCATGCTCGAGCTCCGTGGGATAGACCATACTGGTCAGTTCACGGAATCGCCGTGAGCGTTGCGAGAAGGTGCGGAGCAGATCAGACGCAGGAACTTCATGGCCATCGGCCTTGAGTTGTTGCACAGTCTCTCCCAGAGCCTCTTCGATGTCATCTGCAATCTGGCGCAGGCCCAGCGCGCGTTCGCGCAGGTCCTGCTCGTTGGCAAGATGCGCCGAGCGCGAGAGTGCATTGACCCGTGATGCTGACATCGCTACAGGTGTGCGCTGATTGTAATGATGGGTGATGCGCGGTCCCAGCGCGATAAGCGCTGTACTGGTGATGGCAATGATCTGCTGGGTGAAGAAGGTGGTCTCGTCGAATGAGCCGGGGAGACCCGTGGTCGGCATGGTCTGGCTGAGGATGATGTTCATCAGCGGAACACCTACAGCGGCCCCCCGCCAACCGTGCATGCAAGTCAGTGCGATGACTGGCAGCACCAGCAACAACTGCAGCGTTGCTCGTGCAGAGTGATCCTCCGTGCCGACCTGGAGCAGCAGAGCGCCCAGCATACCCAGCGAAGTGAGGGCAGCGATGGTCGGTCGGCGTCGCCAGGTCGTCCAGTCGTAGCCGCTGTGTCGGCGTATCCAGAGCAGCGCCAGGGGCGCGACCGTAAGGATTGCAATGTAGTCGCTGAGCACGTAGAGCATCGCGTTCGTGTAGAACGGCATGCTCGGTGGAGCTGGCCACAGCATGTGAATCAGACCGAGCTTGAGAGAAGTGGCCACCAGCGCAGCGGATGCCGCGATCGAAAGCAACCAGCTTTCGGTGGTGGAAGCTATCAGCTTGTGGTGAAGATGAACGATCAGCGCCACCGCGGGTATGAGGCACGCAGATCCGAAAATGACCCAGGCCATTCCGTAATCTTCAATCATCGGATAGCGCATGTGGGCGAAGTAGGCATACTCGCCAAGGACCAGATACGCCCACATTCGCTTCGGGGTCAGCAAGAGCGCCGCAACACGGATTCCAGCCGGAAGGAAGAACTGATCGACGGAAAGGTGCCAGGTGGCCCAGCACGCGACAGCGTAGAGTACCGCCAGCGCAAGGCCTGCCGGGCGGATACGGAAACTCAGCTCAAAGCCATTTCTCAGCCACTTCAAACGCAAGCCTCCCCTGCTCGTCGAACACTATCGCTGTCCAGTCGATACATGACGCACTCCCTTTAGCGCGACAGTATCGATAGATTCAGATGGGTGCAATCTCACCCTTCTATCCGTGATGCGGACATACGAAAAGGAGACTTGGGGAATGTCACGGCAAGGTTGTGATATTCATCGCATTTTTCACCTGGCTACCAAGAGTGGGGGGCTGTCCCAGGCGGCTTCAGTCCGGCAGGTACACCGGTTCCCCAGACCGAGGCCTCTTCGCCCTGTGATGCATCGGCTGCTTCAATCAGCATCAGCCTGATTCTCCTACGGCCACAATGCAGCGCACCACGATAGGCGGTTATCCGAGCCGATAATTGGGACGTCGCAAGATCGAAGGTTGCCGTTGACAGCGTCTGATGCGGATCCATCGCCGCAACCACAACGACGATGCCGCGGTGACCGGCACGTTGCCCGCAGCGGGCCCGGACCATGAGCTGGCCTTTTTCGCTGCCCAGGAGGATCGAAACCGCTTCGACGATCGAGCGATAGGCTGCCAGCTGCAGACCGGGGCTGAGCTGGCAGGGATCACCCATCAACCTGGGTTGCCCGATTCGATGCGTGGCGTTCCAAGCCTCACGCACCCCACCGGCTTGCAACGCCACATACAAGCCCAGTCGTTCCAGGGCGGCGGGATAGATCATGCTGGCCTGGGCCCGGAACAGGCGTGAATGCACCTCCGAGGTATGCCGCAGGCTGTCAGCCACGGCGTGATGGCCCTGCGCATGCAGCCAGTTCACCATTTCGTTCAGCGACAGGTCCATGCCATCGCCCAACTGGCGCAGATGGGCCGCGCGCTCACGCAGGTCCATTTCGCTGGCCAGATGTGAATTCCGTGCAAGCTGCAGTGCCGCTCTGCCATCTTCCTCGCGCAACCGGTGCTGGTTCTGGAAGTGGGTGATGCGCGCGCCCAGCAACAGCAGGGCGATGCTGGCGATGGCCATGGCCTGCTGGGTAGCGAAGGTCGCCTGATCGAATGACGCCGGGTGGTCCGAAGGGGTGCTCAGGCCAAGGATCATGTTCACGGCGGCGACACCGATGGCCGCACCGCGCCATCCCAGCATGCAGGTCAGGGCGATTGCGGGAATAGGCAGGATCAACAACAACTGCAGCGAGCCTTCGGCCATGATCGAAGTGGGAACGGGCGTCGCCTGCAGGCCAATGACCAGCATGGCTCCGACTGCTCCGACCGTGGCCGCAACAGACCGGGTCGTCCATTTCTCCTCGGCGCGGCGTATCCACAGTAGTGCCAGAGGCGCCAGGATCAGGATGCCAGTGAAATCGCCCAGCGCATAGCGCAGCACGTTGGTGAGAAATGTCTCTTCATGCAACGGTTCCCAGATCAGGTACGAGATGCCCAGGTTGAGCAGGCTGACGACCGTCGCGGCGCATACCGCAATGGAGATCACGCCGAGGATCGTGGTGCGCGCCAGCAGCTTCCGGTGCAGGCGCACAATCAGCATCACGGCGGGCATCAGGAACACCGAGGCCAGGATCACCCAAGTCAGGTTGTATTTGCTGATCAGGGGGATGCGCAGATGCGCGAAGTAGGCGTATTCACCAATCAGCAGGTAGGGCCACAGTCGAGGCGGGCACAACAGCAATGCGGCCACCCGTACGCCGGCAGGCAGGAAGAACTGGTCCAATGACAACTTGCGCGCACCCCAGCAGGCGACGGCATAGACGAGTGCCAGCGCCAGCCCTTCGGGGCTGACCCGTATCCTCACCAGCAGGCCGTCTTTCCACCACTGCATCCTCGTGCTCCCCCAGCTCCTGCATCGATTATGTGGCTGGGAAGGGTCCCGCTACCACAACGCATCCCGCAGCTTGTACCACGACATCGCCGCCACCAGCAGTGGCGTGCGCAGCAGCCGGCCGCCAGGGAAGGGGGCATGCCGCAGGCGCTGGAACACGTCCAGGCGCTCACTCTGGCCTGCAATGGCGGCGGCGATCACCTCACCGGCCAGCCCGGCGGCGGCCACCCCATGGCCGGAGAACCCCTGCGCGAAGTACAGATTGCCGTCCAGCCGGCCCCAATGCGGGGCGCGGTTGCGGGTAATGTCTACATAACCGCCCCAGACCTGCTCCAGTGGCACGTCGGCCAGCTGCGGGAACACCTGGTGCATGCGCCGCTGCATCACTCCGCGCAGGCCGGGTGGGGGCAGTGCTGAATAGCTGGCACGGCCACCAAACAGCAGGCGATGGTCGTGGCTGAGACGGAAGTAATCCAGTGCCCAGGCGGTGTCGGCCACGGCCATGTTGTTGCCGATCAGGGCACGGGCGCGCTCGGCACCCAGCGGCGCGCTGGCCCCTATATAGGTGCCGACGGGCATGATCCGCCGTTCCAGCTCGGGCAGCAGGCCCTGCAACCAGGCGTTGCCGGCCACCACCAGATGCGCAGCGCGCACGCTTCCCTGCGCGGTATGCAGGGTGGGCTGCGGTCCGCGCTGCACGCGGGTCACTGCGGAGTTCTCATGGATCACCGCGCCGGCCGCACGCGCCGCATCGGCCAGTCCGCGGGCATAGGCCAGGGGCTGCAGATGCGCGCTGAGCGGATCGAACATCGCGGCGCGGTAGCGTGGGCTGTCCAGCTGTGCGCGCAGGGCATCACGGTCCCACCACTGCATGGGGTAGTCGTAGTGGCGTTGCAGATGCTCGCAGTTGGCCTGCAGGTCGCGCTCATGGCGTTCGCGGATGGCGACGCTGGCGTGGCCTTCCACCCAATGACAGTCAATGCCGTGCCGATCGATGCGTGCGCGCATCGCCTGCACCGCGTCGCGTGACCAGTCGAACAGGTGGCGCGCATCATCACGACCGAGCTGACGCTCCAGTTCGTCCACCTCGCAGCCATAGCCGACCAGCGCCTGGCCACCGTTGCGACCGGACGCGCCCCAGCCGATCCGCTGCGCGTCCAGCACCACCACGCGCTGGCCGCGCGTAGCCAGTTCCAGGGCTGCGGTCAGGCCGGTATAGCCGGCGCCCAGCACCGCGACATCGGCCTTCACATCCCCCCGCAACGAGGGCAGTGCGGGCGGTTCGGGCAGGCTGGCGGCGTACCAGCTGGGCGGGAAGGCGGCGCTCACCGCAGGCCTCGCGGGCGCAGTGCGGGAGGGGGGAGCGGGGGAGGACGATCAGCATTCACCCGCGTAGTTTCGCCGATGCGTGACAGCCATGGTGTGACGGCGACGACTTGCCGCCTTCGCCGGGCGACGGGTAACGTGTCGGCACGTCAAGGAGTTTTTCCATGCGCCGCCTGCCCTGGGTGGGCCTGCCCACCGACAGTACCGTGCTCGGCCATCACCGCTTCGCGGCGGCCGGCGAGAAGTACGTGCGCGCGCTGGCCGAGGCCGCCGAAGTGACCCCGGTGGTACTGCCGAGCCTGCAGCCTCCTTTGCCGGCTGGCGACTGGCTGCAGGGGCTTGATGGCCTGCTGTTGACCGGCGCGGTCAGCAACATCGAACCGCGGCACTACGAGGGCGGTCGCAGCTGGCCGGGCAATCTGCATGACCCGGCCCGTGATGCCAATGCGTTCGCGTTGCTGCGTGAGGCTTTGGCGCAGGATCTTCCGGTACTGGCGATCTGCCGCGGCTTCCAGGAACTGAACGTCGCGCTGGGTGGCAGCCTGCATCCGCAGGTGCATGCGGTGCCGGGCCTGGCTGACCATCGCGAAGACCCGCAGGCGCCGGTGGAGGTGCAGTATGGGCCGGCCCATGCGATCACCCTGGCTACCGATGGCTGGTTGGCGCAGTGGCACGGCAGTGATCGGGCGCAGGTCAATTCGGTGCACGGGCAGGGCATTGCCCGCCTCGCGCAGGGCCTGCAGGTCGAGGCCGTGGCCGACGATGGGCTGGTCGAAGCGGCACGCAGCCTGCACCATCGTTTCGTGCTCGGCGTACAGTGGCACCCGGAGTGGCGTGTCATGCAGGCGCCGTTCTATCACGCTATTTTCCGTGCGTTCGGCCAGGCTTGCCGGCAGCACCAACAGAACCGACTGGATTCCCGATGAGTTCCCGAACGCGCCCGCGCAAGACGGCCACGCCCCCCGCACCGCAGGAAAGCAGCCTGCTGCGCTGGCTGAAGGAACGGCGCATCACCGAGGTGGAATGCCTGGTGCCGGACATCACCGGCAACGCGCGCGGCAAGATCATTCCCGCCGACAAGTTCTCGCACGACTACGGCACGCGCCTGCCTGAGGGCATCTTCGCCACCACCGTCACCGGCGAGTTCCCTGACGATTACTACGAGCTGACCTCGCCGTCCGACTCGGACATGATGCTGCGCCCCGATCCGGACACGGTGCGCATGGTGCCGTGGGCGGCCGACGCCACCGCGCAGGTCATCCACGATTGCTACACCAAGAGCGGTGAGCCGCACGAACTGGCGCCGCGCAACGTGCTGCGCCGCGTGCTGGCAGCCTACGCCGAGCTGGGCCTGCGCCCGGTGGTGGCGCCGGAGCTTGAGTTCTTCCTGGTGCAGAAGAACACCGACCCGGACTTCCCGCTGCTGCCACCGGCCGGCCGCTCCGGGCGCCCGGAGACCGCGCGGCAGTCGTACTCGATCGACGCGGTCAACGAATTCGACCCGATCCTCGACCTGATGTACGACTACGCCGATGCGATGAAGCTGGACGTGGACACGCTGATCCACGAATCGGGCGCGGCGCAGCTGGAGGTCAACTTCACCCATGCCGATGCGATGGACCTGGCCGACCAGGTATTCCTGTTCAAGCGCACCATGCGCGAGGCGGCGATGCGCCACGGCGTGTATGCCACCTTCCTGGCCAAGCCGATGGAGAACGAGCCGGGCAGTGCCATGCACATCCACCAGAGCCTGGTGCGGATGAGTGACGGCAGCAACGTTTTTGCCGGTGATTCCGATGCCGAGGGCGAGTTCAGCCCAGTGTTCGGCCATTACCTGGGTGGCCTGCAGAAGTACGCGCCGCAGGCGATGGCGTTCTTCGCGCCGAACGTGAACTCCTACCGCCGCCTGGTGTTCGGCGAGGTCTCGCCGAGCAACGTGCACTGGGGCTTCGACAACCGTACCTGCGGGCTGCGCGTGCCGCTGGATACGCCGGAAAACATGCGCGTGGAGAGCCGTTTCGCCGGCTCCGACGCCAACCCGTACCTGGCAATGGCGGCGACCCTGGCCTGCGGCCTGCTCGGCATCCGCGAGCGGTTGGCGCCGGACGCGCCGGTGACCGGCAGCGCGAAGGAACTGGGCTACAACCTGCCGCGCTCGCTGGGCGAGGCGCTGGACGGGCTGGAGCAGTGCAGCGAGCTCCAGGCCCTGCTGGGCGAGCGTTTCTGCCGCGCCTACATCTCGGTCAAGCGCAAGGAATACGAGACCTTTTTCCGCGTCATCAGCTCGTGGGAGCGCGAGTTCCTGCTGCTGAACGTCTGAGCATCTGGAATAGAAAAATCCGCCGCCGGGGGGTAGGCTGGCACCCGTCGCCGGCACCACCGGCCCCCCTTCCCGCATTCTGGAGCACCCGATGAAGCTGCGTATCCTCACGCTCGGCCTGGCCTCCGCCATGCTTGCCGCCTGTGGCGGTGGCAACGGCGGCGCGCAGGACAGCCAGGTCCTGAACGTCTACAACTACAGCGATTACATCGCCGAGGACACCATTCCGACCTTCGAGAAGGAGAGCGGGATCAAGGTGACCTACGATGTGTTCGACAGCGATGAGATGGTCGAGACCAAGCTGCTGGCCGGCAACAGCGGCTACGACGTGGTGGTGCCGACGCTGAACTTCTTCGGCCGCCAGATCCAGGCCGGCGTGTTCCTGCCGCTGGACAAGAGCAAGATCCCGAACCTGGCCAACCTCGATCCGGCGGTGATGAAGCGCATCGCCACCCAGGATCCGGGCAACCAGTACGGCGTGCCGTACATGATCGGCACCACCGGCATCGGCTACAACGTGGACATGCTGAAGCAGCGCTTCGGCGGCAGCACCGACATCGCCAACAGCTGGGACCTGGTGTTCAAGCCGGAGAACATCAGCAAGATGAAGGACTGCGGCGTGACCATCCTGGACACGCCGGCCGACATGATCCCGATCGCGCTGCATTACCTGGGCCTGGACCCGCACAGCGGCGACCCGGCCGAACTGCAGAAGGCGGCCGACCTGCTGAAGTCGATCCGCCCGTACGTTCAGAATTTCCACTCCTCGCAGTACGTGGGTTCGCTGGCCAACGGCGGTACCTGCCTGGTGGTCGGCTGGTCCGGTGACATCATCCAGGCCCGCGACCGCGCCGAGGAAGCCAGCAATGGCGTGCACGTGGCTTATTCGATCCCGAAGGAAGGTGCGCCGCAGTGGTTCGACATGCTGGCGATCCCGAAGGACGCCAAGCACCCGGAAGCGGCTTACAGGTTCATCAACTACCTGCTGGAACCGAAGGTCGCTGCGGCCAACACCAACTTCATCCACTACGCCAACCCGATCCCGACCGCAACGCCGCTGGTGGACGAGGCGATCCGCACCGACCCGACCATCTATCCGCCGGCGGATGTTGCCGAGAAGATGTTCACCTACTCGATCAACACGCCGGAGACCGACAAGCTCTACACCCGGCTGTGGACCGAGGTGAAGACCGGCCGCTGAGCCGGTCTGGCGCCGTCGGGCCTTGCCCGGCGGCTCCCTTAACCTGCGCCGAAGCCGGTACTCCCGCTTCGGCCAAGGTGCTGCAGGATGGCCGGCAGCAGGTCGCGTGCGTCGCGGCCGCCGTTGCACAGGAACGACGAACTCATCCGCTGCAGGTTGTGCATGCCGATGAAGAACAGCCCCGGCTGCGGGGAAACACCGAAGTCGCCAAGCGGATAGCCGTGTGCATCCAGCACGCCCTGCATGTCGAGCCAGGGCCATTCGGCGACGAAGCCGGTGGCCAGTACCACCGCGCGGATCCCCGCAGCCTTCAGGTCCAGCTTGCATGGGGACGGTTCCGGCTCCCAGTGCAGGTAGACCTCTTCGGGAATGTAGCGGGCATCGTCGGTGCGCGGTTCGGGCCGCGTGGCGTAGTACGCGCTGGCCAGCGAATCGAGATAGGCATATTCGGCCCGCGTCGCCTCGATCGCGGTATGCAGCTGCGGGCGGACATCGGCGAAGCGGGCGGTGTTTCCGCTGAATTCCTGCAACCGGCCCAGCAACCTGATGCCTGCGCGGTGCATCGCCAACAGGCTGATCGAACTGCCCAGGCCGGCGCCTCCCTTGCCGGAAATCAGGGGGAACTCCGCGGTGCGGGCCTTGCGCAGCGCGTCCGGCTCGCCTGCCAGTACGGCCGCCGATTGGCTTACGTGTTGATGGATGCGCCCGGCCATGTCCCACCAGGTCATCGAGTCCTTGCCGCGCAGCCGACGGGTGTGCGAATGACGATCGGCCAATGACCAGTACACGCTGCGACCACCGTCGCGCAGGTCCTGGGCGATCTGCGCGCCGGACTGGCCGCCGCCGATGACCAGCACCGCGCCCTCGGGTAGCTGGCCGGGACCGCGGTAGTCGCTGGAGTGCAGCATGGTGAGGCCTGGTGCGGGCGCGAACGGGGCCCGGGGCAACCGCGCCCGGCGGTATTCACCGGTGGCAACCACCACCGCCTGGGCATGGATCAGTCCCCGGCTGCTGTCGATGGCATAGCCACCGGACTCGGGCCCGACCCGATGGACCACGCACCCTTCGCTGATCGGCAACGAGCGCTCGTCGGCATAGTCGCGCAGCCGTCGGATCACTTCCGGGGCCCCCATGAACCCTTCCGGGTCATCCCCGGTATAGGCATGGCCATGCAGGGCCATGGTCGCGTTGGCGGTGTTGGTCTGGAACGAATCCCAGCGTCGCCGCCAGCTGGCACCCACGGTTTCGGCCTCCAGCACGCGATGCTCGACGCCGGCCTCCTGCAGGAGCGCGCTGAGCGACAACCCGGCCTGGCCGGCGCCGATGATGACCAGCGGCAGCCGTGCAGGCAGGCAGCCTGGCAGGCGGGGCGGGAAAGGGGAGGGGCTGTCCGGGGAAATCACCAGGGTCGGTCCATGCAAGGCCTAGATCCGGGGCATTGCGCGGGGAATGCCCCGGGCTTTCAATGGATCCCGCTCTGAAAAATGTTGCAGATCGGGCCGCCGCCCGTGGTGTCTGGCCGGGACGGCCGTCCGGGCGTCGAGGAGAGCCCGGGCCTTCCGGCGGACAGGCCACCATGGCGGGGGAAAACCGACACACCTCGGGAGGCCTGGGCGCGCCAGCGGCCGCTTCCACCCACTGCCGTCATATCCCCTTCGGCCCCCGGCCGTTAGAATGGCCGCCGCTGTCCACCGCCCGCTCCCGGAGCCCCCATGCCCGTTGAAGCCCAGCCGGTAGCCGCCGTCGTCGACACGACCGGTGCGCCCGGCTATCTCTCCATTCGTGATCTGCGCAAGGAATTCGACGGATTCGTCGCCGTCGACGACGTCAACCTGGACGTGCGCAAGGGCGAGATCTTTGCCCTGCTCGGTGGCTCCGGCAGTGGTAAATCGACCCTGCTGCGCTGTCTGGGCGGCTTCGAGACGCCCACCAAGGGCAGCATCACCGTCGATGGCCAGCGCCTGGACGCGCTGCCGCCGTACCAGCGGCCGGTCAACATGATGTTCCAGTCCTATGCCCTGTTCCCGCACATGACGGTCGAGCAGAACATCGCCTTCGGCCTGAAGCAGGATGGCCTGGGCAAGGACGCGATCAGCAAGCGCGTCGGCGAGATGCTCGACCTGGTGCAGATGGGCCACCTGGGCAAGCGCAAGCCGCACCAGCTGTCCGGTGGCCAGCAGCAGCGCGTGGCGCTGGCGCGGTCGCTGGCCAAGGGGCCGAAGCTGCTGCTGCTGGACGAGCCGATGGGCGCGCTGGACAAGAAGCTGCGCTCGCAGATGCAGCTGGAACTGGTCAGCATCATCGAGTCGTCGGGCGTGACCTGCGTGATGGTCACCCACGACCAGGAAGAAGCGATGACCATGGCCACCCGCATCGCGGTGATGGATGCCGGCTGGATCCAGCAGGTCGGCAAGCCGGACGAGGTCTACGAGCAGCCGGCCAACCGCTTCGTCGCCGAGTTCATCGGTTCGGTCAACCTGTTTGACGGGGTGATCGACGAGGACCTGCCCGAGTACGTGACCGTGCGCTCGCCGCTGTTCCCGGCGCCGATCTACATTGCCCATGGCATCACCTGCTATGAAGGGCAGCCGGTCGCGTTCGCGCTGCGCCCGGAGAAGGTGATGATCGGCAAGGACGAGCCGGAAGGGCACACCAACAAGGCGCAGGGCGTGATCGAGGACATCGCCTATTTCGGCAGCCATTCGGTCTACCACGTGCGGCTGCCCAGCGGCGCCAAGGTGCTGGCCAATTTCGCCAATTCGCAGCGCTGGGCCAGTGATGGCTTCACCTGGGGCGACGAGGTGTGGGTGCACTGGCGCGACAACGACGGCGTGGTGCTCACCTCATGAGCGTCGCCGGCCTGAAGCGCTGGCTGCCGGGGCTGCGTGCCACGGTGATCGGCATTCCGTACCTGTGGCTGCTGCTGTTCTTCGCAGTGCCGTTCCTGATCGTGCTGATGATCAGCTTCTCGCTCAGCCGGGTCGGCTCGCCGCCGTATACCTGGCTGCTGCAGTACGCCGACGGCGGTTTCTCGCTGAAGCTGAACCTGGAAAACTACCTGGCGCTGTTCCGCGATTCGATCTATGCCCAGGCGTTCCTGAGCTCGATCAGGATCGCGGCGATCTCCACCTTCTTCACCCTGCTGATCGGCTATCCGATGGCCTATGCCATCGCGCGCCTGTCGCCCGCCGCTCGCAACGTGGCGATGATGCTGGTGGTGCTGCCGTCGTGGACCTCGTTCCTGATCCGCGTGTATGCGTGGAAGGCGATCCTGGACCGCAACGGCCTGCTCGACCAGTTCCTGCAGTTCACCGGCCTGCAGGCGCTGATGACGTCGATGGGCCTGCCGAAACTGCAGCTGATCGACACCCCGACCGCCGCCTACATCGGCATCGTCTACTGCTATCTGCCGTTCATGGTGCTGCCGCTGTACGCCAATCTGGTCAAGCATGACCATCGCCTGCTGGAAGCGGCCTACGACCTCGGTGCCAAGCCGTGGCAGGCGTTCCTGCGCATCACCCTGCCGTTGTCGAAGGCGGGCATCATCGCCGGCTGCATGCTGGTGATGATCCCGGCGGTGGGTGAATTCGTGATCCCGGAAATGCTCGGTGGTTCGGAGACACTGATGGTCGGCCGCCAGCTGTGGAACGAGTTCTTCAACAACCGCAACTGGCCGGGCGCGTCGGCGATGGCGGTGGCGATGATCCTGTTGCTGCTGGTGCCGATCCTGCTGTTCAACCGTTCCCAGCAGCGCCTGCTGGAAGGGAAGCAGGCATGAGCCCGCGTACCGCCAAGGGCCTGGGGCTGGGCGTGCTGCTGCTGGGCTTCGCCTTCCTGTACCTGCCGATTCTGCTGTTGATGTTCTATTCGTTCAACAGCTCGCGGCTGGCGATGGTCTGGGCCGGGTTCTCCACCCGCGCCTACAGCGACCTGTTCGCCGACCGCGCGCTGATGGAGGCGATGTGGACCAGCCTGGTGGTGGCGTTCTGGACTGCGTGTACCGCTACTGTGCTGGGTACGCTGGCGGCGATGGTGATGACCCGCTTCAACCGCTTCCGTGGCAAGCCGCTGTTCGGTGCGCTGGTCACCGCGCCGCTGGTGATGCCGGATGTGATCCTGGGCTTCTCGCTGATGGCGCTGCTGGCCTCGATGGGCGCGATTCCCGGCTTCCCGGCGCGCGGCCTGGCCACCATCTGGATCGCCCACGTCACCTTCACCCTGTGCTTCGTCACCGTGGTGGTGTCTTCGCGCCTGCAGGAAATGGATCTGTCGCTGGAAGAAGCCGCGATGGACCTCGGGGCCAGCCGGCTGACCGTGTTCACCCGCATCACCCTGCCGATCATCGCGCCGGCGCTGGTGGCGGGCTGGCTGCTGGCGTTCACCCTGTCGCTGGATGACGTGGTGGTGGCCAGCTTCGTCGCCACGCCGGGCTCGACCACGCTGCCGATGAAGGTGTTCGCGTCGGTGCGCATGGGCATCAGCCCGAAGATCAATGCACTGGCCACGCTGCTGGTGTCGGCGGTATCGATCGCCGCGGTGATCGGCTGGTACATCAATGCCCGCGCCGAGAAGCGGCGCCAGCGCGACCTGCAGCTGGCGCGGCAGGACAACGGCTGAGTACACGATCCGTCCACTGTGCCGGCAACACCCGGCTCACGGCCGGCGACGCACAATGGGGGTCTTCCAGATGGAGATCCCCCATGACCGTCGAGATCATCGACCCGGCCACCGGCCAGGTGACCTACCGCCATGAACTGATGGGCGCTGCCGACATCGAGCAGCGCCTGCAGGCCGCCGCCGATGCCTTCCCCGGCTGGGCCGAGCGTTCACTGCAGGAACGCGGCGCGATCCTGCGCCAGATCGCGGCGCAGCTGCGCACGCGCCGCGACGACCTGCAGCAGGCGATGACCCACGAGATGGGCAAGCTCAAGGCCGAGGCGCTGGCCGAGGTCGACAAGTGCGCGGCGGCCTGCGAGTACTACGCCGACCACGCGGCCGACTACCTCAAGCCGCAGCTGATCGATACCGAAGCCCAGCGCAGCTACGTGCGCTACGAGCCGATCGGCTGCGTGTTCGCGGTGATGCCGTGGAATTTCCCGATCTGGCAGGTGTTCCGTTTCCTCGCCCCGGCGTTCATGGCTGGCAACGTCGCCCTGCTCAAGCACGCCAGCAACGTGCCGCAGTGCGCCGACCTGATCCTGGCGGTGTGCCGTGACGGCGGCCTGCCTGATGGCGTGTTCGACGTGCTGCACATCGACAACGACCAGGCCGCCGATGTGCTGCGCGACGCACGGGTGAAGGCGGTGACGCTGACCGGCAGCGAGCGGGCAGGGCGCTCGATCGCCTCCAATGCCGGCAGCCAGCTGAAGAAGTCGGTGATGGAGCTGGGTGGCAGCGATGCCTTCGTGGTGCTCGACGATGCCGACCTCGACAAGACCGTGGCCGCAGCGGTGAAGTCGCGCTTCGACAACAGCGGCCAGACCTGCATCGCGGCCAAGCGCTTCATCGTGGTCGAGGCGGTGGCCGATGAGTTCACCCGTCGCTTTGTGCAGGCGGCGGGCGAGCGCCAGTACGGCGATCCCGATAAGCCTGGCACCACGCTGGCACCGATGGCTCGCGCCGACCTGCGTGACGAACTGCACAAGCAGGTGCAGGCCAGCGTGGCCAAGGGCGCGCGGGTGCTGATCGGTGGTGAGCCGATAGCCGGCACCCATGCCGGCTATCCGGCCACGGTGCTCGACCAGGTCGGCCCGGGCATGCCGGCGTATGACGAGGAGCTGTTCGGGCCGGTGGCCGCGGTGATCCGGGTCAAGGATGAGGCCGAGGCACTGCGCGTGGCCAACGACACCCGCTTCGGCCTGGGCGGCAGCGTGTGGACCGGCGATCCGGTACGCGGCGAGCGCTTCGCGCAGCGCATGGAATGCGGTGCGGCGTTCGTCAACGCCATCGTCAAGAGCGACGCGCGGCTGCCGTTCGGCGGCAGCAAGCAGTCAGGCTTTGGTCGGGAGCTGGCTGACCATGGCATCCATGAGTTCATGAACATCAAGACCGTCTACGTGGCTTGATCCCGAGCGGTAGTGCCGGTCGCTGGCCTGCATTGCCCTGATTGCCGGCCAGCGGCCGGCACTACCAGAAGCGGGTCATGTGCCACCACCAACGGTCGGGGCCTACCGGATTGCGGGGTATCGACGCCCCCCGTGCATGGTGGGTATCGACCGTTGGTCGATACGCGCTACAACCACTTCGCGCGCTTGAACAGCCGGTACAGCCCTACGCAGACGCCGCCCACGCCAACGATCATCAGTGGGTAGGCCCACGGTTGGCTCAGCTCCGGCATGTGGCTGAAGTTCATGCCGTACCAGCTGGTGATCAGCGTCGGTGCCGCCAAGAGTGCGGCCCACGCACCCAGCCGCTTGACCGTCTCGCCCTGCGCCAGTGTCACCAGCGAAAGGTTCACGCTCAGCGCGGTGCCCAGCATCTCACGCAGGGTGTCGATCACATCGCTGATGCGCACCGCATGGTCATGCACGTCACGCACGTACAGCTTCACTTCGTCCGGGATCAGTTCGCCCTGGTAGCGGCGCAGCTGCGCAAGCACGTCCTGCAGTGGCGCCACTGCCATGCGCATCTTGTTCAGTTCGCGCTTGAGCTCGTACAGGCGCACCACGGTGCTGCGCTTGTAATTCTCGGCGAAGATGTCCTTCTCCAGCAGGTCCAGGGTATCGCGGAAGCGGTGCACGATCGGCAGGTAGTTGTCGACCACGAAGTCGGTCACCGCATACAGGCAGTACGACGGGCCCATTTTCAGCAGCTGCGGCTCGCGCTCGACGCGTGCGCGCACTGGCGCGTAGGACAGCGAGGCGCCGTGGCGCACCGTCACCAGGAAGCGCGGGCCGAGGAAGGCATGGGTTTCGCCATACTGGATGCGCTCGTCGACCATCTGCGCGGTGGTCACCACCACGAACAGCGAATTGCCGTAGGTCTCGACCTTGGGCCGCTGGTGTGCGTTGCGCGCGTCTTCGATGGCCAGGTCGTGCAGGCAGAATTCTTCCTGCAGTTTCAGCAGCACATCGTCGTTGGGATCGTACAGGCCGACCCACACGAAGCCATTGCCACTGGCGATGACATCGCTGATGGCGTCCAGGCTGATGTCGTGGCGTTTGCCCTCGTCATCGTAGTGGACGCAGTTGATGACGCAGGTAGGGTTGGCCGAAGCCGGGGCGGAAGCGGAGGCGGGCAATGACATGCCCGCCATCGTGCGTCAGGGCCGTGTTTCGGACAAGTGAGGACGGCGCCCCAGCACCCACGCCAGGGCCGCGTGCACCGGCAGCAGCAGCACGATCCACTGCACGTTGTACTGGGCCTGCAGGCTCAGCCAGTGCAGCACCAGTGCGGCCACCGCCTGTACCGCCAGCAGCCACAACATGATGCTGAACATGCGTCCCGGCATGCTCCGGCGCAGCAGCGCGATCGCACCGGGCAGCAGCAGCACGGCCAGCGGCGAAAGCAGCAGCAGGTTGCGGTTTGCCCACGCGGCGTAGTGGATGCTGAAGCCCCACAGGAACACCAGCACGCCACCCAACAGAGCGCACAGCAGCCAGAACGGCAGTGCCAGCCCGGCCAGCAGGCGCGGGCGGTTGCGCAGCGCCAGCACGCCAGCGGCGATCACCAGGCCGCACAGCAGCCACGGCCACCAGCGGCGTGCGAACTCCTTCGGCTCCGGATCGATGCGGTGCGGCAACAGTTCCTGTTCGGACTGCACCAGCGGCCGGCCATCGCTGTTGCGTGCCTGGCGCAGGGCATCGGCCAGGCGCATCGGGACGAACGCTTCCTGCCAGCGCGACAGCGGCTGGTCGGCGAACGGCCCCAGGCCCACATCGAAGCCCAGCCACATCCATGGTGCCGGCGAGGCCAGACGGACCGATTCACTGCGATAGGTGTTGCCACGCGAGCGCCCCGACAGCTGCGACTGCAGGCCACCACCCAACGCCTTGTCGAGGGTGTCGCGCACCATCGTGGCGCAATTGGCGGTGTAATAGTCGTAGTGGTAGCGCGCGTTTTCCGGCTTGGCCCGCTCGGCCAGGTCAGCGGCCAGCGCACGCGCCTGGTCCGGGCGCAGGTCCAGCCATTGCACGCTGGCACCGCGGCCGGTCTCGTCGTAGTACGACAGGTCCTGCTGCAGCGGCAGCGCCACCAGGTAATACATCATGTCGCCACGTGCGAAGCGGCTGATGAAATCGTCCTCGGAGGGGTCGAAGTAGCCGAAGTTGTACGAGGTTGCGTCGCCGCTGAGCGGATCGACCACCACGATGGCGTCATGGCCGAAGCGTTCGAAGAACACCGTGCCCGGCTGCATGGTCACCACGCCGATGCGCGGAGCAGGGGCTTCAGCGCTGGCCGCGGGCACGGCAGGTGTGGCCGGCGCCGGCTGCGCGAAGGCGGCCAGCGGCAGGGCCATGGCCAACACGTAGAGTGTCAGCCACACCATGAGGATCAGGCCGCGGCGCTTCAAGCGTCGTCCTGCACGTCCGGCGGCAGCACGGTCACGTGGAAGGCCTGTACCCGGCGCGCATCGGCGCGGGCTACGCGGAACATGAAGCGGTCCAGTGCCAGCTCATCGCCGACTTCCGGCAGATGGCCCACGGCCTCGGTGACCAGGCCACCGATCGTGTCGTAATCCTCGTCGGAGAACATTGCGCCGAAACGCTCGTTGAAGTCGCCGATCGGGGTCAGCGCGTCGACCACGTACTGTCCGTCGGACTGGATGGCGATCTGCGCCGACGGGTCCTCGGCCTCGTCATGCTCGTCGTCGATCTCGCCGACGATCTGTTCCAGCACGTCCTCGATGGTGACCAGGCCGGCGACACCGCCGTACTCGTCGACCACGATGGCCATGTGGTTGCGCGACAGGCGGAACTCCTTCAGCAGCACGTTGAGCTTCTTCGCCTCCGGAATCAGCACTGCCGGGCGCAGCAGCTCGCGTACGTTGGCCGGGCCGTTGTCGGCGACCACGCCGCGCAGCAGGTCCTTGGCCAGCAGGATGCCAAGGATGTCGTCCTTGTTCTCGCCGTGTACCGGGAAGCGTGAATGGCCGGATTCGACCACCTGCTTCATCAGTTCCAGGAAAGGCGCTTCAACCGGCAGCGAGACCATCTGCGAGCGCGAGATCATCACGTCGCCCACGGTCAGCTCGGCCACCGAAATGGCGCCTTCCATCATCTTCAGGGTATCGGCGGCGATCAGGCCTTCTTCCTGCGCGGTGTGCAGGACAGCGACCAGCTCGTCGCGGGTATGGGGTTCGCCGGAGAAGGCGGAGGTCAGGCGTTCAAGCCAGCCGCGCTTCTTTTCACTGTGCTCCGCAGGGGAGCTACTACTGTCGTCTTCTGACATCTCTGGAAAAAAGGCACCCGGCAGGCCGGGCGTTGACCCAAGTCTAGCAGGATGTGACGGCCTGTCAGTGACTGCCGGTGGCCGGGGCTGGGGCGGCCGCGGCCGGCTCCTCCTCGGGCAGGTCCAGGCTGTAGGTGCAGCCGGCCAGGGTCTTGCCCGGGTGGGAGGCCACGGTGGAGACGCTGAGGATGATCGACTCGATCTGGGCCTCGCCGGTCTTCGGGTCGGTCACGTCGCGGCTGACCAGCTCGCGGCCGGCCATGAACTTGCCGTCCTGGTCGTAGCCGGTCTCCAATTCCAGCCGTTTGGCCAGCGGGCGTGGGTCGGCCTGGTCGAGGACGGCCATGACGCTGGCGCCGGCCACCGCCACCCGATCGGTCTGTTGGCCGAAGACGGTGATCGGGCTGGCCAGCCGGAACTCGCTCATGAACTGGTTGCCCTGCGGCAGCGGCTGCAGGCCCTGGGCCACGGCCTTCAGCGGATCGGCCAGCAGCGGCGCCAGCGCGGCCTGCTCGGCCACGCCCTGGCGGCATTCGATCAGGGCCGGCAGGTCGACGCTGGAAGCGAAGGCGGATGGGACCGCAAGGGCACACAGCAGGGGCAGGCAGCAGCGCAGTGACACGGGCGGTTTCCGCAGGCGAAGGGCACCCATCATAGCTCCGGTGAGCGCCTGAACAGCCCGCTGAGAAGGCGCAGGAAACCGGTCATCGCCCGCCGCACGACCATCAGTGAGAGGGTAAGCACGACCGCGAGCATGGTGATCTGCATCGATTGCCCCGCGATGCGCACCACCGCCGGCCACAGGCCCGGGCTGGTCAGCCAGGGCAACATTTCCGATGCGGCTGTCCTGGCCACTTTCACGTAGATCACGGCCAGCACGAACAGCGCCAGCAACGAGGTGCGGCTGGCATGGAAGAACGGAAGCGCGTTGACCGGCCTGCCAAGCCGCTCCTGCAGCAGCGTTCGCCACAGCACCGGCAGGGTCAAGGCACCGGCCAGTATCAGCACCATCGACGTTTCCCACAGCCCGGGCAGGTGGACGGGTTCTGCTCTACCCGTGAGGTGTGGGCCGATCATGCCGGTCGCCAGCCCGGCCAGCAGGCACAAGGGCGAGAGCAGGGCCAGGCTGCGCAGCAGCCAGTGCCTGCCGCTGGGGTCGCGGGCGCTGATGCGGCGCACGGTGTACGCGCCCAGCACCAGCAGGCCTGCGAACAGGCCCGCACTCATTGCAATCGCCGTGAAGCTGTTTCCCGAGGTCATCCTTGGTTTCCTTGTGCCGCCATGCCAGGCGGCAAACAATTGCGCAGCGCGCGGACCGGCACCTGCAGCCCGGCTGGGTCAGGGCGATCGGCGCTGCGATGCCGCTGGGTACCAGCGCAGCCTGACCGGGTAGCCCAGCAGCGCCTGCAGGTGGTCGCGCACGGTCGCCGCCGTTGCGCGCGCGCCAGCGGTATCCCGGAGTTCCAGCTCCAGTTCACCGGTCATGACGTCCAGGCCATAGCCGGTCAGACCGGGCAGCTGCGGGATGAACCAGCCCTGCTGCGCCTGAAGACGGCGCTGCATCTCCGCTTCGGTCATTGAAGCGCCGATGATATAGCGCACGCGTTGCGGGCCGTCCGCCCCTGGATGGGTCTCATCCGCCTCGGAGGCTGGGCCAGTCAATCGCACGACGACGGTCCAACCCGTCGCATTGTCCACCCACATGCCGGCAAGGCGTGCCGCGTGGCGCGCCCTCAAGCGTTCCATCAATGCGTGCTGCTGCGCCTCGGCGACCGCCTGGCGGGCCGTCTGTTGGCTGACGTCAAAGAAGGCCTGCACCTCGGCGACTTTGGCGGCAATGTCGGCCGCGCTGTCGCTGGCCGGGAACGGCGACGGTCGTTCCCGGTCGGGGTCGATGCCCGGGGCAGTGGTTACCTGCAGAAGAGCGGCGATGAGTGCGGGCAACAGCGCGATGGGGTTGTCCTCCGTGATGAACCCGGTGTGTGTGGTCGTCAGCGCTCGCCGGCGTAGGGATCGGCGATGCCGAGCTCGGCCAGGATGTCGCGCTCCAGCTGTTCCATCGCCTCGGCTTCCTTGTCGTCCTCGTGGTCCCAGCCAAGCAGGTGCAGCACGCCGTGCACGGTCAGGTGCGCGTAATGGGCGTTGAGCGCCTTGCCCTGTTCGTCGGCTTCGCGGGCCACCACCGGTGCGCAGATCACCAGGTCGCCGAGCAGTGGAAACTTGACGCCCTTGGGCAGGCCTTCGGGCACTTCGGCCGGGAAGCTGAGCACGTTGGTGGCGTAGTCCTTGCCACGGTAATGGCGGTTCAGCGACTGGCCTTCCTTGGCATCGACCACGCGGATGGCCAGATCGGCCTCGCGGATGCGGCCCTTCAACGCAGCCGCCACCCACTTGCGAAAGCTCACGGCCGCCGGCAGGCCGGCACGCGGCAGGGCATAACTGACGGCGACGTCCAGTCGCACGGGACCACGGGTCATGGCGTCGCTCCAGGCTGGATCTGATGCAGGTCGCGGCGGTCGTAGGCGCTGACGATGCGCGCGACCAGCGGGTGGCGGACCACGTCGCGGGATTCGAAGAAGGTGAAGCTGACGCCCTCGACTTCACGCAGCACATCGATGGCGTCGCGCAGACCGGATTTCACGTGCTTGGGCAGGTCGGTCTGGGTCAGGTCACCGGTGACCACCGCGGTGGAGCCGTAGCCCAGGCGGGTCAGGAACATCTTCATCTGTTCGATGGTGGTGTTCTGTGCTTCGTCCAGGATCACGAATGCATCGTTGAGCGTGCGGCCGCGCATGTAGGCCAGCGGCGCGATCTCGATGACGTTCTTCTCCAGCAGCTTGACCACCTTCTCCACGCCCATCATCTCGTACAGGGCGTCGTACAACGGTCGCAGGTAGGGATCGACCTTCTGGCTCAGGTCGCCTGGAAGGAAGCCCAGCTTCTCGCCGGCTTCCACCGCGGGGCGCACCAGGATCAGGCGCTGCACCCGCGATTCGTTCAGTGCTTCGACCGCGCTGGCCACGGCCAGGAAGGTCTTGCCGGTACCGGCCGGGCCGATGCCGAAGTTGATGTCGTGGGTGGCGATCTGGTGCAGGTAGCGGGACTGATTGGCGCCACGGCCACGTACCGTACCGCGCTTGACCTTGATCGCGACCTCCTGCGCTTCGTAGGAGCGTTCGGCGATCTGCTCGACATTGGCCTGCGCCAGGCGCAGATGGATGGCGTGGTTGTCAAAGACGGTCTCGCCGGCTTCGGCGTACAGCGCTTCAACCAGCTTCTGCGCCTCCACGATGGCTTCATTGGGCCCGCTGATGCGGAACACGAAGCCACGGTTTGCGATCTCCACGCCGAGCTTCAGCTCGATCTGGCGCAGGTGCCCGTCGAAGGGGCCGCACAGGTTGGCCAATCGCTCGTTGTCTTCCGGCGACAGGGTGAAGTCTCGATGATCGATGCTTTTCATTGCTTGGGGTGGGGCGGGTTCGCCGTCCACCGCGATGGACTTGGGATGACAAGGTTACGCGCGTACCGGGCATGCGGCCAGCAGCGGGCCGATACGCGGTTTTCCACACCCGGTGTGGACGGGGGGCGCGAAAACCTGTGGATAGGCCTTCGCAGTGCTTGTGCCACAAGGCGTATGAGGCGGTGGTGAAAAAACCGTCACAGCCGGCCGGCTCCTGTGACGGCAGCGCATCTTCCGCTGCCAGGCACCCAGTACGGCCGCCCCCGTTCGGTTCTCCACACTAGCTGTGGAATGATGCTGAATCAAGCTGTGGATAGGTGGAGAGGAGCCTTGCAGCAAAAGGCTCGCCCGTACGTGGCGAAAAAACCGTCAGGGCTGATCGGAATCATTGAGGGTGCACGGGGCAGCTGGCACCGTGTCGCCGTCGCAGGAGGGGATGGTATGGGCATCGGCAACGGGATGCGTGGACTCGGGCTGGCGGCCATCGGCCTGCTGGCAGGCTGTGGGCAGTCAACGCCAACGGCGCTGGGCACACTGGAGTGGGACCGGATCACGGTGCCGGCGCCGGCGGCCGAGGTGATCGCCACGTTGGAGGTGCGCGAGGGCCAGCGGGTCAAGGCCGGGGCCGTGCTGATGCAGCTCGACCCCGCCCGCGGCGACGCGCAGTTCGCGGTGGCGCAGGCCGACACGGCGCGCGCGCAGGCCCAGCTGGAAGAGCTGAAGCTCGGCCCGCGGCAGGAACAGATCGCACAGGCCCAGGCACAACTGGCCGCGTTGCGCGCGCAGTCTGCTGAAGCCACTGCCTACTATCGGCGCGTGCAACCATTGGCACGCCAGCGCCTGATCGCCGCCGCCGAGCTGGACCGTGCACGGGCGGCCGCCGGCAATGCCGCGGCCAGCGTGCGTGCCGCCGAGCAGGCCTGGCTGGAACGGGTGCACGGCAGTCGCGCGCAGGACATCGCCCAGGGCCAGGCGGCCGCCGACGCCGCACAGGCGCAGCAGGTGGTGCAGGGCGTCAACCTGCAGAAGCTGCAGCTGCGCGCACCGCGCGATGGCGTGATCGATGCCTTGCCGTACCGGCAGGGTGACCAGGCACCGATCGGGGCGCCACTGGCGGTGCTGCTGGTTGGCGAGCGCCCCTATGCGCGCGTCTACCTGCCGCAGCCACTGCGCCTGCAGGTCAAGGTCGGCCAGCCGGCGCAGATACAGCTGGAGGGAGGGCGCACCGTACTGAAGGGCCATGTGCGCGCGATCCGCAGCGAGCCTTCATTCACCCCGTACTACGCACTGACCGGCGATGACGTCGAGCGCCTGAGCTACCTCGCCGAGATCGAAGTGGATGAAGCCAGCGACATGCAGACGCTTCCGGCCGGGCTGCCGGTGCAGGTGCGCTTCTGAACACCGGTGCGGACATCGCAGTGCATGCGCAGGGCCTGACCCGCCGCTTCGGCGATCTGCTGGCCGTGGACAAGGTCGACCTGACCGTGCCCCGTGGCCAGGTCTATGGTTTCCTGGGCCCGAACGGGTCGGGCAAGTCGACCACCATCCGCATGCTGTGCGGCCTGCTGGAACCCAGTGCGGGGCAGATCGAGGTGCTGGGCCTGGCGGTTCCCGAGCAGGCCGAAGCACTGCGCCGGCGCATCGGCTACATGACCCAGCGCTTCTCGCTGTACGAAGACCTATCGGTACGCGAGAACCTGGAATTCCTCGCCGCCATCCAGGGCCTGCCGCGCAACCAGGCCCGGCAACGGGTCGATGCGCTGCTGCAGCAGTACCGGTTGCAGGACCGGCAGCCGCAGCTGGCCGGTACGCTCAGCGGCGGGCAGAAGCAGCGCCTGGCCCTGGCCGGCGCCGTGGTGCATTCGCCCGAACTGCTGTTCCTGGACGAGCCGACCAGCGCGGTCGACCCGGAGTCACGCCGCGACTTCTGGGAGGCCCTGTTTGAACTTGCCGACGCCGGTACCACCGTGCTGGTCTCGACCCACTACATGGACGAAGCCGAGCGCTGCCACCGGCTGGCTATTCTTGATCGTGGCGCGCTGGTCGCCGATGGCACGCCGGCCGAACTGTGTGCGAAGCTGGACGGCCGCACGCTGCAGGTCACGTCATCGCAGCCACGCCAGGCCAGCCGCGTGCTGGCCGAGCTGCCCGGCGTGCTGAGCGTGGCGCAGATCGGCACCCATCTGCGCGTGCTGTGCAATGAGGGCGTAGCGGATGTCGCAGTGCTGCGGCGCGCGCTGGCCAGCGCCGACCCGCAAGCGCACATCGAAACCGTAGCGTCGAACCTGGAAGACGTGTTCGTCGCCGCCACCCGCGGCCGTGGCCGGGAGCCGGCGGCATGAACCTGCGCCGGCTGTGGGCGATCGTGCTCAAGGAGCTGCGGCAGCTGCGCCGCGACCGCATCACGCTGGCGATGATCGTCGGCACTCCGGTGATGCAGCTGCTGCTGTTCGGCTATGCGATCAATCTCAACCTGCGTCACCTCGATGCCGGTGTCGCCGATCAGGCCAACAGTGCCGCCTCGCGCGCGCTGGTGCAGGACATGGTCGCCACCGGCGTGATCACGCCGCGCAGCGAGGCGTACACGCCCGACCAGCTGATGCAGGCACTGCGCCGTGGCGAGATCAGTGTCGGCATCGTGGTGCCGGCCGACTTCGAGCGTCGCCGCTTCGATGGACGCGAAGCGGTACAGGTGCTGGTCGATGGCAGCGACACCGTGGTGCAGAGTGCGGCGATCCAGCTGGCGCAGGTGCCACTGGATGCGCGCCCGACCAGCAATACGCGGCCGCTACGCGAAGGCAGCATCGCAGGTGGTCCAATCAGCGTGACCAGCTTCTACAACCCGCAGCGGCGCTCGGCGGTGAACATCGTGCCCGGCCTGATCGGGGTGATCCTGACCATGACCCTGGTGATGTTCACGGCGGTGGCGGTGGTGCGCGAGCGCGAGCGCGGCAACATGGAACTGCTGATCGCCACGCCGGTATCGCGCAGCGAACTGATGGTCGGCAAGGTGCTGCCCTATGCAGCGATCGGCCTGCTGCAGACCACCCTGGTGCTGGCGCTGGGTACCTGGCTGTTCCAAGTGCCGATCCGCGGCAGCCTGCTGGACATCTATCTGGCCGCGGTGCTGCTGGTGCTGGCCAACCTGGCGCTGGGCCTGCTGATCTCCACGCGCGCGCGTTCGCAGTTCCAGGCGATGCAGATGACGCTGTTCCTGTTCCTGCCGTCGATCCTGCTGTCGGGTTTCATGTTCCCGTTCGCCGGCATGCCGCGGCCGGTGCAGTGGCTGGCCGAGGTGCTGCCGCTGACCCACTTCCTGCGCCTGGTGCGCGGCATCATGCTGCGCGGCGCCTCCCTATGGGAGCTGTGGCACGACGCGCTGGCGCTGCTGGCCTTCATCGTGGTGATGATGACGCTGGCGATCCTGCGTTTCCGCAAGCGCCTGGATTGAGGCCCGTCATTCGGTAGTGCCGGCCGCTGGCCGGCATCATTTCCGGTAGGTGCCGACCGTTGGTCGGCACACCTTATTCCGCCACCACGCGCCCACGCAGCGAGTTGGTAAGCGCTTCGGTGATCAGCACATCCACGAACTGGCCGATCAACCGCGCAGGCGCCGGGAAATTCACCGAACGCATGTTCTCGGTCTTGCCGGTCAGTTCGTTCGGATTCTTGCGCGACGGCCCTTCCACCAGCACGGTCTGCACGGTACCGACCATCTTCTCCGAGATGCTGGCGGCGTGCGCATTGATGCGCTCCTGCAGCCGCGACAGGCGAGCGTGCTTCTCGGCATCGCTGATCGTGTCCTCCAGATCGGCCGCTGGCGTGCCCGGGCGGCGCGAATAGATGAAGGAGAAGCTGTGGTCGAAGCCGATGTCCTCGATCAGCTTCATGGTCTTCTCGAAGTCGGCATCGGTCTCGCCGGGGAAGCCGACAATGAAGTCCGAGCTGATCGAGATGTCCGGGCGCACCGCGCGCAGCTTGCGGATCTTCGACTTGAATTCCAGTGCGGTGTAACCACGCTTCATCGCCGACAACACGCGGTCGCTGCCGGCCTGCACCGGCAGGTGCAGGAAGTTGGCCAGCTGCGGCACGTCGCGGAAAGCATCGATCAGCGAATCGCTGAACTCCAGCGGATGCGAGGTGGTGAAGCGGATGCGGCCGACGCCGTCGATCTCGGCGATGGTACGGATCAGCAGGCCAAGGTCGGCGAATTCGCCGTCCCCATAAGGCCCTCGGTAGGCATTGACGTTCTGGCCGAGCAGGTTGATCTCGCGCACGCCCTGTGCGGCCAGCTGCGCCACTTCCACCACCACGTCCTCGAACGGGCGGCTGACTTCGGTGCCGCGGGTGTAGGGCACCACGCAGAACGAGCAGTATTTGGAACAGCCTTCCATGATCGACACGAATGCCGAGGGACCTTCGGCGCGCGGCTCGGGCAGGCGGTCGAACTTCTCGATCTCGGGGAAGCTGATGTCCACCTGCGGGCGCTTCTGCTCGCGGCGTGCGCGGATCAGTTCCGGCAGGCGGTGCAGGGTCTGCGGGCCGAACACCAGGTCAACGAACGGCGCGCGCTTGATGATCGCCTCGCCTTCCTGCGAGGCCACGCAGCCGCCCACGCCGATGATGACCTCACGCCCCTTGTTCTTCAGGCCCTTCCACACGCCCAGCTGGCTGAACACCTTCTCCTGCGCCTTCTCGCGGATGGAGCAGGTGTTGACCAGGATGACGTCGGCGTCGTCCGGGCTGTCGGTCAGTTCCAGGCCATCGCTGGCGGCAAGTACGTCGGCCATCTTGGCCGAGTCGTACTCGTTCATCTGGCAACCGTGGGTCTTGATGTACAGCTTGCCCTTGACCTGGTCAGGCTTGCGCGGACCAGCGGGCAGGGCAACGAGCGGGGTACCGCCCGGCGTGGCGGGCGGAAAGACGTCTGGCGTCCCGGTCATGGCGCTTAATCCATTCGGGTGGCGGGAAAGCGGGCAATTCTACCCGCATCCCGCGCCAGCCGCCGCGCCCTTGTAGAGCCGAGCCCACGCTCGGCTGCTCTTCCCGCTTCCCATGGGGCAGCCTGGCATGGCCTGGCTCTACTGAAGCCAGCCGAGCGTGGGCTCGGCTCTACAAGGAAAGCCGGCCGGCGCTGCTCCGGCGCTGCTTATGCCGCTGCCAGCTCCGCATCGATCTGCCGCGAACGGTCGAAGGCGGTCATCGCGCTCATCCGCGCAATGTAATCAGCCGTGGCCGGCGCAGGCTGCACCAGGCCGAAGGCCGTGGTCCAGGCCAGCGCATTGCCCCACAGCACATCGGCGGCACTCATCGTCCCGCCGAGCAGGTAGGGACCCTGTGCCAGCTGGGCCTCGACCACCTGCAGCACGGTGTCCGCATCGTTGTACGGTGACATCAGGCGCGGCGGTGGCTCGCGGCGCATCGCCTTGTCGATCATCGCTGGCTCGAAGCAGGCGCCGTAGAAGGCCATCCAGCGAAGGTAGGGGCCGCGCAGGGCGTCGCCGATCGGCGGTGCCAGCCCGGCTTCCGGATACAGGTCGGCCAGGTACAGATAAATGGCGACCTGCTCGGTCACCAGTGCGCCGTTGTGGACGATGGCCGGCACCTTGCCCATCGGGTTGATGGCCAGATAGGCCGGAGCCAGGTTGGCGCCGGCTTTCAGGTCCAGCACCTGCATGCGGTAGTCGGCACCCAGCGCTTCGAGCAGAGCCACGGCGCCGCTCGAGCGGGATCGGGCGGCGTGGTACAGGGTGATCTGGCGTGAGGTCATGGCATTGCTCCTTGCGGTGGGTGGTGAACTGGAAGCCATCCTGGGGCACTATTGCGGACGACTTCTGTCCTCGATTCTTCATGCGCCATACCGCCCATCGACTGCTGCGCCTGATCGCCCTGCTGCAGGCCCGCCGCCAGTGGTCCGGGGCTGAGCTGGCCGAGCGCATGGGCGTGGACCGGCGCAGCATCCGCCGCGATATCGAGCGCCTGCGCGAGCTGGGCTACCCGGTCCACGCCTCGTCAGGGGTGGGCGGCGGCTACCAGCTCGGGGCGGGGGCGCCGGTATTGCCGATGCTGCTGGACGAGGAGGAGGCAACCACCCTGGCCATCGCCCTGCGTGCCGCGTCTGCGACCGTCGCCGGCATCGACGACACTGCGCGGGGCCTGTTGTCCAAGCTCGACCCGCTGGTGCCGACCCGCCGCCGCCGGCAGGCCGGGGAGGTGCATGCGGCGACGGCCACCCTGTCCGACCTTCCGTCCACCGACGCACGCCTGCTCGGACGGCTGGCCCAGCACTGTCGGCAGGCGTCGCGGCTGGCCTTCGCATACCGCAGTGCGCAGGACGCGGTCACCCAGCGCGAGGTCGAGGCCCAGCACCTGGTCAATTACGGGCGGCGCTGGTATCTGCTTGCCTGGGACCTGGGGCGGCAGGACTGGCGCACTCTGCGCGTGGACCGCATGGGTGCCGTACGTGAGTGCTCCGAGCCGGGCCTGCACCGGCGCACGCCAGCCCCTCCGGACGTGATGGTGCGGCAGGCGGTCAGCCAGGCGCCGTTCGCACTGCAGGCCATCGTCCGCCTGGCCGGCAGCCGCACCGAGCTGGAAGGTCGCATCCCACCGTGGTGTGGTGTGCTGGAGGCTGATGGTGCCGGCCATTGCCTGTTGCGCATGGGCGCCGAGAGCCGCGGCATGATGCTGGCGCAGATCCTCAGCCTGGACCGGGTGCCGGTGGCGTTGTGGACCACACCGCCGGGCCTGCGCGATGAGCTGGCACAGCGTTTGGCCGGATTGGGCCAGGTGCTGGCTGTGCCGCCGGTCACAGGCTGAGCCACGTCGCTTGGCAAGCCCCGGCGAAGCTGGGACACTCGCGGCATGAAGGGGATACTGGGGACAACGGCGATCATCATCGCTGCGCTGACCGCTGCGCCGGCCAGCGCCGGCACCCTGTACAAGTGCCAGGGCGCCGACGGGGTCACCAGCTACGTGAGCAAGCGAGTGGCCGGCGCGCGCTGCAGCAGCATCAGTTACAGCCGCGATACCCGGCCGGCACCGCGCCCTGTGGTGGTCGCGCCGAAGCCTGCGCCGACCACGGTGGCCAGCATCGAACGCAATCCGGTCGCCGTGGCGGCCAGCGCCGCTGCGCCCACTGCGGTCGCGTCGACGCCTGCTGCCCCCGCGCCTGCTGCGGCACCGACGGCCTCGCGGGCCGGGCGGATGGTCAGCGGCCAGGTCTATTCCTTCATGAAGGATGGGGTGCGCCACTACACCAGTGCGCGGCCAACCCAGGTCGCCAACCTCGGCCCGGTGCGTACCATCCGCTACAGTTTCATGGAGCGCTGTTATGCCTGTGGCGTCAACCCACGCGTGGACTTCGGTTCGGTGCGCTTGAACACCACCGCGTTCCAGACCGAGATCACCTCGGCCGCACGCGAGTTCGGCGTCGAAGAAGCCGTGGTGCGCGCCATCATCCACGCCGAGTCGGCCTACAACCCGACCGCGCTCAGCCGCGCCGGCGCGCAGGGCCTGATGCAGCTGATGCCGCCGACCGCGGCCCGCTTCGGGGTCAGCGATTCCTATGATGCCGGGCAGAACATCCGCGGTGGCGTGCAGTATCTTGCGTGGTTGCTGAAGCGCTTCAATGGCGACCTGACCCTGGCTGCGGCCGGCTACAACGCCGGCGAGGGCGCGGTCGACCGCCACGGTGGCGTGCCGCCCTACAGCGAGACGCAGTACTACGTGCGCCGGGTCGGGCAGCTGGCCGAGCGTTACCGCACCGCATTGAGTCACCAGTAGGTGCCGACCGTTGGTCGGCACTCCCTTGAACAGGTGGGTGCCGACTGTCAGCCGGCACTCCTTGCAAAGAGCGTTGTGTGGCGCGCGACGGTTCCGCTACACTCGACCGCGATTCAATGCGGCTCTGGCCCCCACCGGATCCGCTGGCAGCCTTAAAGCTACCTAATCAATATCGGAGTGCCGGATGGCCAACGATGGGGTACACGATCCAGTCAACACCGGACGTCGGCGTTTTCTTTCTGCCACCACAGCCGTGGTGGGCGCCGTCGGCGTCGGATTCACCGCCGTTCCTTTCATCAGATCCTGGAACCCCAGTGCCCGCGCCAAGCTTGCCGGCGCACCGGTGGTGGCCGATATCAGCGCCCTGCAGGAAGGCCAACGCCTGATCGTGGAATGGCGTGGCCAGCCGATCTGGATCGTCAAGCGGTCCAAGGCCATCCTCGATGCGCTGCATGGGCTGGACGGCCGTCTCAAGGACCCCGAGTCCGGCGAGAAGGACCAGCAGCCGGACTACGTGCTGAAGCAGAACCCCGAACTGCGCTCGATCAAGCCGGACATCTCCGTACTGGTCGGCCTGTGCACGCACCTGGGCTGCTCGCCGGAAATGGTCGCCGAAATCCGGCCTGAGCCCTACGACCCGCAGTGGAAGGGCGGCTACTTCTGCCCCTGCCACAAGTCGCGCTTCGACATGTCCGGACGCGTCTTCAAGGACGTGCCGGCGCCGATCAACCTGAAGGTGCCCGCGCACCATTACCAGGACGACAACACCATCATCATCGGTGTCGATCCGCAGGGGGCTGCCTGATGGCCAATATCCTCAGCCGTACCGCCAGCGGCGTGGCCGACTGGGTCAATGCCCGCGCGCCGGGCCTGATGCCGGTCTATCGCAAGCATGTGAGCGAGTACTACGCGCCGAAGAACTTCAACATCTGGTACTACTTCGGTTCGCTGGCGCTGCTGGTGCTGGTCAACCAGATCGTCACCGGCATCTTCCTGACGATGCACTACAAGACCAGCGCCGCCGAGGCGTTCGGCTCCATCGAGTACATCATGCGGGACGTGGAGTGGGGCTGGCTGATCCGCTACATGCACTCCACGGGTGCCTCGCTGTTCTTCATCGTGGTCTACCTGCACATGTTCCGTGGCCTGCTGTACGGCAGTTACCAGAAGCCACGCGAGCTGGTGTGGATCCTCGGCATGCTGATCTACCTGGTGTTGATGGCCGAAGCCTTCATGGGCTACGTGCTGCCGTGGGGCCAGATGTCGTTCTGGGGCGCCAAGGTGATCATCTCGCTGTTCGGTGCCATACCGGTGATCGGCAACGGCCTGACCGAGTGGATCATGGGCGATTACCTGCCCAGTGACGCCACGCTCAACCGCTTCTTCGCGCTGCATGTCATCGCCTTGCCGCTGGTGCTGTTGCTGCTGGTGGTACTGCACCTGGGCGCGCTGCACGAAGTGGGTTCGAACAACCCCGATGGCGTGGAGATCAAGAAGGGGCCGAAGGGCAACCGCTGGTCGCCGAACGCTCCGGCCGACGGTATTCCGTTCCACCCGTACTACACGCTCAAGGATGGTGTAGGCGCCGGCTTCCTGCTGATCATCGCCGCCTTCATCATCTTCTTCGCGCCTGGTTTCGGCGGCCTGTTCCTGGAGCACGACAACTTCACCGAGGCCAACCGCCTGGTCACCCCGGAGCACATCAAGCCGGTCTGGTACTACACGCCGTACTACGCGATGTTGCGCGTGGTGCCGAACAAGCTCGGTGGCGTGCTGGTGATGTTCTCGGCCATCGCGATCCTGTTCCTGGTGCCGTGGCTGGACAAGGCGAAGGTGAAATCGGTGCGCTACCGCGGCTGGATCTCGAGGGTGATGCTGGGCGTGCTGGCGGTGTGCTTCGTGTGGCTGGGCGTGATCGGCTCCGGCCCGGGCACCGACGTGCATGAAACCTACATCGGGCGGGTGCTGACCTTCCTGTACTTCGCCTTCTTCATCACCATGCCGCTATGGACAAGGCTGGACAAGACCAAGCCGGTACCGGAGAGGGTGACCACGCATGACTGAGCGCTGGATGGTCCGGCTGGCCCTGGCGGCCACCCTGATGCTGGGCAGTTTCCTGGCCTCCGCCGCCGAGGGCGGCACCAAGCTGCTGCAGGCAGGCAACGATCTGGGTGACCGCGCCTCGCTGCAGCGCGGCGCACAGTTGTACATGAACTACTGCTCCGGCTGCCATGCGCTGAAGTACCTGCGCTATTCGCGGATGGCGCAGGACCTGGGCCTGACCGAAGAAGAGGTGATGAACAACCTCAACTTCACCGGCTCGGCGATCGGCGACCCGATCCCGGTGGCGATGCCCAAGGAGAACGCGGAGAAGTGGTTCGGCAAGATGCCGCCGGATCTCAGCCTGATCGCGCGCGTGCGCGGCAGCGACTGGGTCTACACCTACCTCAAGTCGTTCTACCTGGACAGCAGCCGGCCGCTGGGCTGGAACAACGCGCTGTTCGCCAACGCCTCCATGCCGAACCCGCTGTGGGAGATGCAGGGCTTGCAGCACGCCGTGCATGGCAAGGCCGAAGGCCCCGGCATGGACCCGCCGGTGACCGGCCTGAAGATTGAAACGCCGGGATCGGTCGATGCCGGGCAGTACGACCAGGCGGTGCGCGACATCACCAACTTCCTCGAATACGCCGGCGAGCCGGCCGCGCTCAAGCGCCAGCAGCTGGGCGTGTGGGTGATCCTGTTCCTGGCCCTGCTGACCTTCCTGCTGTACCTGCTGAAGAAGGAATACTGGAAGGACGTCCACTGATTCGGCCGCCGGCCATCGCACGGGCCTATTGGCTTTTGTGATGGTCGGTTGCACACTCGGGGAGGAGTCGACCGTCGGCACGGTGCCGGCGGCGCCGATGCGGCAGGCGGTCTCCTGTCGTGGGAGAGCCTTTGATGGCGGCGAGCGTACGCATGCGCAATACACTGACGCTGTTTTCCTCGAACGACGATGTGCTGTGCCACCGGGTGCGCCTGGTCCTGGCGGCCAAGGGCGTCACCTTCGACTTCGTTCCGGTCGATCCGCAGAACCCGCCCGAAGACCTGATCGATCTCAATCCGTACCACTCGGTGCCGACCCTGGTGGAGCGCGAGCTGGTGCTCTACGCCGCGTCGGTGGTGAGCGAGTACCTGGACGAGCGCTACCCGCATCCGCCGCTGATGCCGGTCGATCCGCTGTCGCGTGCGCGCATCCGCCTGGCGATGCTGCGCATCGAGCACGACTGGGTGCCACAGGTGCAGGCCATCCAGCTGGGCAACAAGACCCAGGCCGAGGCCGGGCGCAAGCGCCTGAAGGAACTGCTGACCGCCTCGCTTCCGCTGTTCAAGGCCAGCAAGTTCTTCCTCAACCCGGAAATGAGCCTGGCCGACTGCGCCATGGCCCCGATCATCTGGCGGCTGCAATCGCTGGATGTGCCACTTCCGAAGGATGGCAAGGCGATTGAGGACTACGGTAACCGCATCTTCCGCCACCCCGGTTTCGTCCGCAGCCTGACCGAGCAGGAAAAGAAGCTGCGCGACCTGCCGGCCTGATCCGGCCCGCGTTACCCGTCTGCACGCCGACCGGCGTGCTGGCGATCCGCCCCGGCGGGGCGCCGGGCGCGTACACTTCACGCATGACCGAAGACTTCTTCCACATGACCAGCCACCGCCCGTACCTGCTGCGGGCGCTGGTGGAATGGATCAACGACAACCAGCTGACCCCGCACATCCTGGTCGACGCCGGCGTTCCCGGCGTGCAGGTGCCGCCTTCGGCGGTCAAGGATGGCCGGGTCGTGCTCAACATCGCCGAACGTGCCGTCGTACGGCTGATGATCGACAACGAGATGGTGAGCTTCTCGGCGCGCTTCTCCGGTACCAGCTACCCGGTGCAGGTGCCGATCAGCGCCGTGCTGGCGGTCTATGCCCGCGAGACCGGGCAGGGCATGGCGCTGCCGGATGATATCCCGGGCAGCGAAACCGCGCCGACCAGCGACGAACTGCTGCACGAGGAAGGCACGCCGCCGGACGATACGCCGCCAGCCAGCCCGCCGCCGAAGGGGCGGCCGAACCTGCGCGTGGTCAAGTAACCAGGTAACGGTGGGTGCCGACCGTTGGTCGGCACGCCTTCAGCCCTTACACATCCTCGGCATCCTCCGCATCCGGCCGGATCTGGCTGATCCGCGCCGCGCCGGGGCCGGTGAACGAGATCAACTGGTCGCCACGCAGCACCATGCGACCCACGTGGCGATCGATGCCATCGTAGGAATACTCGAACTTGAAGGTGCGCTCGAACCCAAGCCGGCCATCCTCGCCCCGCGACAGGCGCAGGCCGGTGGCGTGCACCGCCTGGTCCAGCCATTGCACATCAGCTGCGCGGCAGGCATTGCGGCCCAATTCAACGGCGCGCTCTGCGGCCGAGCGTGCCGCGTTCCAGAAGAAGTAGATGATTCCGCCGGCAATCAGCAACAGCAGCAGTGTAGGCATGGCGTCAGCCGTCAGAGGTCGATCCCGCAAAGATGGCGGCGAACGCGCGCTGGATCAAGCGCTGCACTCACCGCCGCGGCTGCGGTTCGCTGGACACCGGCTGCGCGGGCACGATGATCGGTTGCGGTGCCGGAGTGGGCTGCATCGGCGTCGCAGTGGGCGAGGGCATCACCAGCGGTGAGGTTGCAGTCAGCTGCAGCAGGGCTGCCCAGTCCTGGCGGTTGAAGCTGCATTCGTCCTCGCGCCCTGGCGTGCAGCTCGGGTCGATGCCGGTGCTGTTGCGTTCGCGCGCCGGTGGCAGCTTGATCAGCCCGGTGCGGTCCAGCGGCAGCAGCCGCATCGCTACGGTGTTCATCACGTTGCCACCGACCAGGTACAGGGTCTGGTCGCCCCCCAGGTTGGCTGCCACCACCACTTCGCAATGCGACTTCCAGTGGCCCACCGAGCCGTTGCCCAGCGCCTGCACCAGCCCGCTGTAGCTGAGCGTGGTGCTGCGGTCGCGCAGGAAGCACAGCAGGTCGCCCGGCGCGGGTTTGGCCGTGGCCGGGTCGACCAGCCGGTACGGCACGCCCGAGGGGCCGCCCTGGTATGCGGCACGGATGTAGTCGATGTGGCGAGGCGAGGTATTGAAGCCAGGAACGCCGGACTGCACCATTACCCAGGAGATGAACGCGGCCGACCACGGGTTGTCGATCAGGAACGCGCGGCAGTCACTGTCGGTGTAGCGCGTGCCCAGCGGTGCCAGGCAGCTGCTGGCGCCGGCGATGCTGCCCATCGCGTTGAGCGTGCCGCTGTTTCGCCAGTAGCCAGCCACGCGCTGCCAGGCGATCAGTCCGTTGTCGGCCAGGTGATCGCTTTCGGCCTCGGTGACGCTGAGGCTGGCGGCACGGCCTTCACGATCGATGAAGGGCCGGTACCAGAGCCGGTGCTCATTGCAGGCGGTGTTGCGGATGGCCAGCGCCAACGGACTCAGGCCGAAGCGGGGCGGTACGTCGCAGGCTTCGGCGGCCGCTGCGGACAAGGGCGCTGCGGCCAGCAGCAGGCAGGCAGGCAAGAGCATCCGGCGCATGCGCGGCTCCTGTGGGGGGTGCCCGCAGCGTCGCAGAGGCGGCCGTAGCCGAGCCGTGAAGGCGTTCCGGTCGTGCAGAGCCGAGCCCACGCTCGGCTCATCGCGCAAAGCGGGGGCAGGGCGCGCCGCAGATCGAGAAGCAGCCGAGCGTAGGCTCGACAACGTCCCGCAGGCCTCAAGCCGGAGGCGGGCCCAGCTTCAGCGACAGATCGATGGCCTGCACATGCTTGGTCAGCCCGCCGATGGAGATGCAGTCCACGCCGTCTTCGGCGATCGAACGCAGGCCGCCCAGGCCGACGCTGCCGGAGACTTCCAGTGGAATGCGGCCGGCCGTGATGCGTACGGCTTCGCGACGCAGGTCGGGGCTGAAGTCGTCCAGCAGGATGCGTTCGCACCCGGCTTCCAACGCCTGGCGCAGCTGCGCCAGGTCTTCGACCTCCACCACCAGCGGCAGCGCAGGCCACTGCCGGCGTGCGGCGGCCACCGCTGCGGCCAGCGAACCGGCGGCACGGATATGGTTCTCCTTCAGCATCACCGTGTCGTACAGGCCGAAGCGGTGGTTCTCGCCACCGCCGCAGCGCACCGCGTACTTCTGCGCCAGGCGCAGGCCGGGCAGGGTCTTGCGGGTGTCGAGGATGCGCGTGCCGGTACCGGCCACTGCCGCTACGTAGCGGGCGGTGGTGGTGGCGGTGCCGGACAGCGTCTGCAGGAAATTCAGAGAGGTGCGCTCGGCACTGACCAGACTGCGGCTGCGCCCGTGCAGCAGGGCCAGCACGGTGCCGGCAGTGACCGGGTCACCTTCGGAGACACGCCATTCGATGCGCACCTCCGGGTCGAGTGCGCGGTGGGTGGCGTCGAACCAGGGGCGACCGGCGATCACTCCGTCCTGCTTGCAGAGCAGGTAAGCGCTGTCGGCCTGGTCGGGCAGCAGCGCAGCGGTGACGTCGCCGCTGCCCAGGTCCTCGGCCAGCGCACGCGCGACATCGGCGGCGACAACGGCCGCGTCCGGCGTCGGCAGCGCGCTCATGCGGCCGGGAAGTCGGCGATCTGGGCGGTGGGAATGGCTTCCTCGGCCAGCAGCACCGGAATGCCATCGTCCACGCGGAAGACCTGCTTGCGGTCGCGGGTGACCAGTGCCTCGCGCAGCGGCTGCGCCAGCGGGTTGCCATCGGCCTTGGTCACCGCGCCGGCGGAAATGGCCTTGTTGAGGGCTTCCAGGCCCTTGCCATCCAGCAGGGACAGGGGCTGGCGGGTGTCCGGCGACACCAGCAGGTCGAGCAGCTTGCGATCCATGGTTATTCGTCTTGCGTGGAAGATGGCTAGAATACGTCTTTAAGGCAGGTGACGGCCAATGACCCCCAACCCGATCGCGCCGCTTGTCGGCATCGTCATGGGTTCCCGTTCCGACTGGGAAACCATGCAGCACGCCGCCCAGAAGCTAGAAGCCCTGGGTGTTCCGTTCGAAGTGAAGGTGGTGTCCGCGCATCGGACGCCGGATGTGTTGTTCAGTTACGCCGAGCAGGCGGGCCCGCGTGGCCTGCGGGCCATCATCGCCGGTGCAGGCGGGGCCGCGCACCTGCCGGGCATGATCGCGGCCAAGACCGCCGTGCCGGTGCTGGGTGTGCCGGTGCAGTCCAAGGCCCTCAACGGCATGGATTCGCTGCTGTCGATCGTGCAGATGCCGGCCGGTATCCCGGTCGCCACCTTTGCCATCGGCAACGCCGGCGCCTCCAACGCCGCGCTGTTCGCCGCTGCGATGCTGGCCAGCGACCAGCCGGCGATCGGCCAGGCGCTCGATGCCTTCCGTGCACGCCAGACCGAAGACGTGATGGCCCACGACGATCCGCGCCAATGAGCCTGACCGTCGGCATCCTGGGCGGCGGCCAGCTCGCCCGCATGATGGTCCTGGCCGGTGCGCCGCTGGGGCTGCGCTTCGAACTGTATGACCCGGCCGCTGATGCCTGCAGCGGCCCGCTGGCGCCGCTCACCGTGGGCGCCTTCGATGACCGCCAGGCCCTGGCGGACTTCGCTGCCAAGGTCGATGTGGTCACCTTCGATTTCGAGAATGTGCCGGCCGACAGTGCGCAGTGGCTGGCCGACCGCGTGCCGGTCTACCCGCCGCCGTCGGCGCTGGCTGTCGCACAGGACCGGCTCAGCGAGAAGACCCTGTTCCAGCAGCTGGGCATTCCGCTGCCGGCCTTCGCCGATATCCGCAGCCGCGACGAACTGGCCGCCAAGGCCGCCGAATTCGGCCTGCCGTGCATCCTCAAGACCCGTCGCCTCGGCTATGACGGCAAGGGCCAGTTCCGCCTGCGCAGCGAGGCCGACATCGATGCCGCGTGGGATGCGCTGGGTGCACAGGTCGAGCGTACCGGCCTGATCCTGGAAGGCTTCGTGGCCTTCCAGCGCGAAGTCAGCGTGGTTGCCGTGCGTGGCCGCGATGGCAGCTTCGAGGCCTGGCCGGTCACCGGCAACTGGCATGTCGACGGCGTGCTGTCGGCCAGCGTGGCCCCGGCCGTGCTGTCCGACACCGAGCAGCAGGCCGCGATCGGCTATGCCCGCCGCGTTGCCGAGCACCTGCAGTACGTCGGCGTGTTCGCGCTGGAGCTGTTCTGCCGCGATGGCGAACTGCTGGCCAACGAGATGGCGCCGCGCGTGCACAACTCCGGCCACTGGACCATCGAAGGCAGCGAAACCTCGCAGTTCGAGAATCACCTGCGCGCCGTGCTGGGCCTGCCGCTGGGCAGCACCCGCATGCTGGGTCACGCCTGCATGCTGAACTGGCTGGGCGTGATGCCCGACCCGGCACCGGTACTGGCCCAGGCCAGCGGCCACTGGCACGACTACGGCAAGGAGCCGCGCGAGGGCCGCAAGGTCGGCCACGCCACGTTGCGCGACGATGATGCCGCTGCATTGGCCGATGCGCTGGATCAGGTTGGCCTGGAACTGGACCGCCAGGCCCAGGTGGCGCCGGCGGTACACGCGCTGCGCAATAGCTGAGCCCGGGCGTGCCGGCCAATGGCCGGCACAACCTTGTATGCCTGCAACGGTGTGGCGCGCCGGTGCAGGCATCGGCGCACCATTGCCGGTGGTAGCGTGGAGCTCCTTTCACAGGAGTCACGACCATGCTCGACTGGAATGCCTACCGCAAGGAACTGAAGGGCCGTATCGGCGAGATCGGCAAGCTCTCGCCGGACACGGTCAAGGGCTACGCGACCCTGGCCAATGCCGGCGCCCAGACCAACCATCTGGATGCCAAGACCCGCGAACTGATCGCGCTGGCAGTGGCGGTGACCACCCGCTGCGATGGCTGCATCACCGTACATGTGGATGCAGCGCTGAAGCATGGCGCCAGCCGCGAGGAAATCGCCGAAGCACTGGGCGTGGCGGTGTCGCTCAATGCAGGCGCCGCGCTGGTGTATTCGGCACGGGTGATGGACGCGGTGGCCGCGCACGAGAACGCGTGAAGCGTGATCTGTAGAGCCGAGCCCATGCTCGGCTGGCCGGACAGCAGCCGAGCATGGGCTCGGCTCTACAGGGATCAGCGCAGCTGGCTTTCGGCGAATTCCCAGTTGACCAGCTGCCAGAAGGCGTCCAGGTAACGCGCCCGGTCATTCTGGTACTCGGTGTAGTAGGCGTGCTCCCATACATCGCAGCACAGCAGCGGGGTGCTTTCGCCGGTCAGCGGCGTGCCGGCGTTGCGGGTGGCCTGGATGCCGAGCTGGCCACCGGGGTGCTGCACCAGCCATACCCAGCCCGAGCCGAACAGGCCCAACGCCGTGCGGTTGAACTCCTCGCGCAGGCGCTGCGCGTCACCGAACTGGCGCTTGACCAGCTCGCCCAATCGGCCCTGCGGCTCGCCGCCGCCGCGCGGCCGCAGGCACTGCCAATAGAAGCCGTGGTTCCAGGCCTGGGCGGCCGCATCGAACAGCCTGCCCTGGGCGTGGCGGACGATCTCATCCAGCGACGCTTCCTCCCACTCGGTGCCGAGGATGCCGGCGTTGACGGCATCCACATAGGCGCGATGGTGGCGGCCGTGGTGCAGTTCCACGGTCTGTGCGGACAGGTGCGGCTGCAGGGAGCCGGGAAGGTAGGGCAGGGCAGGCAATTCAACAGGCATGGACAGGTTCGTGGCCAGAGGGGCGGCGGCAGCCGGTTCCATCCGCTTACAATGGCGGCTACCGTGGGCAGTCTAGCCGACCACCGCGGTCGGTTTGTCCGGCGAAGCAAGGAGTGTGGTTGTGGCGGTAATGCAGCAAATCCAGGCCGAGGTCGATCGTTACCCGCTCGTGCTGTTCATGAAGGGCACCCCGCAATACCCGATGTGCGGCTTCTCCAGCCGCGCGGTACAGGCGTTGATGGCGGCCGGCGCCGTCACCCTGCGCACCGTCAACGTGCTGGAAGAACCCGAGATCCGCGCCAACCTGCCGCGCTTTTCCAACCTGCCGACCTTCCCGCAGCTGTTCATCAACGGTGAGTTGATTGGTGGCTGTGACATTGTCCTGGAGTTGTTCGAAGCCGGCGAGCTCAAGCGCATCGTCGAAGAGGCGACCCAGGGATGAGTGCCTGGCCATCGACGTCACCGGCCGACGGGGCGCTCGATGGCCGCCCGTTGCAGGATCGCGTAGTGCTGGTCGCCGGTGCCGGTGGCGGATTGGGTAGTGCGGCGGCAGTGGCTGCTGCGGCCGCCGGTGCCACCGTGGTCCTGCTGGGCCGCAAGCCGCGCCGCCTGGACCGTGTCTACGCCCAGGTGCAGGCGGTCGGCCCGGAGCCGCTGCTGTATCCACTGGACCTGGAAGGCGCGGGCCCCGACGACTATGCCGAGCTGGCCCAGGCCCTGCAGCGCGAGCTGGGGCGATTGGACGGCCTGCTGGTCTGTGCCGCTCACTTCCCTGGCCTGACCCCGTTTGAACTGGCCGACCCGGCCAGTTTCGCCCGCGCGGTGCACGTCACCCTGACCGCGCCGGCCTGGCTGGCCCAGGCCTGCCTGCCGCTGCTGCGGCAGCGTGAAGATGCGGCGCTGGTGTTTGCGGTCGATGCTCCCGAACGGGTGGGGCAGGCTTACTGGGGCGGTTATGGCGTGGCCCAGCATGGCCTTCGTGGCCTGATCGCCAGTCTGCACGACGAACTCGGCCGCAGCCCGGTACGGGTCAGTGGCCTGTACCCCGGTCCGCTGCGCACAGCCCTGCGGGCCCGGGCCTATTCCGTCGACCAGGACCCGGCCGCCCAAGGCCCGGAGGCCGCCGCCGCCGCGGCGGTGGCCCTGTTGTCGGGCGCTGGCGCCGTCTGGCGGGGCAAGATTCTCGATGCCAGCGAGGCGCCCCCTGCGGAGTGAGTGCCGGGGAAAGACGGAGTGAAGAGCCCGTCACGATTGCGTTGCGAACCGGTGCCGTTTGTCGCACAACCGTCACATTGATGGCGTAGCGTGTTAATCTAGTGTTAACCGTTAGGGCTGCCTTCAGCCGAACGGTAGGGAACCCCAGATAACTCTCCGATCAGCCACCCGCAGGGCTGCTTGGATGCGCTTTTTTTCCGCCATCGCCAACTCGCATCGAGGCTACCGAAAAATGACCCACCCACTCCGGATGTCCAAGCTTACCCTTGGTCTCGTGGCTGCACTTGCTGCCGCTCCCGCCTTCGCCCAGAGCAGCACCTCCGCCGGTGTCGGCGGCCAGGTGATGTCCGCCGCAGGCCAGCCTGTTGCCGGCGCTGAAGTCACCATCACGCACACCGAGTCGGGCACTGTTTCGCGTGCCACCACCGATGCGTCGGGTCGCTACAACGCGCGCGGCCTGCGCGTGGGTGGTCCGTACACCATCACCATCACCAAGCCCGGTGAAGGCACCAAGACCGAAGAAGGTGTCTACCTGAACCTGAACCAGGTCAACACCGTCAATGCCAACCTGGGCGGTGATCTGGCTGCGACCAACCTGGACGCGGTGAACGTTGTCGCCACTGCCGGCGGCCTGGATCTGTTCAGCGCCAACAAGATGGGCACCGGCACCAACGTGACCCGCGAAACGATGGATGCATTGCCGTCGGCCAGCCGCAACATCCAGGACTACGTCCGCCTGGATCCGCGCATCTCGCAGGTCAGCAAGGCTGACGGCGCGATCTCGGCCGGTGGCCAGAACACCCGTTACAACGCCATCCGCATCGACGGCATCAGCGCCTCCGATCCGTTCGGCCTGGGCTCCAACAACCTGCCGACCGAGCGTCAGCCGGTGTCGATGGACGCCATCCAGGAAATCAACATCGACCTGGCCAACTACGACACCACCATCGCCGGTGGTACCGGTGCGGTGATCAACGCCGTGACCAAGTCGGGCACCAATGAATTCCACGGCACCGTGTACGGCTCGTACCGCGACAAGGACATGGTCCGTTCGCGCCTGGAAGGTGACAAGCAGGACTTCAACGGCTTCGAGGACGAGAAGACCTACGGCATGACCTTCGGCGGCCCGATCGTCAAGGACAAGCTGTTCTTCTTCACCAACTATGAAAAGTACGAACGCTCGGCTGCCGGCGTCGCCCTGAGCGACACGCCGATCGGCCGTGGCACCATCACCCAGCAGCAGATCACCGACGTCCAGAACTTCCTGGGCAAGCTGGGCTACGATCCGGGCAGCCTGACGGCGCCGAACAGCAAGACCGAGATCGAGGAGTATGCGGTCAAGCTGGACTGGAACATCAACGAGAACCACCGTGCGGCCCTGCGCTACAACAAGATGGAGCAGAACGTCGTTCGCTTCCCGCAGGTCAGCAGCAGCGCCATCTCGCTGAGCAACTTCTGGTACCAGCAGCCCACCGAGTACGAAACCTGGATGGGCGAACTGTTCAGTGACTGGTCCGAGAACTTCTCGACCGAGTTCAAGGTCTCGCACAAGGATTACTCGGCCAACCGCGTCCCGCTGGTCGACATGCCGCAGATCCGCATCAAGTCGGGCAACGATTCGCTGTACGTCGGTACCGAACAGAACACCCACGTCAACATCGTCGAGTCGAAGGAACTGAGCGCCTTTGGTGCCGGTACCTGGTACATCGGTGACCACACCGTCAAGTTCGGCTTCGATTACTCGAAGAATGACCTGATGAACTTCTACGGCCGCAACCTCAACGGCGTGTACGAATTCAACAGCGTCAACGATTTCCTGGCGGGCAAGGCTTCGCGCTACCAGCTGCGTGCTCCTCGCGCCGATGGCAGCCGCAGCGACATCCCGGCCGACTTCACCCTGAAGAACACCGGCGTGTTCGTGCAGGACACCTGGGCGATCAACTACAACCTGAACCTGATGTTCGGCGTGCGCATCGACATGCCTGACTTCAGCACCCAGCGCCTGTACAACCCGCGCATCGAGCAGCTGTACGGCTTCAACAACACCAAGCTGGTCGACAAGAACCTGGTGCAGCCGCGCGTCGGCTTCAACTACACCTTCGACAGCGATCGCCCGACCCAGCTGCGCGGTGGCGTGGGCCTGTTCGGCGGCGCCGCCCCGAACGTGTGGCTGGCAGGTGCCTACCAGAACACCGGCCTGAACTACATCGAGTACGACGAGCGCAGCATCCCGGCCGGTGCCTTCACTCCGGACGGCAACAACCCGTACATCCCGGCCGGTGGCCCGGCTTCGGCCCGTCAGAACGTCGACATCATCGCGCCGGGCACCCGCCTGCCGTCGGTGTGGAAGGCCAACCTGGCGTTCGACCATGAGCTGCCGTGGTACGGCATCGTCGCGTCGGCCGAAGTGCTGTTCACCAAGGTCAAGGACGGCATCTACTTCGACCGTCTGGACGTGTCGGCGCCGACCGCCTTCGGTCAGGATGGCCGTGCGATCTACTGGAACGATGCTGGACGCAACTCGGCGAACACTCGCATCGATAAGGGTGTCGACTACGGCATCTCCACCGGTACCAAAAATGCAGTTGATCGTTTCAACCGTCCGAAGGACATCGGCGACGTTCTGGTCCTGCGCAATACCGACAAGGGTCGCGGCACCCAGGCCACCTTCTCGCTGGCCAAGCCGCTGACCGAGAACTGGGGCTGGTCGCTGGGTTACACCTACACCAAGTCGACCGAGGTCAGCCCGCTGTCCAGCTCGCAGAACACCTCGAACTGGAACAACACGCTCATCTTCAACGCCAATGAGAACGTGGCCTACAATTCGCGTTACGCGATGAAGGACCGCGTCACCGGCACCCTGGAGTGGAAGCACAACTTCTTCGGTGACAACGCCACCCGCGTGGGCCTGTTCTACGAAGGTCGCTCGGGCCGTCCGTACAGCTACATCTTCTACAACGATGCCAACGGCGACGGTGCCACCACCAACGACCTGTTCTACGTGCCGAAGGGTCCGGGCGACGTGCTGTTCACCGGTGGTGCCGCGATGGAGAAGCAGTTCTTCGATTGGCTGGCGCAGAATCCGGAACTCGATGCCTACCGCGGCAGCGTGGTCCCGGCCAACCGCCACCGCGCCTCGTGGGTCAACAGCTTCGATGTCCGCGTCAGCCAGGAATTCCCGGGCTTCATGAAGGGGCACAAGGGTGAAGTCGCCCTGGACATCATGAATGTCGGCAACCTGCTGAACAAGAAGTGGGGCCTGATCGACGACTACGGCTTCTACTCGACCCGTCGCGTTGCCAACTACGCAGGTATCGATCCGGCCACCGGCAAGTACGTGTACTCCTTCACCGGTTCGACCGACAACCCGTCGGTGCAGGAAAACAACAACGACAAGGGCAACACCGCCGTGTCGCGTTGGTCGATGCAGCTGACCCTGAAGTACAAGTTCTGATCCATCAGCGCTTGAAGTGGTAAGTGGAAACGGCCGGGGAAACCCGGCCGTTTTCCGTTCAGGCGAAAGTCCTTGCAGGGCGTGGGGCAACGGCGTAGCATCCAGAAATGTGCGCGGTGCCAACGCCGCCGATGCGGTCCCGGAATGGCGGACGCGGGCGGCACACATCCAACGGTCGGGCTTCCCGGCCGTTTTGCTTTTTAAGGGGGCGGCAGTACAGTCGGAAACCTTGAAGGAAGCGAAAAATTGGATATGACCACGAACGAAAAATCGGCCCGTGCACTGCCGGTGCAGGATGCCCGGATCTACCCGCGCGGTGGGCTGGATGTGCTGTCGCGGGCCGAGGTGGCACGCCTGCGCGATGCCTCCGCCGGCGGCATGCATGAGCTGCTGCGCCGCTGCGCGCTGGCCGTGCTGACCAGCGGCAGCGCCTCCGACGATCCGCGCGCTGCGCGCGATCTCTACCCTGATTTCGACATCCAGGTAGCGCAGCAGGATCGCGGCGTGCGCATCGATCTGGTCAACGCACCGGCGATGGCCTTCGTCGACGGCGAGATCATCCGCGGTGTCGCCGAACTGCTGTTCGCCGTCGTGCGCGACCTGGCCTACATGGCCATCGAAATGGGCCCGGCCTACGCGGCCGAGCTGGAGTCGTCCGAGGGCATCACCAACGCGGTGTTCGGCCTGCTGCGCAACGCGCGCATCCTCAACCCGGGCGATCCGAACCTGGTGGTGTGCTGGGGCGGCCATTCGATCTCGCGCGACGAATACCTGTACACCAAGCAGGTGGGCTATGAACTGGGCCTGCGCGGCCTGGACATCTGCACCGGCTGTGGCCCGGGTGCGATGAAGGGCCCGATGAAGGGTGCCACCATCGCCCACGCCAAGCAGCGCCGTACCGTGACGCGTTACATCGGCCTGACCGAGCCGGGCATCATCGCCGCCGAGTCGCCGAACCCGATCGTCAACCACCTGGTGATCATGCCGGACATCGAGAAGCGCCTTGAGGCCTTCGTCCGCATCGGCCACGGCATCATCGTGTTCGCCGGTGGCGTCGGTACCGCCGAGGAGATCCTGTACCTGCTCGGCATCCTGCTGCGCGAGGAGAACAAGGACCTGCCGTTCCCGCTGATCCTGACCGGCCCGACGGTAGCGGCACCGTACTTCGAGCAGATTGATCGCTTCATCCGCCTGACCCTGGGCGATGCGGCTGCCGAGCGCTACGAGATCATCATCGGCGACCCGGTGGCGGTTGCGAAGAAGATGGCCACCGGCATCAAGCGCGTGCGCGAGCACCGCCTGGCGCAGAAGGACTCGTTCTTCTTCAACTGGTCGATCGAGATTCCGTGGGAGTACCAGCAGCCGTTCGTACCCACCCACGAAGCGATGGCGGCGCTGGACCTGCACCACGGGCGTGCCCCGCACGCGCTGGCGGCCGACCTGCGCCGCGCGTTCTCGGGCATCGTCGCCGGCAACGTGAAGGAAGACGGCATGCGCCGCATCGAGCAGTTCGGGCCGTTCCAGATCCACGGTGACCCGGACATGATGCAGGCGCTGGATGCGCTGCTGCGCGCTTTCGTCGAACAGCGCCGGATGAAGATCTCCGGCGAGTACCAGCCCTGCTACCAGGTGCTGGCCTGAACCCGCGCCGGCGCGATGGGGATCGCGCCGGCACGGGTAGGGGAGGGTGGGTCGTCAAGGCTTTGACGCCCGTCGCCCCGGATTGACCGTTCATCCTGCCGCCGCTTGCCGGTGACGGGGCGATGGCCCATCGTGGCCACCAACACGCTGGGGAGCGTCCAATGTCTTTGCGCCGGCAAAACGGCTTCACGCTGGTTGAGTTGATGGTCACGGTTGCCGTGCTGGCGATCGTGGCCGCGATCGCCTTTCCGAGCTTCCAGGGCACTCTCCGCTCCAATCGGGTTGCGTCGGCAAACAATGAAGTCCTGGGCCTGCTCAGCCTGGCGCGGAGCGAGGCAATTCGCAGCAACCGCGGCGGTGGCGTGTGTGGCAGCAGCGACGGCGCGAGCTGTGACGGTAACTGGTCTGCCGGCATGCTGGCCTTCACTGACACCGATGGTGATGGCACGATGTCCTCCGAGGAAACCGTACTGCGGTTCGTCAGCGGCAGCCCCAAGCTGCAGCTGAGTGGGCCGTCGGAAGAGATCGCCTTCGATGGGCGGGGGCGCCGCAGGGCCGCCAGCGATCAGTCGATCCAGCTGGAGCCGGATGTGTGCAGCAAGGGCGCACTGGACAAACGCACTCTTACGGTAAATGCCTCTGGGCAGATCCGCAGCAGCAAGGAAACCTGCTCATGAACCCGCGTTCCATCCGCGCACGCCAAGCGGGCGGCTTCACTCTGCTGGAAGTGCTGGTTGCAATTATCGTTCTGGCATTCGGCCTGCTGGGATTCGCCCTGCTGCAGACCATGAACGTCCGCTTCGTACAGAGCGCCAACTATCGTACCCAGGCAACCAATCTCGCCTACGACCTGACCGAGCAGATGCGCAGCAACCGCTATCAAGCGGCATGGTACACCGCCGCGTCGTTTGAGGCAGGCAGCAAAACCGCAGAGAAGGCGTGCACGGCCGACACCGGCGACGTCGCTATTGCTGCAAAAATTGAACGTTGGCAATGCCAGGTTGTGAAGGCGCTGGGTGACGATGCCGGTGCCGAGGTGACCTACAAGGGGGGCGTGGTGAACGTCGCGATCACCTGGGGCGACCAGCGCTGGGATCCGGATGATCCGGACAAGGCCACTACCTTCGCGCTGGCGACGGAACTGTGAGCATGACCATGAAACATCGTACCTCCATGGCTGGTCTATCGCTGGTCGAACTGATGGTTGCGCTGGTGATCAGCTTGGTGTTGATGCTGGGCGTGGTCCAGGTGTTCATTGCCTCACAGACGGCTTCGCGCCTGTCTGAGGGGGCCTCCCGCGTCCAGGAAAATGCACGATTCGCGTTGGACTTCCTGGAGCGGGACATCCGGATGGCCGGGCACATGGGCTGCGTCAACGACCAGGCCCATGTAGTAAAGAACCAGGGAGACCCGGTATCGCATCTCGGTGCGACCTCCGGCGATGGCAGTCCGTTGGATTTCAGTGTTTCCATCCAGGGCTTCGACGCTCCCGACACGGCTCCCGGTGGCAGTCTGGCGCTGGGCGCGGACTGGTCGGCGCCCCAGGGCCTGCCGGCTGCGATCGCCGGATTGAGCCCGGCACCGGCCGGCGGCAGCGATGTGCTGTTGCTCCGGTTCTTCGCCCCCATGGGGGTGCCGGTCACGGCGATCTCTTCCGATGGCGGCGATGCACTCCTGGACGTGGACAGTGACCACGTCGCGCGCCTGACCAGCGATGGCATCAGCACGCCCACTCTGTTCGGCATCGCTGACTGTGGGCATGCCGATGTGTTCCCAGGCACGTTGAGCGCTGCGCGGGTGACTGCGACCTCGCTGGACCTGTCGCGCTACGTGGCCCAGCCAACCGGGCAGACGATGCTCTATCGCGCCGAGTCGATGGTCTATTACGTGGGTATCAATCCGGAGACGAAACAGCCTGGCCTGCGGCGAGCGCGCGCCGACAGCGATGGGGAATACACGATCAATGAAGAGTTGGTGGAAGGCATCGAAAGCCTGCAGCTGATGTACGGCCTGGACAACACTGCCAACATCAGTATCAGCACTCCGCCGGCCGGCAACATCACCCAGCTCGACGCAGCCGGCGGGGTCAGCACGGATGCCAATGCCGAGGGTGCTGCACAGTGGTTGCGCGTGGGGCAGGTGCAGGTTGGATTGCTGGCGCGCAGCCCATCGCCGTCGTCCTCGGCCCAATCGGCCAATGCGCTATCGGTGCTCGGCGTTGAGTTCACCAACAGTGACAAGCCCGACGGTCGCTACCGGTCCAGTTATGAAGTGTCGATTGCCCTGCGCAATCGCTTGTTCGGAAACTGATCATGCCCCATTTCCAGCGTTCATTCAGACCCGTCACCGCCCCCCGCCAGCAACGCGGTGCGGTGTTGTATGTCGCGTTGATCATGCTCATCCTGCTGGCATTGCTGGGTATCGCTGGCATGCAGGTGGCGGGCATGCAGGAGAAGATGGCAGCCAACTACCGAGCCGCCAACCGGGCGTTCCAGAATTCAGAAGGTGTGGTGCGTGCAGCCGAGCGCACGGTGGAACAGATCGCCAATCGCCAGGATGTCGGCGACGAGAGCCTGGTACAGGCCAGCGATGTGTCGCGGGTCTGCGATGACGGATTCGACCCGGCCGATTGGGCCGTGGAGCGCCGCGACGATACTCGCCCTGCCGTCAACGTAAGGCAGATCGACAGTTGCGTCATTGGTGAATCGGCGCTGGAGATGGGGCGGCCACTGGAAGACATCACACCGATCTACCAGATCACCGGATTTGCCACTGACGATGCGGATGCCAGCTCGTCCGCAGTGGTCATCGATACCGTATTCAAACTCTGAGGACGCAGGCCATGGCTTCGCGCAAATTCCGCTTCATGGCCGCAGGTGGCGCCGCACTGGCGCTGGGTGGGGGCTACTTCATCTATACCCTGATGGCGGCCCAGGGCCAGGGTACGCTGGCGCAGGCGCCGCTGAACATCCAGGTGCAGACGGCACCGGCATTCCTGATGGCGCTGGATGATTCCGGCTCGATGCTGTGGGAGGTGCTGAACAATACCCGCGACGGTGTCTATCGCTGGAGCGGGACGAGCTTCTACAGTGGCAATGTGGCGTACGGCTATGTTGATTCCGGGAACATGTATCACTATGTTTTCCCCAGCTACGGCCGAGATTCAAATCTGGCAGTTCCGCCATTGGATGCCTATGGCTTTGTGCGATCTCCGGATGTCAACGGCTCCTACTTTGATCCTCGCGAGACCTATGATTCCTGGAAAACCGGGCTTACGGGTTCGGCTGCCAATTTCCCAAGTGTTCCGATTGATCCGGCCGCAGCGCCCCTGGATCCGCGACCGGGTACGCCAGACGGCAAGAAGACCGGCATCCTTAATCTCGCTGCCAATTCGACAATGACGTCCATTGTTGTGAGCGGAAAAGCCGCAAACTGGCGTTTTCAGTTCTATAGCGGTATGGAACTGCCGAAAGATACGAGGATTGAAAACAATCGATGCAGCGATATTACCAGCCGGAACAGCAGTGTGAAGGACGGCTTCGCTGTGCTGAATCAGAAGGTGACGCTGAGCAGAAGCTGCAGTGCCGCAATGGTGTTCTATCCAGCCACGTTCTACCTGGAAAACCCGGCCTCGTTGCCGGCCGATTACGGCTATACCGCATCCCCGGTGGCGGTGACCAACCCCGTTGGCGGGCGTCCGGGTACGCTCTACAGGTATGAGATCAAGCTGGATAACTTCAACAAGGACCAGGCCAAGTACAACAAGGCGATGCAGAACTTCGCCAACTGGTTCAGCCTGTATCGGACCCGTCGCGAAGCGTTGATCGGTGCGGCCACCAATGCGCTGCATGGCACTACGAACCTGCGCGTGGGCTGGTTCCGAATCAATGATCGTGAGCAGGTCAAGATGCACAACATGACCGACGAGACCGAAAAGTCGAAGTTGCTTTACGACATCATGAGCAGAATGCGAGCCAGTGGTTCCACGCCTAACCGTTCTGCCGCAGACTACCTTGGCCAGCAGTTCCAGCGCACGGATGACGGCGCGCCAGTGCTATTGGCCTGCCAGAAGAATGCGGGCATGCTGTTCACTGATGGGTATATCAATGAAAGCGGCAACAAGACTCTGATGAAGGACCTGGTGGCGCCCTACTACAAGGGCCCACTAGTCGAAGACCTTGATAACGGCTCTGTGCCGGTTCCTGCAGAGTGCAGCAGTTCCAGTCCGGACCCGTCATTGGACTGCAACAAGAAACTGCACATGAACTTCTACGGTGTGACGCTGGGTACTCAGGGCAAAGAGTTCGGCGTCAAGTACCTTCCGGACCCGAAGAGGCCCTGGGTGCTCAGCCCAGATCCGTATGTTGTCAAGCCCAATTTCCCGACCACGACGCAGGATCTCAAGCCGGAAGCGGTCGACGAGCTGTGGAACGCGGTGTATGACACCCGCGGCGAGATGGTCAACGCCACGCGCCCGGGCGAAATCACCGCTGCCATGCGCCGGATCATCAGCAATGTTGCCCAGGGGGCCACGCCGTCCGGCTCGCGTTCGTTGACGGGGGCTCGTATCGGCGTGGGCTCGCTGTCGGTGGAGCCGTTCTACGAGGCGACCAACAACGGCACCGACTGGTACGGCAGGCTGCATGCCTACTCGCTGAAAGTGGACGAATCTACGCGCGGGATTGTCTCGGAGGAGGCATGGGAAGCGTCGGCGAAGATGCCAGCGGCCGCATCGCGCCGCATCCGCTTCTGGCGCAACGGTGAACTGGTTGATTTCACCGGCAGTAATGTCAGCCTGGCCAACCTGTGCGACAAGTCCAGTGTGATGTATCCGGGCATGCTGATCTGCAGTGCCTCGGAACTCGAAGGGCTCGCCACTAATTCGGCTACCGCCGTTGCGTACCTGCGTGGAGACACAACCAACGAAAAGCGCAGCGGCGGCAAGCTGCGCGACCGTACCACAGTGCTTGGGGACATCATCACCTCTACGCCGGCCCTGAGTTCGCCGCTGGATGACTACGGCTTCCGTCGCCTGCCAGGCGCGATGGGCACCAGTTATGCCGACTATATGGTCACCAAGCGCAATGACCGACGCTACATGGTCTACGCGGCTGCCAACGACGGGATGCTGCACGCCTTTGATGGCGGCATGGGCGCGGATGGCGAGATGGACAGCGATGGTGGCAAGGAGCTGTTTGCCTATATCCCATCCACATCGTTGGGTCATATGGGCAATCTGTTGCTGCCCAACGATCCCACCAACCAGAACGTCCAGCGCTTCCAGCATCGCTACTATGTCGATGGCCCGGTGACGATCAGTGATACCTACAGCGGCGGAAGCTGGACGACCTCGCTGGTCGGCACGGCGGGTGCCGGTGGGCGCAGCGTGTTCGCGCTGGATGTGTCCGATCCTGCCGAGTTCGGTGGCACCGGCTCGCTGCTGTGGGAGATCAGTGATCTCAACGCCTCGCTGGATGAGGACGTAAGGAGCAATATCGGCTACGTGCTGGGCAAGCCGGTGATCGTGCCGATGAAGAACTCTGACGGCTCGGTGGGCTTCCGGGCGATCTTTGGCAATGGCTATGAAAGCGAGAGCGGAAAAGCCGTGTTGTTCGTGGTCGACATGGCGGCTGGCAATACGCCGACGATTCGCATGATCGAGGCGGTCGAGTCGGGTACGGATCTGCCTGCCGGCAGCAATGGGCTGGGCAACATTGTGGTGGTGGATCGTTGGGGTGGGGCTGGACAGAACGAACGGGTCCGCGATGGTCTTGCTGATACCGTCTATGGTGCTGACAAGCGCGGAGCGGTCTGGAAGTTCGACCTGCGTGCCGACGCGGCACCGACGGTTCCGCTGTTCACCACCGATACCCATGTCGATCGCAGTGACAAGCGAACCTATCGCCAACCCATCACCGGCGGCTTGACGGTAACCACAGGCCCATCCGGTGGCGTGATGCTGATCTTCGGCACCGGCAGCTTCTCGTACTACGGCGATGAGAACGACGCTGCGGTGCAGGCGCTGTATGGCATCAATGACGTTGAAACCGGGCAGCCCAGTGCTACGCTGACGTCGGCCAATCTGCGCCCGTTCGCGGCGCAATTTGAGAATGGCGTTCGCACCCTGCTTCCGGGCACTGTTCCGGCGCTGAGCCGCGGCTGGACCGTAACGCTGTCCAACAAGGAGCGTGCGGTCGGCAATCCGCGCATCGTTTCCGGAGTGGTGTTCATGCCCACCTATATCCCGTCCGAGGCCAAGGGCTGCTCGGTGGATGGCGCGAACTGGGTGTTTGGCCTGCAGGCCGGCAGTGGCGAAGCGGCAATGTCGCAGGTGCGCTTCGGTGCACCGGACGGCACGTCGCCGGGGGCAGGTACGGCCGGTGTACCCCTGGAAACGGGCGGCAACGCACCGGTCAGGGATGTCACGACCTCTGTTGTCCCTCGCCTTGCGCCGCCGGATCCGGGTGAACCAGGGACTCCTCCACCGACGCCGCCGGGCGAGGCCTGCCTGATGCAGATTTCGGTGGCAGGTGCAAAACCGATGTACTTGCCTTACCCGTGTGGTCGCCAGTCGTGGAGGCAGATCCAGTGAGTAGTGTCCGTGCTTCGTCGATCAATGGAGTTGCTGCAATGCACACGACGTTCGCCCCTGGCCGCCTGGCCCGCGGATTCACTCTCATTGAACTGATGATCGTGGTGGCAGTCGTGGCGATCCTCGCTGCGATCGCGTACCCGAACTACAGCGAACATGTGCGAAAGTCGCGGCGTGCGCAGGCCAAGGCCGATCTGGTGGAGTATGCGCAGCTGGCCGAGCGCTACCACACCATCAACAACACCTATGTGGGCTTCACCTTCCCGGGCGGAGCTGATTCCATCAACTCGCCACGCGAGGGCGGTACTGCGGCCTACACCTTGTCCATGGAAACCGCGCAATCGACGTTTACGTTTACGGCGACGGCTGCCAATGCTCAGGCCGAAGACAAGTGTGGTGACCTGTCCCTCAACCAGGCCAATGTGAAGACATCCAAGGGCACGCTGTCCGAATGCTGGTGATGTGGAAAAGCGCGCCGGCGGGCGTCGTGGGCAGGAGTGTTGCACTCTCTGATCGAGGTGATTACAATGCGCCTCCCCGCCCGAATAGCTCAGCCGGTTAGAGCACTTGACTGTTAATCAGGGGGTCGTTGGTTCGAGTCCAACTTCGGGCGCCAGGTTATACGCATCAAAGGCTTGCGGTCATCCGCAGGCCTTTTTTGTTATCAGCAGGGTCGATCGGTCCTGGTCCGTGTTGATCGGACGCGCCCGCTGTTGCTGACGATTATCCGGGAGTGCTCACGGCCGTCCGCGCAGATGCGCAGCGTCAGATTGGCTCCAGGGCTGCGGCCATCCGGTTGGAAGTAAAGCTGCGGCCGGCCACTGCTGGTGGTTCCCCGGATCCTGATGTTCGGAAAGCCTGCCTGGTGCATCAGAATAGCGTCGGCAGAAGAGGGGGGGGCGCGCCGGCCGCTTGTCCTGTAGATGACCCACCCCTGGCTCCAGTCGTCGCCGCAGTGGTGGCCATCGGTACTTGCGCAGATGCCGATCAAGTTTCGGCGCATGATCGCCTGGTAGCGCGCAGCAGCGAGTCCGGACTGCAGGTTGATACGGGTGGCGTCCGCACGCTGCCGCAACAGCATCGAATGCAGGGTGGGCCATCCGGCGGCCAGCAGCACGGCCAACACCGCCACCACCGCCATCAGTTCGACCAGGTGCATGCCTCGCGGCGCCGTAGGGCTGGGGATTGGGCAGTGGCGCATGAGTCCAGCCTCCCTCGTCCAGCGTCGCCGGCGCCATCAGGCACTGCCGCGCCCGCCTGCCCGGAAACCCCTCAGCTGGCCGTCACCGCTTGCGCCGTATACTCACCCTTCCCGGGAACTGGCAACACCATGAGCGACCGTTTTGAACTCGTCTCGCCGTATTCGCCGGCAGGCGACCAGCCTGATGCCATCGCAAAGCTGACCAGCAACTTCGAAGCGGGCATCGCCAAGCAGACCCTGCTGGGCGTCACCGGTTCGGGCAAGACCTACACCATCGCCAACGTCATCCAGAACGTGCAGAAGCCGACGCTGATCATGGCGCCGAACAAGACGCTGGCGGCGCAGCTGTACGGTGAGTTCAAGGCATTCTTCCCGCACAACGCGGTGGAGTACTTCGTCAGCTACTACGATTACTACCAGCCGGAAGCCTACGTGCCGTCGTCGGACACCTTCATCGAGAAGGACAGTTCGATCAACGAACACATCGAGCAGATGCGGCTGGCCGCGACCAAGACCCTGCTGTCGCGCCCGGACGCGATCGTGGTGGCCACGGTGTCCGCGATCTATGGCCTGGGTGCGCCGGAAGACTACCTTTCGCTGCGCCTGATCCTGTCCAAGGGCGAGCGCATCGACCAGCGCGACCTGATCAATCACCTCACCCAGCTGCAGTACACGCGCAACGAGTACGAGCTGCAGCGCGGTACGTTCCGCGTGCGTGGCGAAGTGATCGACGTGTTCCCGGCCGAGTCGGACAGCGAGGCGCTGCGCCTGGAACTTTTCGATGGCGAGGTCGAGAAGATCACACTGTTCGACCCGCTGACCGGCGAGACGCTGCGCAACATGCAGCGTTTCACTGTTTATCCGAAGACACACTACGCGACCACGCGCGAGCGCGTGCTGGCAGCGATCGAGACGATCAAGGTGGAGCTGAAGGAGCGGCTGGAGCAGCTGTACGCGCAGAACAAGCTGGTGGAGGCGCAGCGCCTGGCCCAGCGCACCCAGTTTGACCTGGAAATGATGGCCGAGGTTGGCTACTGCAACGGCATCGAGAACTACTCCCGGCATCTGACCGGCAAGAATGCCGGCGAGCCGCCACCGACCCTGTTCGATTACCTGCCGCCGGATGCACTGCTGGTGATCGACGAATCGCACGTGACCATTCCGCAGATCGGCGCCATGTTCAAGGGCGACCGCTCGCGCAAGGAGACCCTGGTCGAATTCGGTTTCCGCCTGCCGTCGGCGCTGGACAACCGCCCGCTGCGCTTCGAGGAGTGGGAGGAGCGCTGCCCGCGCAGCATCTACGTGTCGGCCACGCCCGGGCCCTATGAACTGCGTGAAGCCGGTGACGAGATCACCGAACTGGTGGTGCGCCCGACCGGCCTGATCGACCCGGTGGTGGAGATCCGCCCGGTCGGTACCCAGGTCGACGACCTGATGAGCGAGGCCAACGCGCGCATCAAGGCGGGCGACCGCGTGCTGGTCACCACGCTGACCAAGCGCATGGCCGAGAATCTCACGGAATACCTCACCGAACATGGTATCCGCGTGCGCTACCTGCACTCGGACGTGGACACGGTCGAGCGCGTGGAGATCATCCGCGACCTGCGGCTGGGCAAGTTCGACGTGCTGGTCGGCATCAACCTGCTGCGCGAAGGCCTGGACATGCCCGAGGTATCGCTGGTGGCGATCCTTGATGCCGACAAGGAGGGCTTCCTGCGTTCCACCGGTTCGCTGATCCAGACCATCGGCCGTGCCGCGCGCAACGTGCGTGGCAAGGCGATCCTGTATGCGGACAAGATCACCCGTTCGATGCAGGCCGCGATCGATGAGACCGACCGCCGTCGTGCCAAACAGGTCGAGTACAACGAGCAACATGGCATCGTGCCGCGCTCGGTGGCGCGCCCGATCGTCGACGTGCTGGAAGGCGCGCGTTCGGATGCGGCAGAGAAGGAAGCGAAGAAGAGCAAGGGCAAGGGCAGGCCTGGCGTGGCCGAGGACGGGGGCAACTATGGCTCGCTCAGCCCGGCCCAGCTGGCGTCCCGTCTCAAGGCGCTGGAACAGCAGATGTACCAGCATGCGAAGGACCTCGAATTCGAGGACGCGGCCCGCGTGCGCGACCAGATCAGGCAGCTGAAGGAGGCGAGTCTGGGCTGAACGCGGCAGTGCAGCATCTTCTTCACGAAAGTATTGCACTTCACGGCGGGCATACGTAATATACGCGGCCTGCACCGACGCAATCGCGAACGTTCAGAAGCAAAAACGGGCGGTTAGCTCAGCGGTAGAGCACTACCTTGACATGGTAGGGGTCACAGGTTCGAACCCTGTACCGCCCACCACGAAGTCCTCGGAAGAGGGCTGTCGTGAAATGCAAAGCCCGGCCTTGGCGCCGGGTTTTTACGTAGCAAGGCCAGCTTTCGGGCGGCAAGAACAAGATGGGCGGTTAGCTCAGCGGTAGAGCACTACCTTGACATGGTAGGGGTCACAGGTTCGAACCCTGTACCGCCCACCACCTGGCTCCCGGCACTGCCGGTGCAACGGTGGATCAGAATGAAAGCCGGCCCCGGGCCGGCTTTTTTCGTTTGCGCCAGTGGGCTGCAGCCAGCGGTCAGCGTTGGGCCACCCATTCGTCGATGCTGATCATGCGCTGCAGCCGCCAATGCCCGTCCACGCGTTCCCAGACCTGCGCAACGCGTGCCGAGCCGGTGCGCTGCTGCGGGGTGTCCGCCCGCAGGGGCTGGTTGCCGACGCGCAGCACGCGATCCTGGCGCAGCCGGTAAAGCTGAAGGGTGGCCGGGTCTGCTTTCTCATCCGGCATTGGAGATGCTCCTGCCTGCCCAGCCTCGGCCTGCAGGATCTGGCTGCGCAGGGAAGCATCCCCGGCGTCGGTATCGCGGCCGAACAGGCCAGCGCACAACAGCAGCAGGGCAAGCATCGGCATGGCACGGTGCTCCGGAGAAGGGAGTCCAGCGTGGCACTGCCCCCTGCGGTGTGAAACCGGTATGCGACGAAAGCCGGTAAAGCGCGCGCCAAGGCGCCCGGGGAAGGATGAATCCGGGGCCGGAAGTGCCGGGCCGCCCCAAGAGACGGCCCGGCGCGATGCCCAATGCGGGTGGGCGCCGATCAACACCGCTGCGCTGGGTCAGCGCTGGCGACCCGCAGCTCGGCTTCGATTACAGCGGATCACAGCACAGCACCTGGCCAGGCTTGCCGGAGTTGCCGAACGGGCAGCTCGGATGCGGCTCGCAACCGGGCGCATAGCCGGTCTTGGGCGCAACGGCAAAGGCCTGGCTGGTGCCGAAGGCCATGGCCGCGACAACGACGATACCGGCGACAGACGAGAACAGCTTCTTCTTACCGATCATGCGTGGCTCCTTCAGGTGTGGAAATGCACGGTGTAGGCCGTTTGCGGGACGGCCTTGCACAGGTCAGTTCGGCTGGCAGCAGATGCGGGTACCACCGATTGTCCCGTTGCCGCCGAAAACGCAGCCCGGCGTGTAGGTGCAGCCCGGCGCGAAGCCAGCCTTGGTTGGCTTCGCAAAGGCCTGGGACGCGCCGAACGACAGCGCGGCGACAACGACGATACCGGCGACGGACGAAAGGACCTTCTTTCCGATCATGTGTATCTCCTTGGTTGGCGTTGGTGTTGCAGTTGCCGAAGGCACCGGAGTGCCGGTTGTGGCGCGAATCTGGTGGCGAGGGCGGGCGCGCGGATCGGGCGCGTGGCGCCTCAGTGCAATGCAAGGCGAGGCGCCAGCGACTTCATGGCGGCCTGCACGACCTGCTCATCGAGCTGGCCGACGTGTTTGTAGGCCACGCTGCCATCTGCAGCCAGCACCACCAGCATCGGTGTGACCGTGGCGCGGTAGCGTCTGGCGGCATCGCCGTCGCTGTCGATGGCAATCGGGAAGCGCAGATCGTGCTTGCCGGCGTAGTCGGCCAGTTCATCGTAGGGAGGAAGGCCCACGCCGACCAGCTCGCTGGTGCCACGTCCGCCAGCAATCTGCTGCAGCTGCGGCATCGAGGCCAGGCAATAGCGGCAGGCGGTGGAAAAGAAGTACAGGATCTGGGCAGTGCTGCGTTCGCCGCCGATCATCACCCGGGTGCGCTGGGTGGTTTTCAATGCCAACGTATCGGCACGCGTGCCCAGCGCCAGGCCATGCGCCTCATGCTGCATGGCCTGCAGCTGGGCGGCCATCTGCTCGTTGATCTGCCGCAACTGGCGGTTCTGCCATCCCAGCGCGATGATCAACGCCGACAGCAGCAGGGCAGCAACAGGGACCAGGGCGCGCTTGAGCATTGATCATCCTTGAACGCAGCGTTGTCCGGAACATACCCGAACTGCGGCGCGAGTTGTTAAGCAGACGTTCCGCGCGTCGCCGTGGCGTGCGCGTCCCTACCACTCTCAGGACCCGTCTCAGATGAGCGAGCATGTTCCGGCTCCCCGGACCAATCCATTCGTCGAGCTGCTGTTCGGCGGCAACATGCTGGAAGGCACCTTCAAGGCCGTGGTCTGGGTAGCCCTGCTGGCTGCGGTGCTGGCCTGGGCCACCTTCCGCTGAGCCATCGTGCCCCTGCGCTCAGGCGTTGAAGACCTGCCGCAGGCTGTGCAGCGTAGCCTGGCGGTGCTCCTTTGCGGTCGCTTCGCTCATCTCAAGTTCCTGCAGGCGCAGCCCGACCAGGGTCATCGACAGCGCGTAGGTGCGTGCCGCATCGGCGACGCGCGAAAGCCCGAGTGCGCGGCGGGCCAGCGCATCCACATGCTCCAGATCGGGCATAAGGCCCAGATACGCACGTTCTGCGCTGTCCAGGTCGGGAGCACACAGGATCGCATGGGCTTCGAGGGGGGCGGAGACGCAGGCCATGAGGGGTGTCCTTGTCTGTAACGGGCGCTCGCTCAGAACGAGCGCATCAGGGAAACGAAGGCCGACGTCTGTGTCCCACGCCGCGCCATCGGGCTGTCCTTTACTGCATCGCGAACCGCTGGTTGGCGGCCAACGGAAAGCTGATGGCAGCGGAGAACAGCAACAGGCGCAGCAGGGTCGGGGGCAGCAACGGCATCGATCAGCCACTTTGCGGAGGATGGCTGTGCATGGTGCGGGCGCAACATTGTCAGAACATTGCGCGTCGGCAATCGGCACGCGAAGGCGCCCAAACCCGGCGCAAGGCACTATGATCGGCAGCGTTTCCGGTAGCCGAACCCCCTGATGCGCATCCTCCTGGTCGAAGACGATCCCGATCTGTCCCGAGCCCTGCAATCGGGCCTGGAGCGGCAGGGCGTGGTCGCCGACGTGGTCGGAAGCCTAGCCGAAGCTACGATCGCGCTGCGCGAACCGGTACACCAGTTGATGTTGCTCGACCGCCAGCTGCCCGATGGCGATGGCGCGGCGTTCGTCGCCACCGCGCGTGCACTGCGGCCTAACCTGGCGGTCATCATGCTGACCGCCAAGGGCACGTTGTCAGACAAGGTCGAGGGCCTGGATGTGGGGGCCGATGACTACCTGGTGAAGCCAGTGGCGATCGAGGAACTGATGGCGCGGATCCGTGCAGTCTCACGGCGGCCCTCGGCGATGGTGACGCCGCGCCTGCACCTGGGGCGGCTGGAATTCGACTTCGAATCGTTGCAGGCGCAGGTGGGAGGCCAGCCGCTGGCACTGCCCCGGCGCCAGGTGCTGGTGCTGCAGGCGCTGGCGATGCGCCAGGGGCGCACGGTCACACGCAGCGCGCTGGAAGCGGCGGTGTACGGGTTTGATGACGAGATCCAGTCCAATGCACTCGACGCGCACATTTCCAAGCTGCGCAAGGCGCTGCAGCAGGCCGGGGCCGGTGTGGAGATCCATGTGATCCGCGGCGTCGGCTATCTGCTGGCGGAGGCGTGAGATGACCCGACCGATCCGCTCCATCACGCTCGGCCTGGCCTGGCGGTTGTTCCTGGCGCAGGCCTTCACTGTGTTGTTCGCGGTGGTCGCGTTGATCCTGACCTGGGGCGACAAGGACACTTGGGGAATGGACATGTTCACGGCCGAGGCGGTAGCCAAAGCCGTGCACAGCGAAGGCGGCCGGCTGGTACTGGACCAGGCGCGCTGGGACAGGCTCAATGCCGGGGCGGGGGGCAACCTCTGGTTCGCGGCGGTTGATGACAGGGGCACGTGGCTGGAGCGCGGCACGATTCCTGCGGTCCACGCCCCGTTGCTGGCACGCTTGCCGACGGTGGGCGCCACCGAACTGGGTTCACTGGTGCCGCCCTATCTGGACGTTGCGCGGGTGATGATCCGCAACGAGGATGGGCGGCGCATCACGGTGATGGTGGGCGGGGCACCGAAGGGCGGGCTGCTGGACGGCGCACTGATGGTGCTGCGCCTGATCGGCCTGTGGTTCTTCCTGCCGCTGATCGTGATCACGCTGCTGGTGATGCCGACCGTGATCCACCGTGCGATGCGCGGCGTGCGTCGGTCCGCACAGCAGGCCAAGGAGCTGGATATCGGCCAGCCGGGTGCGCGGCTGGATGCGCAGCTGGTGTCGACCGAGGTCGCGCCGCTGGTGGAAGCTTTCAACGACGCGATCGACAAGGTGCAGCAGGGCTATGCAGCACGTGACAAGTTCCTCGCCGATGCCGCGCACGAGCTGCGGGTGCCGATTGCAGTGGTACAGGCGCGCTTGTCGCAGCTGCCGCAGGGTGAGCTGAAATCGCAGCTGCTGACCGACGTGGCGCGGCTCGGCAACGTCGCCGAGCACCTGCTTGACCTGCAGCGGCTCGATCGCAATGTCGGCGCACTGCAGCGGCTGGATCTGGCGCTGCTGGTGCGTGAAGCGGCCGCCGATCTGGCGCCACTGGTGGTCGGCGCCGGCTATGGCTTCGAGGTGGATGCGCCGGAGTCGCCCGTGTGGATCCATGGCGACAGCCTGGCGCTGGGGCGGGTGATCGCCAACCTGGTGCACAACGCCATCGTCCACGGCGGCGGGCGCGGCACCATCTGCGTGCGCCTGGATGCACGTGGCCTTCTGGAAGTCAGCGATCAGGGCGCCGGTATTCCGGTGAGTGACCGTGAAGCGATCTTCGAGCCGTTCCGTCGCCTGCGCGCGGCGGGCAGCGGCAGTGGCCTCGGCCTGCATCTGGTGAAGGAAATCGTGCAGCATCACGGCGGCTCGGTCAGTGTCGGCGAGGCCACCGGCGGTGGTGCCAGCTTCCGGGTCAACTTCCATCGCGGCACCGTCCGGCGCTGACAGCCGCGCGGGGGAAACCCCGATAGGCAGCCTGTAGCGCCTGGCGGCAGGCTGATGGAATGGCTTCCGAACGTTCCGCGCCGGCCCTGTTCGGCCCCGGCTGCGCTGCCGGCCTGGTGCTGGGCGCGCTGGCCTGCGTGCAGATGCCGGCGCTGCTGCCGCTGTGGCTGAGCGCGCCGATGGCGGTTGCCGGCGGCGCGGGCTGGCTGCTGCGCTGGCGCGGCCGCCCCTGGGCTGCAATCGTGCTCGGCCTGGCATGGGCAACATTGCACGGGCATTGGGCGCTGCACGGCCAGCTGCCACCCGGCGCGCCGCCGCAGGATGTGCGGGTGAGCGGACGGGTCGCCGATCTTCCGCAGCGGGGGCCCGGCTACACCCGTTTCGTGTTGCACGTGGATGAGGCCGATGCGCTGCCAGCGCTGCGCGACAAGCGCCTGCAGGTCACCTGGAACGATCCGTGGCGCGGGTCGTCAGCGCACGAGGCCGAGGGTGGGCGGCATGCGGTTCGTGCGGGATCGCATTGGCAGTTGCCGCTGCGCGTGCGTGCGCCACGTTCGCGGATCAATCCCGGCGGCTTCGACGGCGAACGCCATGCCTTGCTGCGCGGCATCTCCGGCAATGGCACGGTACGCGACCTGGGGGCTGCGCGTGAGCGCGCGCCTGCGCAGGGCCTGCCAGCCTGGCGCGAGCGCAGCAGTGACGCCATCGCTACGCAGGTGGCACATCCTGCCGCGCGGTTCGTGCAGGCCTTGGCGCTGGGCGATACCCGCGGGCTGTCCGATGCCGACTGGGAGCACCTGCGCGCGCTGGGCCTGACCCATCTGGTCGCCATTTCCGGTTTTCACGTGGGCGTGGTGGCGGGCTTCGGGGTACTGCTGTGCCGCTTGTCGTGGTGGCTGTGCCCGGTGCTGGGACGTTGCTGGCCACGGCCACAGGCGGCGGCATGGGGTGCAGCGCTGGCCGCAGCCGCCTATGCCGTGGCCGCCGGCGGCGCGCTGCCAACGGTGCGCGCGGCGCTGATGATCGGGCTGGTGGCACTGGCCCGTGCCGGACGTCGCCCGGTGGGTGCGGGGCAGGGGTTGGCCCTGGCCGCGATGGTGATGCTGCTGCCGGCGCCGCTGTCGGTGTTGTCGGCCGGCTTCTGGCTCAGCTTTGGCGGGGTGCTGTGGCTGCTGTGGTGCCTGCCGCGAACCGGGCCGGAGGGCGCCGGTGGGGGCCTGCGTGGCTTCCTGGCCGCCCAGGGCGTGGCCAGCCTCGGCCTGTTGCCGCTGTGCGTGGCCCTGTTCGGCGGCACCGCGCGGTTGGGGCCGCTGGTCAACCTGCCGATCATTCCGTGGTGGACGTTGCTGGTGGTGCCGTTGTCGTTGCTGGGTACGGGGCTGCATGCGCTGCACGAGGGAGCCGGCCGCTGGTCCTGGCGTGCTGCGGCCTGGCTGTTCGAGCTGAGCTGGCAGGCGCTGCAGCCACTGGCGCTGCACCCGCAGGCCATGTGGTGGTTGGCCGAGGCGCCGCGCTGGGCCGTACCGGCGGCATTGGCGGGGGTGTTCTGGTGGCTGCTGCCACGCGGCGCCGGCGGTGGCCTGGCGGGCCTGCTGCTGTGCCTGCCGCTGTTGTGGCCGGCGCGGCATGCACCGGCCGAGGGGGAACTGGAGCTGCTGGTGCACGATGTGGGGCAGGGCACAGCGGTGCTGGTGCGTACAGCGCGGCACGCACTCTGGTACGACGTAGGGCCTCCGACCGGCGGCGAGGGCAACGAGCGCATTCTGGTCCCGGCCCTGCGCGCGCTCGGCCAGACGCCGCCCCGGCAGGTGATGCTCAGCCATGACCATCTTGATCACACCGGCAGCCTGTCCAGCCTGCGACGGCAGCTGTCCGGACTGCAGCTGCTGGCGCCACCGGGCAGCACCATCGCCGGCGCGACGCCCTGCCAGCAGGGGCTGCGCTGGCAGTGGGACGGGGTAGATTTCCAGGTCCTGCACCCGGCGACGGGCAGCCGTGAGGCTGAGAACGAAGACAGCTGCGTGCTGCGCATCGCCAGCCACCACGGCGTGGTCCTGCTGCCGGGTGACATCGGCCGACCGGCCGAGCGGACGCTGCTGCAGTCGTCTCCGGCCGCGCTGAAGGCGGATGTGGTGCTGGTGCCGCATCATGGCAGCGGTGGCAGCTCCAGCGCGCCGTGGGTGGCCGCCGTGGCGCCACGGTTGGCGGTGGTTTCGGCCGGCCACCGCAACCGTTTCGGCCATCCACGCCAGGACGTGGTCCAACGCTGGCAGGCGCAGGGGGCGGAAGTGCTGGCCACGGCCGACTCCGGCGCGATCCGCGTATGGCTTGGTGCACAAGGGCTGCAGCTGCGTGAACAGCGTATCCACGCATCCCGGTGGTGGGATGCCGCTGGGCGGGCGCGGTCGGCTGCTATCCTATCGCCGAACGAACAAGCGGCCGTTGGGCCGGAGGGTTGAAACGTGTGGGAACTGGTCAAGGCCGGTGGCTGGCCAATGGTGCCGCTGCTGCTGTTGGGCGTACTGGCTTTGGCGATCATCCTGGAGCGTTTCTGGTCCCTGCGGCGGACTGAAGTGCTGCCGCCCGGGCTTGGCCAGGAAGTGCGCAACTGGGCCGCACGCGGCAAGCTTGACCCGGCGCACCTGCAGACCCTGCGCGCCAACTCGCCGCTGGGCACGCTGCTGGCCGCTGCGCTGGAAGCGCGCAACCGCCCGCGCGACCAGATCCGTGAGCGGATCGAGGACACCGGGCGCCACCTGGTGCACCGCATGGAGCGCTTCCTCAACGCGCTGGGCACCATCGCCTCGGCCGGCCCGCTGCTGGGCCTGCTGGGCACCGTGATCGGCATGATCCAGATGTTCCTGGGCATCCTCGACCATGGCGTGGGCGACGTGAACCAGCTGGCCGGCGGCATCGGCAAGGCGCTGGTGTGCACCGCCACCGGCATGATCGTGGCCATCCCGGCGCTCATGTTCCATCGCTATTTCAAGGGCCGGATCCACGGCTATGTGGTGGAAATGGAACAGGAAGCCAGTGCCCTGCTGGATACGCTCGACGGCCGCCCCGGGGTGATGAACCCGGCCGCGCCGGCGCGGCCAGCCCACGCTGCCACGGCGAAGGCCTGATCGATGCGTATCGGCAATGACCGATCCCAGGATGAGCCGCATATCGATCTGGTGCCGCTGATCGACGTCATCCTGGTGCTGATCATCTTCTTCGTGGTCACCACCACCTTCGATGCGCGCTCGACGCTGCAGGTGCAGCTGCCGACCGCCAGCCAGCAGCCCAGCAACGAGCCGCCGCGCTCGCTCAGCGTGCTGATCAACGCGGAAGGCCGCTATTTCATCAATGACCAGGAAGTGCTGCGCAGCGATGTCGAGTCGGTCAAGCAGACCATCGCATCGGTCGCCGGCAGCGATCGCAGCCAGCCGGTGCTGCTGCGCGCCGACGCACGCACCCCCTACCAGGCCGTGGTGACTGCGCAGGACGCGCTCGGTCAGCTCGGTTTCCGTCGTATCGCCATTGCAACTGCGCCAGAGGTGCGTCCATGAGTTCCCATCACGCGCCGGTGTGGCCGATCTACAAACGTCTGCTGGGCTACACCCGCACCTACTGGGTGTTCATGGTGGGCGCGGTCATCGCCATGGTGGTCGAAGCCCTGGCCGGCTATCACTTCACCAAGCTGATGGAGCCGCTGGTCAACGAGGGGTTTGTCGATCCGCAGCCGCGCGCGGCCGTGGTCCTGCCGCTGACCATCCTCGGCCTGTTCCTGATGCGCAGCGTGGCCACCTGGGTCAGCGACTATACGCTGGCCAAGACCGGCCGCAGCGTGGTCCGCGACCTGCGTGAGCAGGTGCTGCAGAAGTACCTGCACCTGCCGTCGTCGCACTTCGACACCGAAGCAACGCCGGTGATGGTCAGCCGCCTGAACTTCGATACCGAGCAGGTCACCCAGGCCAGCGCCGACGCGCTGAAGACCGTGGTGGCCGATACCCTCACCATCATCGCGATGCTGGCGGTGATGCTGCAGATGAGCGTCAAGGTAACCCTGGCGATGCTGCTGGTGGTGCCGCTGATCGGTGCCATCGTGTCCTACGTGGGCAAGCGCTATCGTCGCATCAGCCGCGGCATCCAGGACGGCATGGGCACGATGGCGCAGACCGCCGAGCAGTCCTTGGCGGCGCAGCAGGAAGTGAAGGTGCACGGCACCCAGCAGCATGAGATCTCGCGCTACTCGCGCCTGGCCAACCGCATGCTGGCGCTGAACATGAAGGTCGAGGTGACCCGCGCAGCGGCGTCCAGCGTGGTGCAGTTCCTGGCCGCACTGGCGCTGGCGGTGATCGTCTGGGTGTCGACCCGCGAAGCCCTGGCCGGCCGGCTCAATGCCGGCCAGTTCATGGGCCTGATGACCTCGATGATGGCGATCATTCCTTCGCTGCGGCGCCTGACCAGCGTGCAGACCTCGATTTCGCGCGGCGTGTCCGCCGCCGAGCGCCTGTTCGGCATCCTCGACATGCCGGTGGAGCGCGACGAAGGCCAGCACCGCGTGCAACGCGTGCGTGGCGAACTGGCGTTCGACCACGTCATGCTGCGCTACCGCGAAGACAGTGGCATCGCCCTGGACGACATCAGTTTCGTTGCCAGGCCGGGTACGGTGACGGCCATTGTCGGCCGTTCCGGCAGCGGCAAGACCAGCCTGATCCGGCTGGTGCCACGCTTCTACGAGCCCAGTGGCGGGGTCATCACCCTCGATGGCGTGGCGCTGGATCACTATCCGCTGGCTGACCTGCGCCGGCAGGTGGCGATCGTCGGGCAGAAGGTGATGCTGTTCGATGACACCATCGCCGCCAACATCGCCTATGGCATGGAAGCGACCGACAAGCAGATCCGCGCGGCGGCCGAAGCCGCCAACGCGTGGGAGTTCATCGCACGCATGCCGCAGCAGCTGCAGACGCCGGTAGGCGAGAACGGCGCGCTGCTGTCCGGTGGCCAGCGCCAGCGCCTGGCGATCGCCCGCGCGATCCTGCGCGACGCCCCGATCCTGATCCTCGACGAAGCCACTGCGGCGCTGGACAACGAATCCGAGCGCCTGGTGCAGGACGCGCTGCAGCGCCTGATGCCCGAACGCACCACGCTGGTCATCGCGCACCGGCTGTCGACCATCGAGCATGCCGACCAGGTGCTGGTGATGGACCATGGCCGCATCGTTGAACGCGGCACCCACAAGGAGCTGCTCGAGCTGGGCGGCCTGTACCAGCATCTGCACAGCATGCAGTTCCGCGAAAGGCAGGACTGATGGCCGGCAAGGGTACCCAGACCCCGGCGTACTGGTACGACGGCAGCCCGGTTCCGTGGGCGATGCGCCTGCTGGCACCGCTGTACGCCGGCGTCACCGCGCTGCGCCGGCGCGCCTATCGGCGTGGCTGGCGCAAGCGTTACACGCTGCCGGTGCCGGTCATCGTGGTTGGCAACATCACCGCCGGTGGCACTGGCAAGACGCCGCTGACCATCGCACTGGTGGAGCGCCTGCGTGCCGCCGGCTGGAAGCCGGGCGTGGCCAGCCGCGGTTACGGGCGCGAGGATGCCGACACGCCGCTGTGGGTAAAGGCCGATACGCCGACCGCCAAGGGCGGTGACGAGCCAGTGCTGATCGCCTGGAAGACCGGCGTGCCGGTACGCGTGGACAGTGATCGTGTTGCTGCCGGCAGGGCGCTGATCGAGGCTGGCTGCGATGTGATCGTCTGCGATGACGGCCTGCAGCATTACCGGCTGGCACGCGACATCGAGATCGAGGTGGTCGATGCGCAGCGTCGCTATGGCAATGGCCGGATGATTCCGGCCGGGCCGCTGCGCGAGCCGGTCAGCCGCGCCAGCGAATGCGATTTCCGCGTGGTCAATCTCGGTCAGGCCGATGAGGAGACTGCGGCACAGGCCTGTGGCTTCGGCCAGTGGCCGATGGCCCTGCACATCGACAGTGCGCAGCCGCTGGCCGGTGGCCGCGCACGCCCGCTGGCGTACTTCAAGGGCCAGCGCGTGCATGCGGTGGCCGGCATCGCCCATCCGCAGCGCTTCTTCGACATGCTGCGCGCGCGTGGCATCGGCGTCGTGCCGCATGCGTTCGCCGACCACCAGGCCTATCAGCCGCAGGACCTGTCCTTCGGCAGCCAGCTGCCGGTACTGATGACCGAAAAGGATGCGGTGAAATGCCGGGCGTTCGGCAACGACTGGCACTACGCGGTTCCGCTGCGCGCCGAGTTGCCCGCCGCGTTCTGGGTGGCGCTGACTGACCGCCTGGACAAGCTGCGACCGAACTGAGCGACGCAGCGGCGCTTGCATTCACGCGCCGCCGGCCGCATTCCCCTTGTAACGAGCCTGCCGAGTACCGCCCCATGACCGAATTCGTCGTCGCCATCCCGGCCCGCTATGCCGCCTCGCGGCTGCCCGGCAAGCCGTTGCGCCTGCTGGGTGGTGAACCGCTGGTACTGCACGTGGCGCGCCGCGCGCTGCAGGCCGGCGCCCGGGAGGTCTGGGTAGCGACCGACGATCAGCGCATTGCCGATGCGCTGTCCGGGCTGGCCGAGGTGAGGGTGGCCATGACCGCCACCTCGCATGCCTCCGGTACCGACCGCCTGGCCGAGTGCGCACGCATCGCCGGCTGGGCCGACGACACGGTGGTGGTCAACCTGCAGGGCGACGAACCGTTCGCACCGGCGACCGGCATCCGCGCCCTGGCCGAGGTACTGGCCAACGGCACTGCACCGATGTCGACCCTGGCCACCGCCGTCGAGGACGCGCCTACGCTGTTCGACCCGAACGTGGTCAAGCTGGTGCGCAACGTGCGCAACGAGGCGATGTACTTCAGCCGCGCGCCGATCGCCTGGCACCGCGATGGCTTTGCACGCAGCCGCGACGCGCTGCCGGCCGGTCACAACTGGCTGCGCCACATCGGCATCTACGGCTACCGCGCCGGTTTCCTGCAGCGGTTCGCGGCAATGCCGCCGGGCCAGCTGGAGCAGGTCGAATCGCTGGAGCAGCTGCGTGTGCTGGAGGCGGGCTACCCGATCAGTGTGGCGATCTCGCCCGAGCCATTCCCGCCGGGCATCGACACGCCCGAGGACCTGGAGCGCGCCGAAGCGCTTCTTCAGGCGCTGGCTGCCCGATGAAACTGCTGGTCGTCTGCCTCGGCAACATCTGCCGTTCGCCGATGGCCGAAGGTGCGCTGCGTGCACGCCTGGAGGCCTCGCCGCTGGCCGGGCGGGTGCAGGTGGATTCGGCCGGCACCGGCGACTGGCACGTGGGCGAGCCACCGGACCGGCGTGCGATCGCCTGCGCGGCCGGGCACGGTGTGGACATCGGCGGCCTGCGCGCACGCCAGCTGCAGGCCGCGGATTTCGACCGTTTCGACTGGATCCTGTGTGCCGACGAGGCCAACCTGCGTGACGCCGGTCGCCTGGCGTCGGTGGCGCAGCGCGAACGGCTGGCGCTGTACCTGCCCTGGTCCGGCGCGCAGGGGCGGATCGCGATCCCCGATCCGTACACCGGCGGGAGCGATCATTTCGAACAGGTCTGGTCGCTGGTCGACGATGCTGCAAAACGTGCAGTGGCACGACTGTTGCATGACGCCGACTCCGGCATAATCGGATCATGAACGTCCAGCCCGTCCCGGACCTGCCCGAGTTCGCCACCTGGCTCAACGCCACCCCCTGCACCCTGACCGAACTGCGCGGCCGGCCGGTCGCACTGCTGTTCGTCAATGCGGCCTCCGCCTGGAGCGCGCAACGCCTGGCCGAGTTCGGCCAATGGCTGTCGCGCCATCCGGGCAAGCTGCAGCCGCTGGTGCTGCAGGTGCCGCGCTTCGATTTCGAACGTGACGCCAGCGCTGCACTGAAACTGCTGCGTCGCCAGGGCCTGACCATGCCTGTGCTGCTGGATGCCGACTGGGATGGCTGGCGCCGCTTCGGCGTCAGCGCCTGGCCGACCCTGGTGCTGCTGGACGCACAGGGCAGGGAGCAGCAACGGCTGATCGGGCTGGGGGCCCCCGGTGAACTGGAACGCGCCTTGAACGCGCTGTGCCAGGGAGCCCCTTCGGCGCCGTCGCGCGGGGGCAGCGAACTGCATCCGGAACCGCGCCAGGCCCTGCGCTTCCCGTTGGGACTGGCAGTCAGCACCGAGCGCCTGTACATCGCCGACAGTGGCCACCACCGCATCCTTGAATGCAGCCACGGTGGCCGCATCCTGCGCCAGTTCGGCCTCGGTACCGCCGATTTCATGGATGGCAACCTTGCCGAAGCGGCATTCCATCGCCCGCAGGCGCTGGTGCTGGAGCGCGATTCGCTGTACGTGGCCGATACCGGCAACCATGCCGTGCGCCGCATCAACCTGTTGACCGGCATCGTCGACACCCTGTGTGGCAACGGGCGCCCCGGTGCGCCGGTGGAAGGTCCGGTTGCGCAGCCGCGGCAGGTCTCGCTGGACCACCCGGTCGGCTTGGCCATTGCCGACAACCAGCTGCACATCGCGATGGCCGGCGACAACCGCATCTGGAGCTACCACCTGGGCCAGCGCAGCCTGCAATGGCGCGCCGGCAGCGGCTCCATTGACGAGCGTGATGGCAGCGGCCATCTGGCGGCCTTCGCCCAGCCCACCGCGCTCGCCGTGGTGCAGCAGGTGCTGTACGTGGCCGATGCGCTGGGTTCCTCGATCCGCGCGCTTCAGCTGCGTGGCGACCTGGTGCAGACCCTGGTCGGGCAGGGGCCCTGGCGCTTCGGCAGTGAAGACGGTCCCCGCGCCCAAGCCAGCCTGCAGTTCCCGCAGGCCATCGCGCTGAGCCCGGATGCGCCGCTGCTGTGGATTGCCGATACCGGCAACGGCCGCCTGCGCACGCTGCGCCTGGGCGGAGGCGAACTGACGACCCAACCGCTGCCGCGTCGCCTGCATGGCCCGGCCGGCCTGGCGGTGGGGGCCGGGGCGGTGTGGATTGCCGAGACCGACGCCCATGCCGTGCTGCGATTCGATCCCGACAGCGGCGTGCTCAGCGAAGTGCCGATCAGCGAATGACCGACGTTCCCGTCCCGGCCTTCGACGGCAAGGCCTTCGCGGCCCAGCTCAGCACCGCGCCCGGCGTGTACCGCATGTACGCCGCCGACGACACCCTGCTGTATGTGGGCAAGGCCCGTGCACTGCGCAATCGCGTTGGCAGCTACTTCAACGGCAGTCCGAAGAACGCGCGGATCATGTCGATGATCTCGCAGATCGCGCGCATGGACGTGACCGTCACGCGCTCGGAAGCCGAGGCGCTGCTGCTGGAAAACCAGCTGATCAAATCCCTATCGCCGCGTTACAACGTTTCGCTGCGCGACGACAAGACCTACCCGCATGTACTGCTGACCCGCGAGGACTGGCCGCGCATCGCGCTGCATCGCGGCCCGCGCGCCATTCCCGGCCGCTATTTCGGGCCGTACCCGGGCGTGACCGCGGTACGCGAAACGCTGAACCTGATGCACAAGCTGTTCAAGCTGCGCAGCTGCGAGGACAGCGTGTTCCGCAACCGTTCGCGGCCGTGCCTGCAGTACCAGATCGGGCGCTGCAGCGCGCCGTGCGTGGAGCTGGTGCCGGCAGCGGAGTACGCCGAGTCGGTGCGCCGCGCCGCCCTGTTCCTTGAAGGCAAGAGCGACGAGCTCACCCGCGAGCTGGGCGAGCAGATGCAGGCCGCCAGCGAGGCGCTGGAGTTCGAGCAGGCCGCGCGCCTGCGCGATCTGATTTCCTCGCTGCGCAGCATGCAGACCCGGCAGTACGTGGACGGTCGCGCCGCGGACCTGGACGTGCTGGCGGTGGCCATGCAGGGGTCGCAGGCCTGCGTGCTGCTGCTGGCGTTCCGCGATGGCCGCAACCTCGGTACCCGCCCGTTCTTCCCCCGCACCAACGGCGAGGAAAGCCCGGAGGAAGTGCTGGCCGCGTTCGTCTCGCAGTACTACATCGAATTCGAGCCGCCGCGCGAGATCCTGCTGGACCGCGAGATTCCCGATGCCGACCTGCTGGTTGCCGCGCTCTCGGCCTCGGCCGAGCGCAAGGTGCAGCTGAAGTGGAACGTGCGCGGCGAGCGCGCCGGCTACGTGGAACTGGCCAGCCGCAACGCGCAGCTGACCCTGGCCACCGAACTCAACAGCCGCAACGCGCAGCACGTGCGCAGCGACGCACTGCGCGAGATGCTGGGCCTGGCCGAGCCGGTCAAGCGGGTCGAATGTTTCGACATCAGCCACACCCTGGGCGAGGCTACCGTGGCCTCGTGCGTGGTGTTCGATGCGGCCGGCCCGGTGCGTGCGCAGTACCGCCGTTTCAACATCAGCGGCATCGAGCCGGGCGACGACTATGCGGCCATGCGCCAGGCCATCGATCGCCGTTTCCGCCGTGCGGTGGAAGAGCAGGGCGTGCTGCCGGACGTCCTGCTGATCGACGGTGGCGCCGGCCAGCTGGCGCAGGCGCAGGCCGCACTGGCCGACCTGGGCGTGGAAGGGGTGCTGCTGGTGGGCGTGGCCAAGGGCGTGGAGCGCCGCGCAGGCCATGAAGCGCTGGTGATGCCGGATGGACGCGAGCTGCGCCCGGGCGCGGCCAACCCGGCGCTGCAGTTCATCCAGCAGGTTCGCGATGAAGCCCACCGCTTCGCCATCACCGGTCATCGCGGCCGCCGCCAGAAGGCGCGGATGACCAGCAAGCTGGAGGATATCCCCGGCATCGGCCCGCGCCGTCGTGCCAGCCTGCTCAAGCATTTCGGCGGCCTGGTCGGCCTGAAAGCGGCTGGCGAAGCCGAAATCGCCAAGGTGGAAGGCATCAATGACGCCCTCGCGGCACGTATCTACGCTAACCTGCACGGGTTGGCCACGCCCGATGCGGCCGAGTAGAGAGAGAAGCACGCAAGCATGAAGTTGACCCTGCCCACCTGGCTGACGTTGTTGCGGATCGTGATGATCCCGGTGCTGGTGCTGGTGTTCTACCTGCCCTACACCTGGACCAACTTCGCTTCGGCGGCGATCTTCGGCCTGGCCGCGATCACCGACTGGCTCGATGGCTGGATCGCCCGCCGTTACCAGCTGGAGTCGGCCTTCGGCGCCTTCCTCGATCCGGTCGCGGACAAGCTGATGGTGGCAGTGGCGCTGTTCCTGATCGTGCAGGGCCATCCGACGCCGTGGATGGCATTCTGGGCGGCGGTCATCGTCGGCCGCGAGATTGCAGTATCGGCGCTGCGCGAGTGGATGGCCGAGCTGGGCCAGCGCGCCAAGGTGCGCGTGGCGATGATCGGCAAGATCAAGACCACCGCGCAGATGGTCGCGCTGCTGTGCCTGCTGTATTCGGTGGCCCCCAACGTGCCGGTGGAAGACATCTGGATGGGCTGGCCGGTGTTCCATATCGGCGACTGGACCCTGGCGATTGCCGCGGTGCTGACCCTGTGGTCGGGCCTGCAGTACCTGCATGCCGCCTGGCCGAGCCTGCGCGAAGACGAGCGCGCCGCACGCGAGCGCTCGCGGCAGAAGAAGCTGGGCAACTGACCCCATCGATGCGCGTATTCACGCATGGCGCGGATACGCGACGCCGGGCACCTCGCAGACCCTGAAAAAAGCGCTTGACGGCATCCTTGGAATAGGTAAAATTTCGCCTCCCAAGCGGGAATAGCTCAGTTGGTAGAGCGCAACCTTGCCAAGGTTGAGGTCGCGAGTTCGAGTCTCGTTTCCCGCTCCAGATTCAAGAAAAACGCTCCCGCAAGGGGGCGTTTTTCGTTATGCGCGGCGGTACCCGCGCAGATCAATCATTGTCCTGCGCCGTCGCGCGCCAACGCATGCCGGTGATGCGCGCTTCCTCGCGTGCCACCTGGCGGTCCGCGAACCACTCCTGCACATCACCGGCGAAACTCGCCGGGCGTCCCTTGCCCTGCACGCCCTCGGCAATCGAGGCCAGGTTGGAACGTGCCAGTTCTTCGCGCATGGCCTTCTGCGCATTGATCATCACCGCGTGGATGCCGCACATACCGCGGTTGGCCCAGCGGGTGGGGCACCATCAAACAGCGCGCAGCGCCCACAGGGAGCTGGGTGTGTCCTGGCGTCTGGGCTCGGGCGTCGCTCGCGGGGATGCGGAGGGCGTGACGTTGGAAAACGGAGAACGCATCGACGCCGCCACCGTTGTCTGGAAGGCCGGTGCACGTGCCAGTGCGTTGACTGCTTAGATTCCTGGCTAGCACGATGCGGTGGGTCGCCTGCATGTGGATCGCACTCTCAAGGCGAAGAGTGTCGACGCGGTGTTCGCCACCGGCGACTGCGCGCATGCCGCCACCGATGACGAGGGCAACGTGGCGATGATGTCCTGCCAGCACGCGATGAACCTGGGGCGCTCCACCGGACACAACGCCGCGGCTGACCTGATCGGGGAAGCGATGATTCCGTATGCGCAGCCCAAGTACGTGACCTGCCTGGACCTGCGGCCGTGGGGTGCTGTCTACACCGAGGGCTGGGATCGCCAGGTAACGCTGTCCGGCGCTGAAGCCAAGGCGCTCAGGACCCGGATCAACACCGAATGGATCTATCCGCCCACGGGTGAGCGTGCGGAGATCCTGGCGTCTGCAGATCCGCTGCGGATTGTGGTGGCCTGACGGCGCAAAGCAGTCCTGCAAGCAACGTTCTCGAACGGGGGCGTTGCTTCTGCCCGATAGTGGACGCTGCGATCTCTCTCCACCTGGGATCTCGACATGGTCATCGTTGGTGTCAGCTTTGCGGACGGCACCTACCTGTTGGTCGTCGCACGAAACGGTTGTGGCTGGATGCAAGGCGGACGTCGGTGGCGAGTGAACAACGCAGGCAACTTTGAATGAATTGATCGTAGTGCTCGACAGCTGCGCAGAATGTCGCAAATGGTCAGCTGACATGACAGAGACCTCGGCGTTGTGCGATATCCAGAGCATCGGTAGCGCTTTCGCAAGCGACCTCTCTCTCACAGTGAGTTCAGCCGGGCTTGCCCCTTGGTACAGTTGCCATTGCTGACGTGATGGGCCAGGAAGAACCAAGAAAGTACGAGTTGATGGAGAAGCTGTGTTGGTGGGCCCCTTGCGCTCAGCTGCTTTTCCATCTGCATATTGACTGCACGGCGCAATGCTCATCGCTCAATGGACGGGCGTTGGAATGCCAGCTTCATTGATATGAATGGACGCCGAAACCTTCTATTCATCTACATCCGGAGTTTCATAATGATTCGACCGCTGGTTGCCGTCGGGATGCTCGTTTTTTCCGTCAATGCGCATGCGACTCCTCTGGGGTATGACAAGCAAGCCGAAGTTTCCCTTATTGATGGGCGGCCTGCGATCTGCCTTCCGAAAAAGGCCCGATCACCTTTCCCCATAGGCTGGGCAACGTTGTCTGAAGCCAGTGATCAGAACGATGGGGTCTGGAGCATTGAACTGAAGGATGGTGCTGCACCATTGATGCTGAAACCCGGTGACTGCTTCTCATATGGGCGTGTGCCCAGCTCATACGCTGTCGAACCCTTGAGAGGAAAGGAGAGAGTGTTGGAGCTGCGGCCAGGCTTGGCGTACGTGTTCAGGCTGAATTCTTCTGTGCACTCAGCAGAGGCCTATTCGGTGTTGTTCTGCACTGGCCGGAAGCAGACGGAAGGTCGCGAAATTGAATCCATCAAGAAGGTAGACGACAGGACGAGGCAGTCCTCATGCTGATTCATAAGGTCGGAGTCTGATGCGGCGGTCCTTTCGTAGCGCGCGGTGCTTCGTTGGCTGCGATGCATGGTGCGTGGATCAGTAGCGCTCCCTGACAATCCTTGTCATTTCTGATAGAGAGGAGCTTCCATCGGGTCCAGCGTAACGTGTAGGCGAACGCTCACTTCTTTAAGATTCTTACGATCGAGATTGACCTCTTTTCTCCCGTCGCAGATCAGTAACTTCCTCAACTCTTCCTTGGAAGAGCTGCTTCGATGAACGAGTTGCTTGCAGTGCTGGGTGAGTCGAAGCTCCTTGATCCCCGCATTCAGAGAAGTAGCGTCTTCGGTTGCATCTCGGACATGTAGATGGAAGCGGTACTCCCCTGAATTGATTGCGCTCTTTCTAGGTTCGTTCTGGAGTGTTAGTCCGACCGTTTCCAGTGGCAGTTTGCAAGCTCCGATGGAGTAATGCACGGGGATGTCTACACGTGATGGCTTGGATTCATCCGGGCTGGATAGATGAAATGCCTTTGTGACAGATCTCGGGCCGGGGATGTTGCTCACAAAGGAGGTTACTCCGCTGCAGTTCAGATCTTTCGCATCTCGTGGTGCATAGTGTGCGACAAGAGTCATGTGCAGCTGTGCCGGCAGTTGGGCTGTCAAGTTGAATGTTCTCGAAGATGCGCGCGTGGTCGTGGAAAGTGCAATTTCCTTGCTGATGACAGCCGCCGTCCGGCATCCCGATGTGATTAATGCCATCGAAACCAATAGCAGTGAAAGGGTGGTGCGGCCGGTTGCCAAGATGAGAGGTCCTGTCGAGGCCCAATGGGTTGTGCGAAGTGACATTCGATAGTGCTGCCAGAGCGATGGAATCGCGACATTTCGTTATAGATGCTCGAAGTAGGATCAAACATGCAACTAGTTGCAGAATATGCTGAATAGGTAAGAATGAATGCATCAGGAGAGTAAGTTGCGTTTCCTGATGAGGTGATGCGCAAAGAGTCGAAGCAGAAAAGCGATCCCGAAACTGAAGACGTTTTCCCGTTGGCAAATTGCATGCTTCATCCCCACTTCACCCACACTCCATCGCCCCTCCAACCGCGCTAGCGAAGCTGCATTTCCGACTCTCCACGGCGATGCCGCAATGCCTCACACTCCCTCCGCCTACGATCACGATGTGGTCATCGTCGGCGCCAGTTTCGCCGGTGCCGCCTGCGCACTGGCTGCCGCCCAGTACGGTCTGCGCGTCTGCGTGCTGGAACGCAAGGCCGACCCCGGCGAGCGCCTGCACACCACCGGCATCGTGGTGAAAGAGGCGATGGAGCAGACCTGGCTGGGGCGCATGCCCGAGCACCTCGTGCAACGCGTCGCAAACGTGCGCCTGTATGCGCCGAACCTGCGCAGCGTGTTGCTGGCCGCGCCGGGCTATTACTTCCTCACCACCGATACGCCGAACGTGATGCGTTGGCTGGCCAGCGAACTGCGCGCGAACGGTGTCGACCTGCGCCTGCAGCAGTCCTTCACCGACGCTCGTCGCTGTGGTGACGGCTGGCAGGTGGAAGGGGCAGGGCGCTGCGCCTATCTGGTCGGTGCTGATGGCGCACGCTCACGCGTGGCCCAGCGCACCGGCCTTGGCCAGGTGCGCGACACCCTCTACGGCGTCGAGCGCGAGTTCGCCGGCCTGCAGGTGGCGCAGGGCAATGCGCTGCATTGCTTTGTCAGCAAGCGCTACGCGCCGGGTTATATCGGCTGGGTCGCGCAGAATCCGACCGGCCTGCAGGTCGGATTGGCGCTGCGTCATGACCCGCAACAGGTACGGCCGCCGGATATCGACGGCTTCCTCGACCACGTGCGCGATGGGGTCGGCATTCCGCCTTCGGCGCGTCCCTCGGGCACCCGCGCAGGGCTGGTGCCCTGCGGCCGGCCGGATGGGCCGATCACCGGCCAGCGCGTGATCCTGACCGGCGACGCGGCGGGCATCGTCTCGCCGCTGTCCGCCGGGGGCATCCACTCTTCGTGGCGGCACGGCTGGGCGGTCGGTGAGGCGATTGCCCGCCATCTGCGTGGCAAGGGCCAGAAGCGGAACGGGTGGCGCGTCAGGTCGCCCCGGCGTTCCATGGCAAGCGCGTGCTGCGCTGAGCGATGGATCATCTGCAGGCCGATTGGCCGCTCGATGTACTGCTGCATACAGCGGTCATGCGCCGCATTGCCGAACAGGTCTACTTCCATCGCCGCGGGCTGCGCACGTGAAGGGAGCAGGCAGGGGCGCCTGAACGCCACCCCCTCACTTCTCGTGAAAATTCCTGTTGACGCCGTGCAGCAATCCCGACACAATAGCGCTCCTTCGACGCAGGTCGAACGAAATCTGCGGGAATAGCTCAGTTGGTAGAGCGCAACCTTGCCAAGGTTGAGGTCGCGAGTTCGAGTCTCGTTTCCCGCTCCAGATTCAAGAAGAACGCTCCCGGAAGGGGGCGTTTTTCGTTTGTCGTTTGTCGGGCCGGATGCGCCCATGGGTCGCCAGCAAGCGTTCGAGGCCGGTGGAGCGGTCAGCGCGACCACGATGCACCGACAGCCACCGCCGTGATCGAAGCGATTGGCTGCCAGCGGCGAGGATGTTCACGCGTGCGGCACGTCGAGCCGGGGAGACGTCGCAATGTGCAATGCGCCGTGAAAAGCATCCAGTGTTCTGTACCGGGAACGCGTTGAAAGCGCAGTGAAAGACTGGGGCAGCGCTGCCTGAACCGCACGCGTGTGGTGACCGTTTTCGGACCAATTCTCCATGTTCGCTCCACAATCGCACGGTAGCCTTCATGCTCCTTCTACACTTTGGCGGGCTGGTGGTCAGGCGTATCACTTCAGTGGCAGTGCCCAGGACCGGGCGCGGACTCTCCCTGCAGGCAGTGCTGCGCCCGGGCGCGCTGCTGACCAGCCTGGCGCTTGCAGGTTGCATGTCGGTGCCGGCTCCGGACCTGCCTGATCGCACACCCAGCACCTGGACCCAGGTGCCGCAGGGCCAGGGCGTAGCGGTGGATGCCAGGCAGTGGTGGAAGGTGCTGGCCGACCCGGCGCTGGACGGCCTGGTCGACCAGGCCATCGCCGGCAACCTTGATCTGCAGCAGGCCACGTTGCGCCTGCAGGCGGTGCGCATCGTCGCCGGCGCCTCCAACGCGCGCTTCCTGCCGGAAATCACCGCCAGCGCCAAGCAGGTACAGGACGCTGCCGCTGTCGACACCTACTTCCATGCCGGCATCGAAGCGATCTGGGACCTGGGCCTGTTCGGTGCCGCCGAGAGCGCGCAGTTGAGCGCTCAGGCCTCGGCCGGCAACGCCATGGCCCTGCGCAATGCAGCGCAGGTGGCGGTGATCGCCGATGTGGTACGCAGCTATCTCGACCTGACCGTGGCGCAGGCCCAGCAGGATCTGCTGGTCCGACAGCAGGCCGTGGACGACCGCGGCGAACAGCTGGCGCTGGTCCGTCAGAGGCTGGGTCTGGATGAGCCGGGCGAGCTGGAACGGCTGCGCGCGCGCCAGGCGGCCACCCGTGCGGCCATCGCGCAGGCGCGGGAAAACGCCGACAACGCCGCCCGTGCGCTGGCATTGCTGCTGGGCCGCGAGCGTCCGGATCCGGCCTGGCACGCCTACCGCACCCCGCCGACGCTGGGTGCGTTCACGCTGCAGCAGGTCCCGGCTGACCTGCTGCGACATCGACCGCAGATCCTGCTGGCCGAATCGGAAGTGATGCAGGCCGCCGCCAGCAAGGGCGCGGCGCGCGCTGCGATGTATCCGCGGATCAGCCTGGGTGGCTCGATCCTGTACGCCTACAACCTCACCCAGAACGCCCGTTCCAATTCCGACTCCAGTCCGTCGATCGGCCCGTACATCGATATTCCGCTGTGGGACTGGGGCCAGCGTCGCGCGCGCTTCCATGCCGATGAGAAGCAACTGGACGCCGCATTACTCGGCTACCGCAAGGCCGTGCTGGAAGGCGTGAGCGAAGTGGAAGCTGCACTGGGCAGCCTGGCGCGGCAGGACAGCAGCATCCAGTCGCTGCGCGCGGCCAACGATGCCGCCGGGCAGCAGGTCAAGCGCCAGGCGCGGCAGGTGCAGCTGGGCCTGTCCAGCGAGTTCGATGGGCTGGATACGCAGCGTGCCGCATTGGCCTCGCAGGCCGACCTGATCGGTGCTCAGGGGGCGCGCGTGCTGGCCTTTGCGTCGCTGTACCGCGCCCTCGGCGGTGCCCCGCTACCTGCCGAGGGTGAGGGCGAACCACAATGATCGCACTCGCCCGCAAGACCCTGGCCTATGAGTGGCGCCGGTTCCTGCCGGTGGTGCTGGCGATGTGTTTCGCCGGCGTGCTGCTGATCGTGCAGGCGGCACTGGTGCTGGGCATCTTCGGTACCGCTGCGATCTACGTGAAAGCGTCCTCGGCTGATATCTGGGCCGGTTTCCCCGGCACCCAGAGTGTCAATTACGGCCATGCGATCAGCGCGGATGTGGAAAGCCATCTGCGCATGGACCCGGATGTCACCCGCGTCGAGCCCTACGAGTGGGTCGATGGCGAATGGCGGTCCGGCGCCCAGGGCACCGGCAATGTGTCGGTGTACCTGTCCGGCATCTCCACCCGGGACGACGCGATGATGTTCGCGCGCATCCTCCCTGCCGACCTGCGCGCACAGCTGCGCGAGCCGGGTGCGGTGATCGTCGACAGCGCCGATCTGGATACGCTGGGCGTGGACCTGCAGAACAACCGTGCCTGGATCAATGGCAAGGCGGTGCGCGTGGTCGCTGCACAACCGGGCCTGCGGGGCCTTGGTGGTGTCAACGTACTGGCCTCGCTGGACACCGCGCGCGCCATCGCCGGCACCGACCCACACGCGGGAAGCACCTATTTCGTGGCGGGCCTGCGCTCGCCGGACCTGGCCGACCGCGTGCGTGACCGCCTGGCCGCGTCGATGGGCCAGGCCACACCGGTCGAGTTCTGGACCGCGCCGGCGTTCGCCAGCCGTTCGCAGCAATACTGGCTGTTCGACACCGGCGCCGGCATCGCGGTGCTGTTCATGGCCGTCATCGTCTGCTTCGTCGGTGCGGTGATCACCAACCAGTCGTTCGCCTCGGTAGTGGCAGGTTCGGTGCGCGAGTACGCCACGCTCAATGCACTCGGTGCAGGCCGCTATGCGCTGGCACGGGTGGTGTTCGAGCAGGCATTGCTGATCGGTGGCGTGGGCATGCTGCTGGCGGCGGCGTTCAGCACGGTGGTGCTGTTGATCGCGCAGACCCAGCGCGTACCGGTGCAGCTGACGCCGATGGTGATCCTGGGCTGCGTGGCACTGGTCGCGGTGATGGCCATGCTGTCGAGCATCATGGCGGTGCGCAGTGTGGTCCGCTCCGATCCATCGTTGCTGCTGCGTTGAGGACCGGCCGATGACTTCCACACGCGCCATCGCCCCGACCCTGCAGGCCGAAGCATTGGAAAAAGGCTTCATGTCCGGTGATGTGCAGGTGCCGGTGCTGCGTGGCCTGTCGCTGGACATCTATCCCGGCGAGCTGACCTTGGTATCCGGCCCGTCCGGCTGCGGCAAGAGCACGCTGCTGTCGCTGCTGTCCGGCCTGGCCGCACCCGATGGCGGTCGCGTGCACGCGCTGGGCCAGGACGTGGGCCACATGACCCGCAGTGAAGTGGAGCGTTTCCGCCTGCACCATGTCGGCTTCGTGTTCCAGGGCTTCAACCTGTTCCCGGCACTGACTGCGTTGGAGCAGGTACAGCTGCCACTGGGCTACCGCGGCATGCGCAATCGCGAAAGCGAGCCGCTGGCCCGCATGGCTCTGGAAGAAGTCGGCCTCAGCCACCGCAGCCACATGCGCCCGGCGCAGCTGTCCGGTGGTGAGAAACAGCGCGTCGCTGTCGCCCGCGCGTTCGCCAAGTCGCCGACGTTGATCTTCGCCGACGAACCCACCAGCGCGCTGGACGCCGAGAACGGTCAGCGCGTGATCGACATCCTGCATCGCTATGCGCGGGCGCACGGCGCCACCGTGCTGTGCGTGAGCCACGATCCGCGCCTGATCCAGCATGCCGATCGGGTGATCGCCATGGAAGACGGCATGGTCCGTGATGACCGCCGCCAGAACGAAACCGTAGAGTCCGCCCCATGATCAAGACGCCGCACCTGCTTCCCCTCAGCCTGGCCCTCTCCGCGGCACTGCTGCTCGGCGCCTGTTCCAGGGAAGCGCCCACCGCTGCATCGGCCCCCTCAGGCAAGGAGGGTACTGCCGCCGCCGGCAAGGTCGCCGTGGCGCGGGGCATCATTGACGTCGAAGGTGGCCTGATCGCACTGGCACCGCCGGTGGATGGCTCGATCATCGCCGCACCGGTGAAGGAAGGCGCCACGGTGAAGAAGGGGCAGCTGCTGCTGTCGCTGGATGGTGCCCTGCTGGAGCAGGAGGTGGCGATGGCCAGCGCCGATCTGGCCTTGGCCAATGACCGCCTGAAGGGCAGCCAGGCGCAGCTGCGCGAACTGGAGCGCAACGCCACTCGCCTGTCCACGGGCGCCAGCGAAGGCGTGTCCTCGAACCAGCAGGCCGATGCAGCCAAACAGCAGCTGGCCGGCGTGCGCGCCGATGTCGACGTGGCCGGTGCGCAGGTCGACATGGCGCAGCACAAGCTGGAGCACGCGAAGCTGAAACTGCAGCAGATGTCGTTGAGCGCGCCGGAAGCCGGCACCGTGGTCGGCCAGGTGCCGGGCGTCGGTGCCTTCGTGCAGGCGGGCAAGCCGGCGATCTCGTTGCTGCCGGCGCGCCCGCTGCAGGTGCGCGCCGAACTGAGCGCCGCCTACGCCGATGCGGTGCAGGTAGGCATGAAAGCGGCGGTGGTACCGGACAGTGATGGTGCCGAGAACACCGGCACGCTGCCGACCGCACGCGTGGTACGCATCAGCCCGGTGTTCGCGCAGGCACGCCTGCCTGAAGATGCAGGGCGTGGCGTGGCCAAGGTGGTGGAGTGTGTGCTGGAGTTCGATGGCGAGGCCAAGGCGCGCTTCGGCCAGCACGTGCGGGTAGAGTTCCGGAAGTAGGTCCGGTCAGCCGTTGAGCCAGCGGCGTAGGCGCGGGCAGGCGTAGGCCGCGACCACGACCAGTAGTGCCACAAGAAGAAAGGCGGCAACGGCGAGCACCCAGTTCAAATGCACATCGCGCACGGGTGATTGGTGCCTGGCGGTCACGCCCCAAAGTACTGTCCAGCCCAGCCAGGGAAAGGCACAGACAAACATCCGCAGCCACAGGCGGTGAAACCGCCATGGCTGCACGATCAGGCCCAGGACAACAATCTCCACCAGAATGATCAGCGCGAAGGTGAAGACTGAATTTGTGGGGTAAGGCAGTGTCCCGGGCGCGATGTGACACAGTTGCCAGTAGTCTGGCTTGAAGCCGGCATGGATGAGTGCGAAGGCCAGCAGCAGCCATATAACGGATGCGGATAGCTAGAAGGCCTGGACTGCCGTCGGTTTCTGAAAGAACTCTGGCATCTACTCGGGCAGGTATCCCTGCTGCTTCCAGAAGTTCACCGCGAACGCATGATCTTTTGCGAAGTAGGGTGTTCTTCCTTTCAGTAGGCCTGAATTTGTGCCGTGCATTTCCCTTGCGCCACGCTTGAAAAGTTGTAGTGCGTCGGCCAGCGCCTCCCCTCCGACAGGATCTATCTGAACCGGTGAGTCTTCAGTGCGCAGGTCTGCCTTGTAACGAATGTGAACGCGCTCCCGTCCATCCATGCAGGTCTCAACGTAGTAGTAGTAGCTTTCGGTGACGCTGCTACCGTCGGTCTGTTGAAGTTCCCGTGAAAGTCGGAGCATGGGCCCCTCGCCGCCGGGCCCGCGTTTCTCTTGGCGAAACGCCGCATGACAGTGACCCACCCACAATCCGCAACGGTCACCATCGCCATAGTCGTCGTATGGCTGACAGATCGGAAGCGCCAGTAGACCGCGTATCTCGGCCGCTGAAATTGTCTCCGCAGTCCTTTTTCGGTTCGATGCGCCTTCCTCAAGAAATCGCCACCCGCCGAGGATGAGTGCGATGAAGGGTGGCTGGATGTCATGTGACTCAACCTCGTCCCATTCGCGCTGATCCTGTCCAGCATCGCTGCAGATGTACTTCAGTAGGATCCAGCCAGATCCAGCACATCCTATGTAAGAGGCCGTGGTGCTGGCGGTTGCATCGGTGCGCCACATTACGAGGCGTGCAGCGATGTTCTTCGAAGGATCTTCCATCTGCACGGTGTATACGCGGGCGTCGGCGTCGGCGTCGGCGTCGGCGGTGCCAGCACTTGCTAGAAGTGAGATGCCGCTGCGGTGGAATTCATAGGTCCGGGTATCCATGGGAAGCATGTCTTCTCCACAAATGCGTAGCAGGCTTTCTGCACTGACAGTGGCGTCGCTAAACAGGTTCATTGTGCATAGCATCGGGTCTCGCGCTGACAGACCCTCCGCACGGATGACGCTCTTCCCGGCAGTGAGCCTTTGCAGCATGGCTCCCGCGTCCAATGACCAGAAGCTGTCCGGACCCTCGGATTCGCGTAACAGACAATCGGGTTCGATGATCTGCTCAATTCCGTCGTCAATGATGGCTTCGTCGTCCATCCTGCGAATGCAGTGAACCGAGCCATCGAATTGCATGGAGTAGTCGGTCTGAATGAGAAGCGCTGCCTGGGTGTTCCCGACCACGTGCAGTTCCCCGTGGTTGTAGTCGCCCCAGAACAGCTCGCGGACCAGTAGGTTGCCGCCTACGCGGATTTCCTGTCCGCCGACGATGGCATTGGTTGTCGTCAGGTCGCCCGAGACAAGCAATCCGCATGCGCCGTCGGTTTCAAGGCTGTGAACATGGCGTGCTATCTCTGCATTGCCGCGAACCAAGATGAAACGGATGTACGCACCAAGATCTTCTTCCCGCCACGGGGCCAGCGGGTCGTCCAGGTCCAGCGTGTCGAGCTTGAGGTCGCCATCAACCAAGAGAACCAACTCATCGGGATCGCCCCAGACGTAGTGCTCTGGTGCGTATGTTGAGTCCTGCGGTACCTCATCCTTGATGTCGGCGTATCGGACGACCTGAAAGGGGCAGGCTGCGGAAAGTCGCGTGGCAAGTTCCAAGGGCGTAATCGGGCGGTCTCCAGCCATTGCTGGCAACGCTGCGTCAAGCGGATCCGCGTCGTCGGGGAGCTGTGATGCCCGCTGGCTCGACTGCTGCATGATTTATCCCGGTTTGGCAGAGGCATATGCAGAGCAGCGGCAGTGAAAGTATTGCCGGCGCTGTGGGCCTCGGGTCAGGTACTGTCCTTCGCCGGTCCGCTGCGGGTCCATGCAACTATTCTGAAATGCGTAGGCCATCTCTGCGCGTCTTCTCCCTGCGGCAGCCATGCGGTGAGCTTATGAACGCCCGCCATGCGCTCACCGCCGACACCCCGCACAGCGCCAGCAGCAATCCCACGTCCAGCAGCAGCAACCACAGCAGGTGCATGCCTTGTACCGGCGGCTGGTGCATCGCCGACAGCATCCACGGCACCGACCACAGCACCAGCAGGGCAAAGGCGATCAGCAGACGCAGCCACAGGCGTTTCAGTTTCCAAGGCCGCACGATCAACGCGGCCACCACCAGCTCAACCGTTCCCAGCAGCGCGAACAGGATGACGGTGCTGGTCGGGTAGGGCAGCTCAGCGCCTTCCAGTCGGTGTAGCAGCCAGTAGTCCGGGGTGAAACCGGCATTGACCAGCGCGGCGATCAGCGCCAGCCAGGTCAGCGCGACCAGCAACCAGAACAGGCGGACGTAGCGTCTCGGCATCGGCGGTGTCCGTGCTTGGGCGGGGCAGCGTACCCCAGCGCGGACGCCCGTGACCGCATGATGTGAAGACTGTTGACGGCGTGAAGGAATTTGGACACAATGGCGCTCCTTCGACGCAGGTCGAACGGAATCTGCGGGAATAGCTCAGTTGGTAGAGCGCAACCTTGCCAAGGTTGAGGTCGCGAGTTCGAGTCTCGTTTCCCGCTCCAGATTCTACAGGGCCCCGGTAGGGGCCTTGTTTTTCTCCCGCCACGGCAAGGCGGGGCACGTTGGGCCACAAGGCTTTACGCGCAGTCAGAAAGGTGAAATCGCTGGTGTGTTTTCCGGATTTCCGGTAGCATGTCGGCTTACGCGGGAATAGCTCAGTTGGTAGAGCGCAACCTTGCCAAGGTTGAGGTCGCGAGTTCGAGTCTCGTTTCCCGCTCCATGTTCCGACAGGCCCCATCTTGGGGTTTTGTCTTGTCAGGGCTACGTTCCTGGCGTGAAGTACGTTGGCCTCATGGCAGAGTGGCTATGCACCGGATTGCAAATCCGTTTACAGCGGTTCGATTCCGCTTGAGGCCTCCAATTGAAAAGCCCTGACTCCGGTCAGGGCTTTTTTGTTTGGCTGCGATCAATTCCCCGCTCGCGCGATCACCGCCCGGCAGTCAGTCATGTCAGATGCGGTGGCGCTACACTGGTCTGATGAACCAGATTGATCACTTCCGCGGGGCTTTGCTCGGCCTCGCGTGCGGCGATGCCGTCGGTACCACGCTGGAATTCAAGCCCCGTGGCAGCTTCACCCCGATTACCGACATGGTGGGGGGTGGGCCGTTCCACCTGCAGCCGGGGCAATGGACCGACGATACCTCCATGGCGATGTGCCTGGCCGAGAGCCTGGCGCGCTGCGACACCTTCGACCCGCGTGATCAGATGAACCGCTACGCCAACTGGTACCGGCACGGTTACTGGAGTGCGACCGGCGAGTGCTTCGATATCGGTATGGCAACGCGAGCTGCGATCGACCGGTTCCTGCAGGATGGCCATCCGCTGGCGGGGAGTGACGACCCGCGCAGCGCTGGCAATGGCTCGATCATGCGTTTGGCGCCGGTGGCATTGCGCTACGCCGGGACCCCCGACCTGCAGGCAATGGCCGAGCTGAGTTCGCGGACGACGCACGCTGCGCAGGAGTGCCTGGAGGCGTGCCGCTTGCTGGCGGTCGCGCTGGAGCGGGCGTTGGCAGGTGGCACCCGTGACGGGGTGCTGGATCTCAGCAATGTCCCCGTCGAGAGCGCGCGGCTGCAGCAGATCGCGGCGGGCGGCTACCGCGGTGCCGCGCGTGAGCAGATCCGTGGCAATGGTTATGTTGTTGACAGTCTGGAAGCAGCACTCTGGTGCTTTGATCGCCACGACACCTTTGAAGCCGTCGTACTCGAGGCGGCCAACCTTGGTGAGGATGCCGACACCACGGCCGCCATCGCCGGGCAGCTGGCGGGCGCATTCCATGGCGCGCGCGGAATCCCCGGGCGGTGGTTGCAGCGGCTGGCCCTGCGTGCCGAAATCCAGGCGCTGGCCGATGCGCTGCACGCCTTGAACCAGGGCAGCGACCGCGCTGCGTGAGTCGGGTTCCCTGCCTGTGAACTGCGCCGGCAGGATGCTCCCTGCTGCCGCCATTTCCGACGCCGCGCTGCTTCACCTGCAGCAGTCCGCCACGTCCCGATCGCCAGTCTCAGCCGGCCACGACATGGAAAGGCGCTATGGTCGAGTTCCACGTCTCAGGGAGCCGCAATGGCGAGCACAGACATCACGCGTCGTTCCAGCCACGGAGCGAAACGGAAATGAGCAAAGTCACGGCAGATGTGCGCTGGTTGACCTTCCGCTTGAAGAACGGGCAATCCATTGGCCCTGATCGGCTGAAGGACGGATGGGTCATCGCCTCGGAAACCGCCCGCTGCGGGGTGCGCCGCGAGCATATTGAAGGGTCGGGCCTGGTGTATGCCCTGTACGCGCCGGCCAACCTGGCCTCACCACGGCGCGCGGAAATGCGCATGCGCGAATTCCTGATGAGCTCGGGCTACACCTTCACGATGGGCACGCTGGGCGGCTGAGCTGCGCGCGGGCCGCGATTGTTCAACGCTGCGCGGCCTTCAACGCCTCGATGATCTGCGCTCCGGAGAAGCCACAATGGCCTTCGCCAACGGGCGGCAGCACCTGTGGCAGCGGACGGGCGCCGGCCCGTGCGGCCGTCTGCGGATACACTGTCTGCATGCGCGGCACGATCGTCGGGTCGTTGTTGTTGAACTGGATCACCAGCGGTCGCCTCAACGCACCGCTCAATGCCAGCTCCCTGCGGACAGCGGCCTGCGCGGCAGGCACGGCATCGACACGTTGCACGCCGGCATTGAACGCCATGTCGTCACCGAAGCCGCTGTAAGCCACGCCTCTGTTGCCCACCGGCATGCCGCCGCTGCGCGTGGCCAGTTCGTGCAGGACCAGTGCATGCAGGCTGATCGTGCCGGCCAGTGCATCAGCGGACACCTGCAGCCGCTGTGCCAGCAACGCGGCATGCGAGGGGCTGCGTTGCAGCGCATTGGAGATGCCTTGGTACAGTTCGCCCTGTGGCAGCGCAGCCGCTTCGGGTGAGAGCAGTCCCGCACCCGGCAGGCCTTCGGCCTTGGCAAAGAAGTAATCGAAAGCGACCAGCGTGGTCAGCAGATCACTCGCGATCTGTTCGCCACTGAGATTGGCGCCGCATAGCGACACACCACCGGCGTAGTGTTGCGGGAACCGCTCGAGGCTGGCGAGGGTCACGGCGCCGCCCATCGAAAATCCCAGCATCCAGATATGGCGCACATGCTTGAGTTCAGCCACTGCATGCCGGCGCAGGCGTTCCATGTCGGTGATCGCATCGGCCACCGCCCAGCCCTGGCTGGCATAGGCGCTCTGCGCGACGGCGTAGCCTGCAGCCAGCAGTGGCGCGGTGCCGTCATTGGCAGGCATTGGCGTAGCACGTGGCATGCCTACCGGCTCGTAGCCGTGCGCCAGCATCACCAGGTCACCGTTCCAGTCAGCCGGCACGTCCAGGCGCCACGGGGCCCTCTGCAACTGGCCACTGAACGTGCGCGGTGATGCAGCGGGTGCGGCCATCACCTGTGTCGCGGGGAATAGCAGGGCGAGGGTGAGGGCACATCGTAGCAAGTGACACATCACGGGCATTCCATCCGGGAATGGCGTCAGCTTAGACCCCGCCAGCAGCCTGCGCGCGCTGCACTGCCGCAGGAAGGGCGGGGGGCGCTCCCCGAGTCGATCACGTCCGCTACGGGAGGATTCCGATACGATGTGTCGCCTTGATCTCTTTCTACTTTACCCAGGGTCCCGTCATGGTCGACCGTCTCGCCATTCTGCTTGAACGCTTTGCGGTCACTGCCTCGGTGTTCCATGCCGGTGCGCTGTGCGGTATCAACATGCTGGAGGGGGAGAATGAGGCCGGGCAGCTGCACCTGGTGCGGCGCGGCCCGTTGCAGGTCAGCCACGGCCGGCAGACCGTGCAGGTCGAGGTCCCCAGCCTGCTGCTGTACCCGCGACCGATGCCGCATCGCTTCAGCACTGATCCGCAGCACGGCGCCGACATGGCCTGCGCCAACCTGCATTTCGAGGGCGGTCGGCTCAACCCGATCAGCGCCGCGTTGCCCGATTTCATCTGCATGCCGCTGGCGGATCTCCATGGCGGCAACGCAGCGCTGGAACTGCTGTTCGAGGAGGCCTTCGAGCAGCGCTGCGGACGTGCGGTGATGGTCAACCGGTTGTTCGAGGTAGTGATGATCCAGGTGCTGCGTCAACTGATGGAAGGGGGCGGGATGCGTGGTGGCCTGTTTGCCGGGCTGGGTCATCCACGGCTGCGGCTGGCACTGGTAGCAATGCATGAGGCGCCCGCACAGTCCTGGACCCTGGAAGACCTGGCCGAGGTTGCCGGCATGTCACGCAGCGTGTTTGCTGCCAGTTTCCGCGAGGCGATGGGTACCACGCCCGGGCAGTACCTGCAGGGTTGGCGGGTGGGCCTGGCGCAGCAGGCACTGCGTCAGGGGCGCCCGCTGAAACGGATTGCCGACGACGTGGGTTATGGCAGCGAAGCCGCGCTGTCGCGCGCGTTCAAGGCGCATACCGGGCTGTCGCCGCGGGAATGGCGCGGGCAGACCCGGGCCAGCGCGGCCTGAGCGCTCAGCCCAGCAGCAGCCGGGCCAGCTTCATGCCGCCGAACAGGCCGGCCAGGCCCAGTGCCACCGAGCCGCCGGCATACAGGGCCGCCAGCCCATGTTGGCCGCGCTGCAGCAGCAGGCCGATCTCCAGTGCATAGGTGGAAAACGTGGTGTAGCCGCCGAGGATGCCGGTGGCCAGCAACAATCGCAGCTGTGGCGAGGCGCCATTGCGCATCGCGAAGACCTCGACCACGACGCCCATCAGGAGCGCGCCGCTGATGTTGATCAGGAAGGTCGACCAGGGCCAGGGACTGCCGGCCACTACCCGCGCGCCGAGCAGATTGCAGGCGTGGCGCAGGCAGGCACCGATGCCGCCTCCGATGAAGACCAGGAAATAGCCGTTCAGTGCGTGCATGGGGTGCCTCGAATACGGGTTCGCAGGGTCAATGGCGAACGCCGAGGGCAGGCACGACCCGCCGTCGACGAACACCGGGTTCGTCATGGCAGGAGCCATCAGCCTTCTCAGGCGGTTATCGGGGGAGCCCCATCCCCATCGAGGCCCATGCTACCAGCGGCGGTGCATTTACGTCATCGAGGTCGTCAGAACCCGGGCAACCTTGCTGCGGCTGAAGCCGTCCATCAGTAGTTCAAACGCGAGCAGATCCAAGGCCGCGTGGCGCCGGTGGTCGATCTCCAGACCGTTCTCGGCCACCAGATGGCTGACCAGTTCGTAGGCGTCCTGCCAGACATCCAGGTGGGCCTGGCTGGGGATGTAGGCATTGCCAGGCTCTCCGACGCCACGCCCGCTGACCCCGTACAGCAGTTCGCGTGCGTCCAGCTTGGCCGCATCGGCGATGCGGAACAGCTGTTCGGCCTTTACGTGCGAGGCGCTCACGTGGTCGTTGAGCCAGTTGCTGATGGTTGCTGTCGTTGATTTGGCGGCGCGTGCCAGATCGGCCGGGCGTGGGTGCCCGGCTTTCTTCATGGCTGCCGCGAGTCGTTGGCCAAGAGTATTCATCTATGCAAGCCAGCTTAACGCGTGGATTGCGAAGAAGCCTTGCCGCAAGAATCAGTCTGGTTAACAGAAGGACCGACCGTGACCGAATTCTGGAGCAAGCGGCAGGTACGAACCCGGCTGGGATTCCGCACCGACGCGGAACTGGCGCGCTTCTTTGGCATCAGCCGTTCCGCAGTGTCGCAATGGCCGAGGGACTTTCCCATTCCTCCATTGCGGCAGTACATCCTCCATCAGCGCTACCCGAACCTTTTTCCGACAACTGAAGCGCGGGCAGACGAATCCATCTGATTTGCGCCGCCTTTGTCGCATCCAGCCTGCTTAGCCCGATGCGCTAAGTGCACTTAGCAAAATAGGCAAGTTCAATCGATCCCAAGCTGATAATCAGTGCCGCCTACTGCGGACGTCGTGCTGTGCTTCCTGACGCCTGTCGGCTTCGCCCCATCCGGCACCCCCAGGGCCCCGTATGTAGTTTCGTGAACGATTAATAATTTCAATCACGAAAGTCGCTGCATGTAATTGACCTGTCGTGAAATCTGTGACTAATTGGAGTCAACCAGTCGTGAAGCCTGGGAGTCTTTCAGTAGCACGCAAGTGAGTCGGTAGACCGTCAACGATGCAGAACAAGTCCAACGGAGGTCGTATGGAATACGGCATGAATGGCTTGGCTGAACGGGTACGCCGCGAACTGGAAGCCAGTTATCACAAACACGGATGCGGTCCGGCGTTCTGGGATACCTACCAGCAGGTGCTGGATCGCCTGGTCCCACAGGGGACCGAGCGTACCGAAGTCACCAACGAGATGGCGCTGATCATCGAACAGTTGGGCATCGTCCGGCGCGCCCAGCTTGTGCCGCCGCACGCCAACGCGTCGCGTTGATTCACAGCAGGCGCCAGGCGCCGCAGGCAAGCAGCGCGAGCAACAAGGACAGCAGGGCCAACGTCCGGGGTCGCCACAGGCGCTTCGGTTGTCCGGCCATCGCCTGCGGACTGCAGTAGCGCACCAGCCCAGGACCGAAACCGGCCCGGAGCTGTTGTTGTGCGCAGGCCTCCAGGCAGGCGCCACAGGCCAGGCAATCGGCCTGCGGTCCCTGGCGGATGTCCAGTTGCATCGGGCAGGCACGGACGCAGGCTGCGCAATCGGTGCAGTCACCCAGGCGGTCGGCGCTGAAGGTCGGCATCGGTCCTGCCAGCAGCGGATGCGCAGCGCGGAATACGTAGTCCTGCGCAGTGGTCGGGTCGAGCAGGCCGCGGCCACGGCCCAGCACCCCGCCGAGACCGGACGGGCGTGGCCCGCGCGGCTCACCGCGGCGGGCGTCGTACAGCATGCGCGGCGTATGCGGATCGGTCAGCAGCGGCTGCATGCGTGCGAACGGGCACAGCGAACGGCACACCTGCTCACGCAGGAAACCGGCGTTTCCCCAGGTGGCGGCGGCGTAGAACAGCACCCAGAACGTTTCCCAGCCGCTCCAGCCAGCGTTTGGCGCGGCGGCCAGCAATCCGCTGATCGGGCTGAACAGGCCGACGAAGGTGATGCCGGTCCACACTGACAGCAGGCCCCAGGCCAGCTGGGTGGCTGGGCCCGCCGCAGGTGCGGGCAGTACCCGCGCCGCGCTGCGGGCGATCCAGTCGAAGGCACGGCGCCACAGCGTCTGCGGGCAGGCGTGGCCGCACCAGATGCGCCCGGCGAGGTGGGTCAGCAGCGCGAGGCTTACTACCAGTACCGCCAGCAGGCCGATCAGCGCGCCGACGTCGCCGGGCCACAAGGTCCAGCCAAACAGGTCGAATCGCCGCGCGCTGATGTCCAGCAGCAGCGCCTGGCGTCCTTCCCAGCGCAGCCACGGCAGTGCGTAGAACACCACCAGCAGGGCAGCGCTGAGCGTGCCGCGCCAATGCCAGGGACGGGGTACCCGGGTGCAGGACGTGCTCATCCCAGCGGCAGCTCCTCGTCGTCATCGCCCGGCAGGGGCCGCTGCAGGTACCAGGTGACCGCGCTGGACAGTGCAGTGACCGACCAGAACATGAAGAATCCTGCCGTATAGCCCAGTTCGCGGCTGATGGCCGTGCCCGGGAAACTGATGGCCTGCAGGCGCAATGGATCGACGAAGGCGAAGAACACCACGCTGGCAACGCCGGCGGCGATGAAGCTGGGCCAGAGGATCGCGCCCCAGTGCTGGATCAGCCGCTGGCGGCGGTTGGGAAAAGGTCTGTTCATGCTGTCCCCGATCGAAAAGTGGGCGGCGCGTATACTTCGCCAGGATCGGCGCCGTATCCGCAGGGCATGCTTCCTGCAAGCGTGCCAGCCTAGGCGCAGCGGATTGCGCCGACATTGATCTGGATCAACGGCGCTGCCGCCTGGGTGCGGCAGCCTGCCTGCAAGCTTTGGATGCCCCGATGAACGCAACACAGCCGCCTGTCCTCCCCGTCGCCTCGCCCGGGTTGTGCACCGAGCAGGAAGTGACCCGCCTGGTCCACGATTTCTATGCCCGCGTGCGTGAGGAAGAACGGCTGGGACCGGTGTTCGAGGCGCACGTCCACGACTGGCCCGGGCACCTGGCGCAGCTGGTCGACTTCTGGTCGGCGATGCTGCGCGGCACCCGCCGCTTCAAGGGCTCGCCGATGTCCAAGCACATGGCCATCGAGCTGGACAAGGACCTGTTCGACCGCTGGCTGGTGCTGTTCCGGGCCACCACTGCCGAGTGCGGTAACCCGCCGATGCAGGAACTGGCCAACGACGTGGCAGCGCGGATCGGTGACACCTTCTGGAAGCGCTACCAGATGCTGCGCTGGCCGCAGGTCGGCCTGCCGGTACTGGGGATCGCCGGCAAGCATTGATCTGGGTCAAGGCGGCATAGGCCGCCTGGCGCGATGCTGGCGGCATGGACACGTTCTCTCCCGCCGCCGGTGGCCTGGCCTGGACCTTCGACCCCGACCTTCTGCGCCGGCACGACCGGCCGGGCCCGCGCTACACCTCGTATCCGACCGCGCCGCATTTCCATGATGGCTTCGACGCGCCGGCGCTGCGCCAAGCGATCGCCGACAGCAACCAGCTGGCCCGCGCGCTGTCGCTGTACGTGCATGTGCCGTTCTGTTCCAGCCCCTGCTTCTACTGTGGCTGCAACCGGGTGATCACCCGCGACCGCGGACGTGGTCACAGCTATGTGTCGCGCGTGCTGGCCGAGGCCGACCTGCTGGCGCCGCAGTTCGAGGACGGCCGTGAGGTCATCCAGCTGCATCTGGGCGGTGGCACGCCGAATTTCCTCGAGGCCGAGGCGATGACCACGCTGGTGGAAGGGCTGCGCCGGCGCTTCGATTTCAGCGATTCACCGCAGCGCGATTTCTCGATCGAACTCGATCCACGCTTCATCGACACCCGCGACGTCGCCATGCTGGCGCGCCTGGGATTCAACCGGGCCAGCCTGGGCGTGCAGGATTTCGACCCGCAGGTGCAGGAATCGATCAACCGCATCCAGGGCGTGCAGCAGACACTGGACATCCTGAGCGCCTGCCGCGACAGCGGCATGCGTTCGGTCAACGTCGACCTGATCTACGGCTTGCCGGGGCAGAGCCTGGAGGGGTTCGGCCGCACCCTCGATAGGGTGCTGGCGCTGCGTCCGGACCGCCTGGCGGTGTACGGATACGCGCATCTGCCGCATCTGTTCCGTGCGCAGAAGCAGATCGACGAAAGCCGCTTGCCTTCGCCGGAGGACAAACTGGCGCTGCTGGGTCTGGCGGTGGAGACGCTCTCTGCGGCCGGCTACCAGTACATCGGCATGGATCACTTCGCATTGCCGGAAGAAGATCTGTCGCGCGCACAACGCGCCGGGCAGCTGCATCGCAATTTCATGGGCTATACCACCCACGCCGATACCGATCTGCTCGGCCTGGGCGTGAGTGCGATCAGCCACATCGGTGCCACCTACAGCCAGAATCCGCGCGACCTGCCGTCATGGGAGGATGCCGTGGACCAGGGGCAGCTGCCGGTGTGGCGCGGCGTGGCGCTGAGCGCTGACGACCAGCTGCGTGCGGAACTGATCCAGCAGTTGATGTGCCAGGGCGAGGTCGATGGCGTGCAGCTGGGTCAGCGCCACGGCGTGGATTTCGAACAGTACTTTGCCGAGGACCTGCATTCGGTACAGCGGCTGCAGGAAGACGGGCTGGCCGAATACCGCGATGGTGTGGTGCGTTCCAGCGAACCGGGGCGACCGCTGCTGCGGTTGCTGGCGATGTGCTTCGATCCGTACCTGCGTGCCACTCACGAGCAACCGCGTTACTCGCGGGCGATCTGAGTGTGGGTTGCGCGGCGTGCGTATGGTGCCCGGAGCCGGAATCAGAACCCCTTGTGCTGCAATGGGTTCGGGGGATTCTGGGGAAAATCTGGGCAGTACTGCAGTTTCAGGGGGCAATGTGCCAGGAACGGCGGTCTAGCCGCCGCTCCTCCTCTCGTCATCGGCCCAACGCAGGACCTCTGACCGCTTCCACTTCTTCTCGTTTCCGATCTGAAGCGGGGAAGGGAAGCTGGGTCGGCACGCTAGCCTTTCGAGGAATCCGCGCCGGTTGGGTCTTCCATCCGGCGTGGTCAGGCCCAAGAGGACGGCACAGGAGTCCGCGCTGAGCCAGCGTTCGCCCTCGATCATCGCGGCCAGGACCGTGATGGTCGGGTCGGGAGCAGTCGGTTCGATCAAGGTGCTTCCTTAGCCGAGTTCAGGAAGGTCGTGCCCGAGACCGACTTGCGCAAGTGGGACGCGTACTCCAGCCACAGCAGTGCCCCGGCCATCTCTTGGATGGTCTGTTCAAACGAGTCTCCAGGGGCCACGGGATGAGCGACCTCTGGCCATTCCTGCCCCATCATCTGTGCCGATGCACGGGCTTGGTTGATCTTGGCTCCTTCGGCAGCTGCGAAGATCCCAAATGTGATTGCGCGTCGGATGTCCCTGACCGCCTTCGCGGAGATCTGGTAGTCAGGCTCGGCCTCGAGATGGGCCAAATCGATCAAGTCATCGAACATGCTCATGCTTCGGCTCCTGCGGCCCGATATAGGCCGGTCGCGATATCGAGAAGGAAATCCATCGTCACGACCTCGTCGTACCCGAAAGAAACGTCCTTACCATCGGCATCTCGCATGCCTTGCCACAGCAGGGCTTGCACGTGATCCGTTAGAAGCCTGGCCTTGCTCAGTGCGACGTCCAGATCCTGCCCGGATACCACCACCAGCGGTGATCCAGGGATTGCGATTTCCTTGGTCCTTTCCAGATTGGCCGAGCTATTCATTGGGCGCCTCCGGCGTAACGCAGCGCCCGGCACATTTCGAGAAGGTCAGCGAAGACGAACATGTCGTCGTCGGTGATTCTGTCGCTGTCCAAGTTGCTCAACTGCCGCTGCACGTAGTCGAAGTAGATGTTGGCCTTCAGGTCGCTGTGGATCGTGTCGATCCCGGCGCAGACCTTGAACAGGGGGATGTTGTCCTGCACAGGGATCAGGCTGAACGGCTCTTCTTTCGTGATAGGAGCGTCAGACACGGCAGACCTCCTTCAGCGGCTGGCGGCAGACGTCCCGCTCGTTGTCACGCAGGTAGGTAAGCAAGTCCTCCGACTCGGAGAGGAGGCTTTCCATGCCCAGCATGAGGCAATCCACGGCATGCTCAGTGAGGGGGGCATACAGCACGCGTTCGTCTTCCTCGCAGGTATCCCGCAGATCCTGCTTAGACGTGAAGTCGCGTCGGATGACGTCCAAGATGGCGATCGCTGCCTTCGTGTTCTGGTCGACCCGGACCAGGCGATTGGTCAGACAGTCGGAAAGAGGGTTGTCCCTCCACATTGAGCTCAGGTAGTGCTCGCTGATCGCGAGGCGGGGGGCTGCGGGCGGCTCTGCCGGGGGTACACTGTTCTTCGCCATGTTAGCTTCCTTGATCTGGTCGATTACGGGTGCGGCTTGGCAGACGGCTCGAGCGTTCCCGCGCTCGGGCCGTCACTGTTTTTGAGGTTCCAGTCAGGCTGGAAAGTGACCGCCCGATCCACAGAAAGGGCCGACGGTGCGTAGACGTGTAGTTCCGCCTTGTTCTTGTGGGCTCCGCGGAGTTGTACTTGGATACCGTCGCCAATGTAGACGGTCGTTCCTGCCTTCACCGTCATGACGATTGGTCTATCGTGTGGGGTAGGCCTTTCCCTACTCATGTTTCAGGTTTCCTTTGTTCATGTCTGCGTGTGAAAATGCAAAAGTCGGGGGATGTGCGTCACTCGCTGCAACGACGCAAAGAACGACATTCGGATTGTGGGCGACTGCGATCTCAATCATTCGTAGTGGAACCAATACTGCTGCTGCACTTCCGATAGTCATCCAGGCCACACGAAGAAGCCTAGAGGACGATCGACTCGGCGGCGTGCCGTAACCGCCGCTCTGACAGGGGGAGTTAGGATTCATGCCGCTGCCTTTGCCAGTTCGGCGCCAATGCGAGCGATGCCCTTTGGCGTGATCCTGACTTGCTCAACGACCTTGTCGGTTCCGTCTTCGCGCTGGACAGTCGTGACTTTGTGGCACATGACACCCTGCTGGATCCTCTCCTGATAGGCCAGCCAACCGCTGTGGCTCGGACGTTGGTAGACCCAGCCATGAGCCACCAGCCAGTGCCGCAGATCTACCGGGCGGACCTGCAGAACCTTGGCTGCGTCTCGCACGCACAGTGAGCCATCGGCTGCGGCTATCCGATTCAGCGTGGCCACCTGCGGTGCCTGCTCGGCGACCGTCTGTTCCAGGCTGATCACTTTCTCGGTGTAGGTCAGAAGCAGGCCACGCATCGCAGTGGGATCGTTCAAGACGGCCATCGGATCGAAGGCTCGCATCTTGATCCTTTGGGCCATATCAAAGAAGGCCCTCATCAGGGACTTCTTGAAAGTGCGCACGATCTGGCTGTTACGCATGTACGTCAGGAGCAAAGTCGCTTGTTGCTCGTTCAATTCGGCAAACTCTCTCTGCTGATTGCCACCTGCCGTGGCGAAGGTCTGGATTTCAAATCCGACCCCTCCAAATTCTTGAAGATCGGTAAGGTGGGTCCTCACCAGCTTGATAACGCTGGCATGGTCGTTGCCGGTGTTCTGGGCGATGATCAGAGTGCTGGTAACGGCGCTGCCGCCACTGAGTGTTACGAGGCTTGTCACGGGGTGGATTCCTGTCGTCGGGCCGCAGCCAGCCGTTCCTGACGCTCCCGGAGCGCCCGGATGATTTCGCTGTTCTGGCTGCTAGCGTTTTGCTGCGCCTCGGCTGACACCCACTCCTTGAGGTCGGCGGGAAGGGGAGCAGGGCTGATGCGCTTTGATCCCAATCTCCCGCCGCATAGCGTTGAGGCAGAGCAGGCTGTCCTGGGTGGCTTGATGCTGGCTCCGGAAGCCTGGCCGCTCGTGTCGGACACACTTTCCGCCGATGACTTCTACCGCCACGATCACCAGCTGATCTTCGAATCGATCCGGACGCTGGCGGAGAAGCAGAGCCCGTTCGACGCCGTGACCATTGGCGAGTGGTTTGAATCGCGGGGTAAGCTGGATCTGGTCGGCGATGGCACGTACATCACGGAGCTGGCCAGCACGACGCCGTCGGCTGCCAACGTGGCCGCGTACGCTGAGATCGTTGTGCAATACGCCGGCCGTCGTCGGTTGGCTGACGTTGGCCGCAAGGCAGTGGAATCTGCCCGGCAGCAGGATGGCCGCGAGTTTCCTGAGCTCCTGGCGGAGCTGACGCAGGACATTGCAGGGCTGCAGCCGGCCCAGCGCGGCGGACTTCGGCTTGCCGGTGAGACGATGATTGGATGGTGGAAGCGGTGGCAGGATCGCTACCACTCTGGCACTGCTTTGACCGGGCTTGAGTCGCCCTGGGCGGAGTTCAACAGGGTGACCCATGGGCTGCAACCGTCGACGGCGTATCTGGTTGCCGGTCGGCCCAGCATGGGCAAGAGCATCGCGGCCCTGAACCTTGCCGTCTTCAACGCCCTGCGCGGCGTTACCGTTGGCATGTTCAGCCTGGAAATGAGCATCGACGATTGCCATAACCGAAACGTCGCAAGCGTGGGCCACATTCCTCATGACTGGGTGATCAAGCCGACCGCCGTGTGCCAGGACAGCGAGCTCTACCTGGACCGCATGACGCCGACTATTCGTGATCTCAAGGCAGCGCCGCTTTACATCGATGACACAGCTTCGATCAACGTGCGCCAGTTCGAGGCACGCGCCCGGCGTATGCATCAGCGCACGCCGTTGCAGCTTCTGGTGCTCGACCACATCCACGACTTCGATGTGGATCCTCGCATGGCACGCTTCGAGTACGGCCGGATCCTCCAGAAGGGCAAGGACCTCGCTAAAGAGTGGAAGATCCCACTTGTTGCCCTGGCTCAGCTGAATCGCAGCGTCACGGGGCGGAATGAGAAGCGACCGACCCTGTCAGACCTGCGCGAATCGGGCGAGCTGGAGCAGAAGGCCGATGTTGTGGTGTTGCTGCACCGGGAGGACTACTACGACACTCCAGAGCAGAAGACCCATCTGCAGGGCGTCGTGGAGATGCACTTTGCGAAGGGTCGAAACATCCGTGCCGGCGAGCGGATCAGCTTGCAGAACCGCTTCGATCAGATGCGGATCGACAATTGGGACGGGCCGATGCCGCGCAAACCGGAGGCCGCGAACGACGATCAACAGCCGCGCCGGACCAGCTATGGCCCTGGCCGTAGGTCCTACGGGGGGATCGGTCGATGACCTTCATCCCAACGGGGTCCCAAGCGCTAAGGCATTTCGCCGACACCCTCGACCAGCAGGCTCAAAGGCTCGACCGCCTGCTGTGGCGTGACCGCGGCCAGCGTTCAACCACTGCCGAGGCCTACCGTCTGTCGGCGTCGCTCGCCCGCCAGCAGGCTTCGAAGCTGGAACTGCTGGAAGGACAGGCAGCTACGTGCACTGGAGGCGGGAAATGACCTTGTCGCTGAAGGAGCAGCTGAAACACTGGGGCCATTACCAGGAACACCGGTTCTGTGCGCCTTTGGATCCCGAGGACGTGCCGAGCAAGGCAGAGCACCCGCTGGCCCGCGCGCAGCAGTATGCGCCGGGGGCGAAGAGGGGGCGGGCGCTGCCGCTGCGTGATGGCCATGATCGGCGGATGCTTATGGGGGCAGCTGCCGGCCGTGTGAGCCGGCATGGCGCGGGGCTGCCAGTCGCCAAGTGGGCCGTCGACCCGATCCCGTGTTCTGAAACCCGCTCTATGGTCTCGCGGTCACCCACCGCCGCAGTGATGGTCGGTTCGCCGGAGGAGTACCGGTGGATTGATCGTGCGCTGTCCAACCTCTACCGGCAGAACATGGTCCGCGCTCTGGTGGTGCTTGAGGAGTTCACCGGCCGGGGCAGTCAGGCCAAGAGGGCAGAGGTAGTGGCCATGAGGCTGGGCGGCACGTTCACCAAGTGGCAGTACCGGAAGGAGCTCGACAAGGGGATGGCGTTCATGGAGGCGCGGCGCACATGAGGAACCTGACACTGGCTCACGCCGCTCGCGATGCGGTGTACCTGTGCGCCGCCTGCGGGGCCGACGGGATAGTCCGAATCAGCGTTACCCGAGATCCCGAGGGCAGCATCCGCCGGCGGCCGAACGTGGTTGCCGCACAGTGGGCGTGGGTCGGTAGCGAGTCGAGGGCAAAGCTGCTCGTGCGCCGACTCCGTGGCAAGTGGGCGGCACGCTACATCGTCGGCGAGGGCTACCGGTTCGACTATGGTTCTGAAGGCGGACCCTTCCGGGACGAGCTCGACCGGGCCTTTGAGGCGGTTGTGGGCGGCTCGGCGGCATGGGAGAAGTTGGGGCCGAGCGCCCTGGCGACCCTCAGGGGGCGATGGCAAATGGCTCGGCGAAGTCACCGGGCCGGGCGTGGCGCCTGAGTCCTCAACGTTGATCACCGGCTTGAGGGCGGGCCGGGCATAGCTGGCTCCAGCACTGGGTGCCGTGCCAAGGCGCGGCACCCAGCCCTCTTATGTCATCGCTTTTTGATGGAAGAATTAGGGCGCGCGGGGCAACTGGAAAACCCCGTCGAACTCAACATCACACCATGCATAGATGTCCTTATCGAACCAAGGCATGTTTGGGAACCAATCAAGTCCCAGCGGGCCGCCACTTGCACGCGTGATGTGGCCCTCTGCCTCCAACTGCTTGAAGGCTTGCAAGCTGAGTCTGATTCCCTTCGGGCGTACTGGCGCCTCTTTCACTGCGCTCGAAAGTTCAGAGTAAATATCCATCACCATCTCCTTTGGTAGCCCGGGCCAATCCAGGGCCTGGCGCATCCTAGCAGCGCTGATCGCGAAATCAATGCGCCATTATTTTGGCGCCACAGCGGCGCCCTCAAATTGGAAGAGAAGCAGTACGATTGGGCCTCATCCAACAGCGGAGAACCGCGCTTGAACACGGACGATCAGACGAAACTTGCACGCTCCATTGGCCGAGACGTTGCCCAGGAGAAAGCGCTCCTGGCATTCATCGGCAGCCCACGCGGGAACGAGCCGGCGGCGATGGTGGATATCCTGAAGATGAACTTCGAGATGGGCCGCACCCAACTGCAAGGGCGGCTCGTTGAGGCCAGCCTGCCGGACAACCTGTACCGCACGGCCGAGGACGAGTTCCGCAAGGTGAAGGACGCGATCCTCGATGGCGTCAAGAACGGCAAGTACCTGGTGCCGGCCCACTGACCGAAACCAACTGTCCTCCTTATGGGGGACGGTTGACCCAAGATCCGGGGAAAAGGTCCGGACTTAAACTATGCCATTCACGAAGTCGAGCAGCGCTTCCCCGTCGAAGTGCTTGGGCTCAGCCCCCTGCTTCCTGCGGCTTGCTTGCTAAACTCTTGACCGTTGCCAACGAACTGGTAAAGTTCTCGGCATAGTGGGGGATTCTTCACTTCAAGCGGCCCCCCCCAATTGGGTGGGGCCGTTTCGTCATCTGCCTAATGGACTGGACGGATCTCGGTGAACAGTAAGACCATTACTTCAGTGGGGTCGGTTGCTACGGCAATCTGGTTGGTGCTCATCGCGGCCTATGTCTGGGCTAAGTGGCCGTGTTTCTTGGCCATGGAGCCTAATTCCTTAGGGGACTTCGTCGCGGGTGCCTTTGGCCCTTTGGCGTTGTTCTGGTTGGTTTGCGGCTACTTCCAGCAAGGTCTGGAGCTGAGGCAGAACACCGAAGCGCTGAAGCTTCAAGTCGAAGAGCTCAAGAACTCAGTGCTCCACCAAGGCGAAATGGCTGAAGCATCGCAGCGGCAACTTCAGCTGGAGATCGAGCGATTCCAAGAAGAAAAGATGCGCGATCAAGCGTTGCGTGACAGCGCCGCTCCAAAACTTCGCATCTCAAACATCAAACAGCCCCCTAGCTATCGGGGTAGGGATCTCTATGATCTTTGCATAGATATCAAGAACGTAGGTGATGACCTTGAACTGCTTGAGTACGAAGGCACAGGCCTTGCGAGGCAGGTAGTAACTCAAGGCAATCTCAAAGCCCTCCAAACGCTGCGGGTGAACATTGCAGCTATCCCTCTACGGCAAACCTCAAACACGAGCGTTGTCCTCAAGGTTCGAAGTCGACTGGGAGAGATCCACGAAGCTGAAATTCGTATCTCTTTCCGAGACGGCGTGTACTCAGCCCAGGTTGTGGGGGCCGTCAACTAGTTGCGGTAACGACGCTCCTCAGTAGGCGTGAGTACATACAAATCAGATTATTTATCGAGCCTCGGTGTAGAAGCCGAGGCTTTTCCTTTGGCTTGCCCCAAAGGTCAGGTAAACCCCTTGCCTCCTAAAAAGGGGGCGATCGCTCAAGCAGAGGCATCGATGGCGCAGATCACTCCCCAACAGGCTGGCGGCGTGAACGTCGTGGCCTTTCTCGACATGCTTGCCTGGTCCGAAGGTACGGACAACGGCAAGCAGCCAACCAAAGACCGTGGCTACGACGTGATCGTTGGCGGACAGTTGTTCAAGAGCTACGCCGACCATCCGCGCGTGCTGGTGGACCTGCCGAAGCTCAAGATCCAGTCGACCGCAGCCGGCCGCTACCAGCTGCTGCGCCGCTACTACGATGCCTACAAGAAGACGCTCGGCCTGAAGGACTTCTCGCCTTTGAGCCAGGACCTGATTGCGCTGCAGCAGATCAGGGAGCGCCGCGCGCTGCCGCTGATCCAGGCGGGGAAGATGGAGGAAGCCATCAAGGCCGTCCGCAAGACCTGGGCGAGCCTGCCCGGCGCGGGCTACGGCCAGCACGAACACAAGCTGGCCGACCTGCTGGCGGTGTACCGCAAGGCCGGCGGGACGGTGGCGCCATGATCGGGGTCGACGTGGACTGGTAGGCCATTGGCACGGCAGTTGGCGGCCTGATGGTAGGCGCCGGCGGTGTAGCGCTGTGGTGACGAAAGCAGTTCGTAGAGACAGCCAGAGAAGGGGCCGAGGTCAACGTGATCCAGCTGATGCGCGAGGAAGTGACCCGGCTGGGCGAACGGGTTGGTCGGATGGAAGCCAGAGAGCTTCGCTTGATCCGCCATATCTACAGGCTCGAAGGGTTGATGCGTGCGGCCGGGTTGGAGCCGCCGCCGTTCGATCCGGACAGTGAAACCGTCAAATTAGGAGGTTAGAGATGAGAACCAAATGGAACCCCCGTGTCTGGCTGCGCGCTTGGCTTTTGAGGCCAAGCGCTGCAGAGCAACAGATGTTGCAAGAGAACTCAGCAACAGCAGTCGCAGCGATCTTGGGCGATCGAGTTAGTAGGTCAGCTCGCGACCAATTAACTTCTCAACCGATGACCTGATTCCATCACGCTCCTCGGTGGTCAGCGCAGCCAACTCCTTAGAAGTCAAGTGTGCTGCCAAGACATCGGCAAAGTCGGGATTCCCAAACCTTCCGACTACAAGGGCCGATACGACCAGCTGAAGCGCGGTGATCTGATTCTCCAATGCCTGATTAGCCATGTGCCCTCCTTGCGGGCTGTGTCGATAGCACGCACAGCGTACCTCAAGGAGGGCAGCTCATTCATGTAGGTGCCGAATGCTGGACCCACTACGCCCATACGCCGACTTGCTCAAACTGTTGGCGGCCCTGGCGCTGGTCGGTGGCCTGTTCGTTACGGGCTGCCAGCACGGCAGCGACCGCCAGGCTGCCAAGGATCAGGGTGTGATTGCCAAGGCCGACAAGGCGCGCGCTGCCGCAGAAGCTGATTCTGCCGAGAACCTGCGCGCGGCCAACGCCTGTGGCCTGCTGCTCAAGGACGTGAACCGGCAGACCCAGGCGGCAATCGATGAGGCAGCCCGCCAGAAGCTGTCAGCCAACGAGGCTGCGCGCCGGGCCGAGGCGGCAGCGGCCGAGAGCCAGCGCCGGGCTGACCAAGCCAGCCGCGCGCTGCAGGCTGCCAAGAGCAAGCCTGCATGCCAGTCCCAACTGGAGATGGCCCTGTGCGCCGACATACCGCTGCTTTGATGTTGGTCGCGGTGCTCCCGCTGTGCGGGTTTGGTGGCTGCAGCAATGCCTCGAAGCCGGAGCTGCCCAATGTGGTGTACGTGACCGTGGAAAAGCCGATCGGGCCGCCGGTCGCGCTGACTCAGCCCTGCCCAATCACCAGGGCGCAGGATCGGACTGTCGAGCAGGTAGTGTCGGCCTACAACGCTAACGTCCTGAGCCTGCAGCAGTGCAACAAACAGCTGAGAGAAATCGGGGAGTTGGGCGTTGACCAGGTGGAGCGATGAACCGTCGGGTTCTGGCCCTTGGCCGGCTGAAGACCGGCGAGATGAACAGGACCGAGGCAGCGTATGCCGAGCGGCTGCGCGCGCTGCAAGCGGCAGGCGAGGTGCAGTGGCACCGGTTCGAGGGGCTGAAGCTGCGCCTGGCCGACAACACGTTCTACACGCCGGACTTTGCAGTGCTGGAGGCCGACGGTGTCATGGCCTGCCACGAAGTGAAGGGGCACTGGCAGGACGATGCACGGGCCAAGATCAAGATCGCCGCGGCCATGTACCCGTTCCGCTTCATCGCGGTGAAGGCCAAGCCCAAGCGGGATGGCGGCGGCTGGGCAGTGGAGGAGTTCTAGTCGCAGCGCAGTAAAGAGCAGGGGCCGAAGCCCCTGCGCCAGACAGTCAGTCGAAGACGATTGCTTCCTTCCTGAACTCGCTCCAGCTATCGGTGACCACGCATTGATCCTCATGGCAGAACTTCTGCGTGCAGGAGTACCAGCCGCCTCCCATCGGATAGCAGCTCGTGCTGTATGACGCTGCTTGCGCCTGAGGAACTACGCCGATCGTCGCGCCAAGCCCGGTAGCGGCAGCGATACAACCAAACAGGACACTGTGGATCTTCATGATCACTCCTATTGGTAATGGCAAATGGCTGCTCAGCGACGCTGAGCATGAAGAAACTGTCAGTCAAGAACGTTGCCGGCAATAGGGAAAGTCTGAATCGACCGTAGGGATATCCCTGGCCGATAAGGCGCGCAGATCTTAAGAGGTAATGCAATGGACGGACGAATTGATCGCTTGCTTGCTCTGGCCGAACAGCAGCACGCCGCCATCGTGGAGCAGGGACGGCATATCGCCGAACTCGCGATGCACGTCGGACTGCTGGTGCAGGCCGTGGCGCAGCTGCTGGGCGAGGAGGCCGGTACGCAGGTGCATGACGAAGGTGCCGAGCCGGAGCGAGTCGACTTGGACGGGAAGCCCTACTGATGGCGGTAGGGCCGACCCCGCGCCGCGGCAGGACCCGGCAGACAGGCGGCAGCGCCTTTGCACACTTGTATGGCACCGCGCGCTGGCAACGCACGCGCAAGGCGCAGTTGGACCGTGAGCCGCTGTGCAGCAGGTGCAAGACCAGAGGCCACGTCACGGTCGCCACCGTGTGCAACCACACCAACGGCCACCCTGCTGGAGAGACGGAAGAGATGTTCTGGGCAGGACCCTTCGACAGCCAGTGCGCCGACTGCCACAACGTCGACCAGGCGCGTCTGGAGCGGGGTGCGGTGCAGGTCCGAGGGTGCGATGAGGATGGGTGGCCCATCGGCGGCTGACACGTTCCACGGCTGGACGTTCCACGCCAGAGGGTAGGGGGAGTGAAAAGTCTGTGTCGATCGCGGCCTAGACCGAGCGCCCCCCAAACACGCGTATCCACAATTCACGGGACGACCCTCGAACGGGCACTCCCAGTCAAGAAATCCCGCATTTTCCCGAGGAATTCATGCCAAGGCCCCGATTGCCCGTCGCAAAGGCTGCGACAAGCGGCGCCGCCATCAAGAATCCCGGCCGGCACGCTGGCCGGAAGAAGCCGGCGGGCACACGAAGCTTGGGCGAGCCGTACAAGGCCATGACTGCGGCGGAGAAGCGGGCATGGAAGGAATTCGCGACGGAAATGCCCTGGCTCAACGCGAGCCACCGAGTACTGCTCCGCCTTGCCTGCCTCTGGATGGCTCGGATGGATGACCCGAAAGCCGAATTCGGCGTGTCAGCAACCCAGGCGCTCAGCTCGATCCTTTCAAAGCTGGGCGCCACACCTGTGGATGAATCGAAGGTCTCGCATGGCGGTGACGAAGACGACCAGGGCGAAGAATTCTTCGGTGGCCCCAGCTCCGGCCGACCGCACTAAGGCGTATGCGCTGGATGTGGTGGCTGGCCGGATCGTAGCCGGCCCCCATGTCCGAAACGCCTGCCGGCGCCACCTGCAGGACTTGATCGAAGGCCCCGAACGGGGCCTTTACTTTGACCACGAGGCTGCCGAGTACGCGTTCCGCTACTTCGAGAACGTCCTGATGCTCTCCGAGGGGCAGTTCGAGGGGCGGAAGTTCGAGCTGCACCCCTCGCAGGCGTTCATCATCGGCTCGCTCTTCGGCTGGAAGGGCGCCGACGGGCTTCGCAGGTTCCGCCGCGCGTACATCGAGCAGGGAAAGGGCAACGGAAAGAGCCCGCTGGCCGGTGGGCTGGGCCTGCTGGGGATGACGGCAGCAGGCGAGGCTGGCGCACAGATCTACTCGGCGGCGGCGAAGAAGGACTGGCATCCTGTTCGCCGACGCGGTGAAGATGGTTAAGAAGTCGCCGCTCCTGGCCAAGCGCATCGAGTTCGCTGGCGGTGAGGGTCGGGAGTTCAGCATGGCGCACCACGCCAGCGCGAGCTTCTTCCGGCCGGTGTCGCGCGATACGGGCCGTACCGGCTCCGGTCCTCGACCGTTCTTCGTGCTGGTCGATGAGGTGCACGAGCTTCCCGACCGGCGAATCATCGAAATGCTGGAGCGCGGCTTCAAGTTCCGCCGCGAGCCGCTGCTCTTCATGATCACCAACTCCGGCAGCGACCGGACCTCGGTGTGTTGGGAGGAGCACGAGCATGCCGTCAAGGTCGCCGCCGGCCATACCGAGGCGGTGAACGATCCGAACTTCGTCGGTGGCGTTATCGATGACCGCACCTTCAGCTACGTGTGCAGCCTGGACGACGGCGATGACCCGCTTGAGGACCCCAGCTGCTGGGCAAAGGCCAATCCCCTGCTGGGGGTAACTATCACCGAGCAGTACCTGGCGGACGTGGTGGCGCAAGCCAAAGCAATCCCCGGGTCACTGAACGGCATTCTTCGTCTGCACTTCTGCGTGTGGACCGATGCGGAGACCGCCTGGATGACGCGCCCAACGCTGGAACCGGCGCTGGCCGACTTCGACCCGCGCATGCATGAGGGGCGCAAGGTCTACCTAGGCCTCGACCTGTCGCAGGTTCGCGATATCACCGCGATGGCTGCGGTCGTGGAGAGGCGCCAAGGCCCTCCCGCCAATCATTAGGGAGCATCGCATGCCGGCAGGCATCCAGACCTTCAATCTCGACGGGTCGCTGGAGATCGACTACACGACCCGCTTGGGGCTTTTCATCGGCACGATTCAGACCGACTCCGTGCACGGCAATTCGACGTGGGTAGGGCCGCTGCCACCTGGGGATTTCCTCTTCTACGTGGTGCCTCCGCCTGCGCAGCCTGGCCGCACGCCAACCATTTGGTACTCAGATGGCCGGATCTATTGGGGCACGGATGTGGATGCCAATGGGCAGCCCGTCTTTGCCTTGGTCCCGGCAACTGTGCTCTACGGGGTGCATTAAAATGTCAGTGGGAGGTTTTGAGGCATACACCCCGACCGGGACAGTGCAGGTCCGCAGCGACCTGCTCAACTTCCACCTGCGCCACAAGTTCGATATCAACGAAGCTGGCGCCGTTGCCTACCAGGTGTCGGGGATCGTGGTAACCCGGTACGTCACGCGTGACTTCCAGGCCAAGAGCCCGGTGATCGCGGTCACCGGTCCGAACAACAACTTCGGGCTCAGCGTGATTCTGACCAATCTCGGCGGCAACAACTGGCGAGTGTCAGCCTACACGGGCTCATCGATTGTGTTCGGCACGGTGTGGGTATACGACTCGGTTGTGACTGGAACGCCGGGCAAGACCGGCATCGAGGTCTACCGAGAGCACACCGGCGAGCTGGCTTTCGCTTCTTGGGCAAAGCCCCTTCGGATCGTAGGCGTGACAACTGCCCCGTTCGGGGCGGCGGAGGGCGCCTACATGCAAGTCCCGGCCGGTCGGCGCTACGCGGTGATCTTGTCTCGTTCGTGCCAGCGGATCGAGCGTGGTGTGGGGTTCCGGTTGACCGGGCCGCAGGGGGATGGAACGGGCGCAGCGGGGTCGGGACGCTTTTACTATGCCGGGGCGACTGCCCTGATTCCGCAGTCCGACAACGCCACGCAGTTCAGTGCATCCGGCCACTTCGTGCTGATTGACGTGACCGGGCATTGAACTTCGTACAGGCAGCGTCCAGCCGCAGGTTCCGTCGTGCTTCGGTTGAGCGCTATGCCACGGGTTGTAGTAGATCCTCGCGGTTGCTCCGCGACGTGTTCACCGCGCGGGTGACGCCGACACGGGCCAAAGCGCGGATAAGCGGCTCCTTCGGCCAGGTTGCGGCCATGGGCTGTTCCCTCTTCCATTTGGTTGAGGACGGTCTAAGAGTGATTGGCACGGAATCGCTAGATGTCGCAAAGGAAAGGACGCCCGGTAACTAAGAAGCTCCGGGCGTCTCGGATTCGGCCTGAGGATCAGTGACCGAATCCGCAATCAACATAACCCGTATCGATCGTCTGGCAGAGGTTTACACCTTGCACCGTTGAGCAGCCGGTCTGAGTGCCCGGAACTACCGAGCAGCTATCTCCACCGAAGCCGCCGCCGTCTTCAGACCCGCCACCCCCACCTACGCCACCGCCAGCACCGCCGCCCGGGGAGGACGTCTGTGGCGTCGGCGGTCCACCCAGATAACCCTTGCTGTCGGTCATTGTGTAGGTGACACATGATGTTCCGTTGCAGACAACGATTTTATCGCCCGGTACGACAACGATCTGCGTCCAAACAAAGATTGTGTGCCGGACGTCCCAAGCCCACGCGTCAAGGAACGTCTGTGTTCCTGGGCCCGGCATTGGACTTTCCAGACGACAGCCGGTGCATGACAGCGGACCATATGTCTGTCCTCCTTCAGTTGCTTTTGCGTAGAGAACCCAGCCGCAAATCACAACGAGTGCGATCGATAACGCTGTAGTAGTGAAGCTGCGATACATCTAGAAACTCTCCTTGTTATTGGCAGCAGGCCATATAAATTGCATCGGCACGACTGATGGCCGCCTGCTGCTGAGCGGGGCTCAGTTCGTTCTTGTACATGCCGAGCAATTTGTCCGAGAACGCCGATGGCATCGCCCTTTTTGCGGCAAGGTAGTAGGCGTAGGCCTCGGTTGTATTCTTCTCGGTAATTATTCCGTTGGTGTTTGCACGGCCAAGCGCGACTAGGGCGTCAACGCTGCCCTGACTCGCTGCAGTGTTGAGAAATGACATAGAATTTTGCTTCCATTCAATCACCGCTTCGGGGTTCTGGATGGCTGAGGCCGAGCCGCCGAATGCGGATTCGGTATCAACGACATACAGCAGCATGGCCTCTACGGAGCCCTGGTTTGCTGCTTTCAGCAGCCACTTCCCAGGAGGGGACAGGTCCGAGTCGTTCAGTAGCGAGGAGCACTCCTGCAGTCGTCGCTCAGATGATCTGAGCGCGACTTGCTGGTCTGATTGATTCGCGAGCAATCTTGCAGACTGGAGCTCGCCGGGGGATCCTGCGTTCCTGCAGTCCAGGGCGGCTAGATAGATCTCGTACGAAGCGGTGCTGTCGCCGGAGTCGGAAGCACGTAACCGAGAGCGGATGAACTCTTTCGCGTCACCTCTTGGGCGGAATTCCCCATTCCGTGAGATGGCAAACGCCCTCGCTCCCAGTGGCTGGACAAACTTGGGGTCAAGCTTTTTCTGGGAGATGAGAGCTGGGTAGGAGCTCAGCTCATGGCTCTCCTTCGCTGCGGAAGAATTGCCACCGCTCTGAACATTGTTAGCCTTGGGGGCGCGATCGGAGCTGTGCATGTAAAGCGCGATGAAGGATGCCAAGGCAAAAAGCACGACGAGACTTGCGAATAAGAGTTTTCTCATGTTCATCCAGGCACGCTACCCATATCAAATTATGAACTAATGCTTAATCTTCCTGAATGTCGCAGCGGCTGGGATGGGCGTCAATAGGGGGAGCGCTCGGCTCTGTGTAGGGAAGTTCTGACGCTCGACTCGGATCCGCCGAGTTGCCCGCGCTGTGCGTTTGACGACGAGCGGCACCGCTCTACGAAAACCGGCTGGCAGCGTAGGGAGCCCCCGATCCTGCGTCGCGCGGTTGCCCGATGGCAGTGGCGGGGCGGGACGAGCATGCTGGCCCTGCCGGACCCGGGGCCTATGGCAGCTCAACCCGGGGGCGCGTGAGCAGCGCCGCGCCGGCACCGAGTCCGAACGATTCAGCCAGGTCGCTGCCGTGTTCGCAGGATCTGCGACCGCCGGTCGTATCCTTCCGGCCATGCATTCCTCCCACGGCTTTCGCACTGCCCCAATACCCTCTGGCTGGGTCCAGACCGGTGAGCGCTGGGCGCTCTGGCACAACGGCCGCGAGACGGCCAGCGTCACGCCAGATGGCGATCCTGGGGTCCGGCTATGGATGGAAGGCCAGAAGATGTGGCAGGTGAAGGAAGTGCGCGCCGCCAACGTCCGGCAGGCGAAACGCTACGCCGAGCGCTGGTGCGCCGCCAGGCTGTATCCCGAGCTGCCGCTGCGCGAGGCCGTCGCCCGACTGACCGATAGCACGCCGATCCAGTTGCCCCCACCAATGCCTGGCCTGCCTCCGACCCGCGAGCAGCAGCAACAGGCACGGCGCCTGGCCGAGGCTGGAACGAAGGAGGTCGAGCGGATCAAGGCGGCGCTTGAGCCCCGCAAGCCGCCGGCGGAGGCGAGACCCCGCGCGAGGGACGTCAGCAGCAAGGCGCGAGTGAGGGCAGGACTGGAGCAGATGCGCCGCGGCGTGTGACCACCTACCCTCCAGAAAACTTTTGAACAGCTCCTTGCGTCACAAGGGCTACGGGATGTCTGCTCCAGAAATGAAGTCAAAGCAAGTCTTTGATTCGCATCTAGAGTCAGGCAGACTTCTAAGCCGACGGTTACGGGTTTGCTTCCTGGCGGGCGCGCCATTGGAATCAATGGCTTATCTTTCAAATGCCGCATCCCATGGAATCGCTCCGAAAACAGGTCCGGAAACGGCTTTGGGATTTCCTTCCGAGCGAACGGTGAGCCTATAAGCTGATTTTTCAGTCTCCGCTTGATACAGGCGGATCGGCGGAAGGCCATTCTCAATCCGCTCGTTGAGCATCTGTTTAATCGCAGGAAGATGCTTTTCGGGGAAGCGGCCGCCAAGGATCAGCCCGGTCAGAGCCTGTGGACGGAAAGGCAGAAGGCGGCTGTTGATCGCCAGCATTACAATCCTGCGTTCCTTTTCATACGCCCATGCGGTGCCCTTGCGCATCATCATCGCGATGGTGTCTTCCTTCGGAGCTGTCGGGAAATGGAACTCCGGGAAGTCGTCGCAGTAGTCCACGGGTCCGGCGGCTAGGAACGTGCGCACGTCGTAGGAAGTCCGGAATTGCAAACAAATTCCGCGATGCGAGTCGGCGTAGTGCGACCACATAAGCTGACTCTTGGGCTCAGGCGTGAAGCAGTGCACCCCGTGGCTATGCGTTTCAAAGAGGGCGCTAAACATCTGCCCCGATGTGCTCTTCACTTCATCAATCAGTGTCTCGAGCAAGGCGTTAAAGGCCGAGGTTGGCTTATCCAAGTCCGGATAGGTTTCTCTGAAAATGGCGCCGAAGTAGCGTTGGAGCACATCATCATCATCTAAAACAAGCTTGTTTTTGAATTCAAACGGGTCGTTGAAGTCTGCAGGATCTGCCAGGTACAGATTTGAATCCAAGAGCATAGTACTCAGGTTCCGCCGACTTTCTTTGGAGTCGGGGTCAAATCGCAGATAGTTGTACAAATGACGCGGATAGTCACCCATCAGCGCTTTGCGAACTGCCCATGCGGGCATTTTGCTCGCAATTTTCTCATACTCAGAGAACATCGGCGGAAGCTCTGGATTGCTTAGCTTCAACTTCGGTCGCATCACTGGTCGATTCATGGCGCTAGTCGGTAGTCGGGTGAAATAGATTAGCTGTCGATGGCGCCTGAACTTTAGTCTCCAGATTCACCCGGTTCCGGAACCAATGGAACGGTGTGGCCATAGAAGTGTGTCATTGAATCGGTTTTGTGGCCGCTTGCCTCCTTCTTGTCGCCCTTGGTGTCGGTCACGCAGGGGTGCTTCAAGCTGTGGAGCCGGAAGCGCTCGTCTTGCCCGAGAATTCCGTCCTTCACTGCGTTGCGCATCTTTAGTCCCCAGGGGAGGCCGCAAGCTGCGCGTCATCCAAGCTGGCGGGCGATCTCTGAGGCAGGCTCATGGTAGTAGATCATCAAAGACTTGAGATCTCGATGCCCGATGATTCGAGCCAACTGCAGGATGTCCAACTTCTTCGAGAGCCGCCAGATGGCCTCGGCTCGGCTGTCGTGGAAGTGCACTTCCCTATGTCCGGTCGAATCGCGGACTTTTCGCCAGAGCGCATCGCACACGGCAGACTTGAGCTGGAAGACCGGCCCGAAGCCAAGAGGAAGTGTCTTCAGGATCTCGCAAGCCCGCAGGCTAAGCGGCACATCTCTCGCGTCGCCGTTCTTGGTTTTTGGTAGGTGAACGTACTGCTCGGACAGATGCACATTCGGCCAAGTCAGCGAGAGTATCTCTCCAGACCGCATGGCTGTCTCTAAGGCGAGCAGGAAGGCCAAGCCCGTCCGCTGGGTGGCCGTTTCCGCGGACAGATCCTTGTCGAGCCCGAACGCGGCGATCAGGTCGGCTTCCTCAGTGGGAGATACGCGTCGCGCGCGACCTTTAGGCTGTTGCGGCCAGCGAACGTCTGACATGGGGTTCTGCTTGATCCACTTCCATTCCCGGCGCGCCGTCTCGAATACTGACCGCATCAGGTTCATTTCGCGAGCAACCGTCCCAGGCTTGACCTGCTTAAGTCTTCCATCTCGCCAAGCGATGATGTCCGAGCTGTCGATTGCCGCGATGCGGCGATCGAGAAGTGGCAGAGATCGCTCCCAGGCAGCTATTCGGACCGACTCCCACTGTTCGCCAGCTCGCTTGGGCGCCTCTTCCTTGACGTAGCGGCGCATGGCGTCGCGCAGCGACTTATCTGGCAGCTTCCCGCCGCGCAGCTCAGCCTCTCGCTCAAGAGCCCACTTCGCGGCTTCCTGCTTCGTGTGTTTGGTAGTCGAGTCGCGAACGCCCGCCACGTACACCTGCACGCGCCACTTGTTCCCGGATCTTTGGATGCTGGCCATGGCCGCATCATATGGGGAATTTTTGGGGAGAGTAGCCGGGCAAGTCCGGGCAAATCGTGGTGATCTCGGAAATCCGGATTGCGCTAAGTGGCTGATTTCGTGCCGAATCGGGGTGAATCGTGGCGAACACGTTGGCTACCTGAAACATGCGATGGTGCCCGGAGCCGGAATCGAACCGGCATGGGGTTGCCCCCGGCGGATTTTAAGTCCGATGCGTCTACCAGTTTCGCCATCCGGGCCAGCAGCGCGGCGCCGATTGTAGCCCACCTGCGGTGCCTCGGCCTGTTTGCATCACGGCGGTCGCGTGCTTAACTGCCGATCGTATTCATGTCATAGTCCCTGCCATCGTTCCCAGGGGGGGAGCCATCTGATGTCGCTGCACGCGATTGCCTATGCCAGCGAGGCCCGCGCCGATCTGCAGACAACCGATCTTGACCGCCTGCTGGCCGATGCCACGGCATTCAATCGTGTAGCTGGAGTCACCGGCGTCCTGATGTTCGATGGCAGCCGTTTCCTGCAGTATCTCGAAGGCCCGCAGGACGGTATCGATTCGGTGTTCCAGCGCATCCTCAACGCGCGCAGCCATGGGCAGCTGCACGTACTGTGCCGCGCTCCGGTGGTGCAGCGGGCATTTCCGCGCTGGTCGATGGGTACGCGGCGCATCGAGCCAGAACCACTGGCGCAGATCGTCGACGCCGCTTGGCCCGGCTTCCTGCTTGGCAGCGGTGGATTTGAACGCCTGCTGCAGGCCTGGACCGGTGCCGACGGTGAGCTGGAACCGGCGGCGGTGGCGTTGGGGTCCTGAGCCCGCCTTGGCGGCAGGGCGCCGGGGCCGGTAGGCTGTAGCCTTTCTGGCGCAGGTTTTCCGGAGTGGTGCAGCAGATGAGTGTGTTGGCCGAAGCCATGGCAGCGTATGTGCGATTGCATCGATTGCATGGGATGTGCCGATGAGTGTGCCGGTTGCGGCGGCCAGTGACCCTCGGTTTGCGGTGGTCGGCCTGGGCTATGTCGGCCTGCCGTTGGCGGTGGCGTTTGGCCGGCAGTGGCCGACGTTGGGCTTCGATATCGACGCCGGTCGCATCGCCGAGCTGCGCAGCGGCCAGGACCACACACTGGAAATGGAAGCCGACGAGCTGGCCAGTGCGCACCTGTTGCAGTACGGCAGCGATCCGGCACTGCTTGATGCCTGCAATGTCTACATCGTCACCGTGCCGACCCCGATCGATGCCTACGAACAGCCCGATCTGGAGCCGTTGCGTTCGGCCACGCGCCTGATTGCCAGCCATCTCCGCGCCGGAGATCTGGTGATCTACGAGTCCACGGTCTACCCCGGAACCACCGAGGAAGTGTGCGTGCCGCTGCTGGAACAAGGGTCCGGCCTGCGCTTCAACGAAGACTTCTACTGCGGCTACAGCCCCGAACGGGTCAGCCCCGGTGACCGCCAGCGGCGCCTTGCCGACATCCGCAAGATCACCTCCGGATCGACCCCGGAGGTCGCTGCGGTGATTGATGGTCTGTACCAGCGCATCATTGCCGCCGGTACGTTCCCGGCCCCTTCGATGCGCGTGGCTGAAGCGGCCAAGGTGGTCGAGAACATCCAGCGTGACGTCAACATCGCGCTGGTCAACGAGCTGGCCCTGATCTTCGACCGGCTCGGCATCGACACCCAGGACGTGCTGGATGCCGCCGGCAGCAAGTGGAACTTCCTGCCGTTCCGCCCGGGCCTGGTCGGTGGTCACTGCATCGGCGTCGATCCGTACTACCTGCTGCACAAGTCCGAGAGCGTGGGTTACCACCCGGACCTGATCCACACCGCGCGACAGGTCAATAACCGCGTCGGCGAGCACGTAGCGGCTCGGGTGCTGGCGATGCTGGCCGAGCGTGGCCGTGCGCCGGCGGATGCACGCATCCTGGTCCTGGGCGTGACCTTCAAGGAGGATTGCCCGGACCTGCGCAACAGTCGCGCGTTGGAACTGGCACAGCGCTTGCGCGATGCCGGTGCGAGGGTCGAGGTAAGCGACCCGTGGGTCGGCCCGGCGGCATTGACCGGCGAGGGCCTGGACTGGCTGGCCGAGCCCGGGGCAGGGCGCTATGACGCGGTGGTGCTGGCGGTGGCCCACGCCCGGTTCAAGGCGATGGATGAATCCGCAATCCGGGCGCTGCTGGCGCCCGGTGGCCTGGTCTACGACGTGAAATCGGCCTGGCCGCGCAACGTGGTTGACGATCGTTTGTAAGCCCCGGCTGCGAACGGCGCGGTAGACTCGGGGGCAGTTGCAACCGAGGAACGCCATGCACCGGTATATCGTCTACCTGCTCGCCATCCTGATGTTCCCGATATGCCTGTGGCTGGCCACGATCTGGCCAGCGTGGTACTGGGGCGTCGGCCTGACTGCCGCGATGGTGGCGCTGGGGACCTGGGACCTGCTGCAGAAACGCAGCACGTTGCGCCGCAATTATCCGGTGATGGCGCACTTCCGTTACGGGCTGGAGTCGATCGGTCCGGAGATCCGCCAGTACTTCGTGCAGAGCGACCTGGAAGACGTGCCGTTCTCGCGCCAGCAGCGCGCGCTGATCTACCAGCGCGCAAAGAACGAGATGGACACGGTGCCGTTCGGCACCCTGCGCAGCACTTATGCGGTGGACTACGAGTGGATCAACCATTCGCTGGCACCGACGACGATTGCCAAGCATGACTTCCGCGTCCTGATCGGCCCGAACTGCGCCAAGCCTTATTCGGCCAGCGTGTTCAACATCTCGGCGATGAGCTTTGGCTCGCTGTCAGCCAATGCGATCCGCGCACTGAACGAAGGCGCGCGCCGCGGTGGCTTCTACCACGACACCGGCGAAGGATCGATTTCGCCCTACCACCGCGAAATGGGCGGCGACCTGGTGTGGGAGATCGGCTCGGGGTACTTCGGTTGCCGTGACGAGAAAGGTGGTTTCAGCGAGGAGCGCTTCGTTGCCAACGCTACCCACGATCAGGTCAAGATGATCGAGATCAAGCTGTCGCAGGGGGCCAAGCCGGGCCACGGTGGTGTGCTGCCGGCACCGAAAGTGACCGCCGAGATCTCGGTGACCCGTGGCGTGCCGATGGGCGTTGACTGCGTGTCGCCGTCGCGCCATTCGGCGTTCTCCACGCCGGTTGAACTGTTGCAGTTCGTGGCCCGCCTGCGCGAACTGTCCGGTGGCAAGCCGGTCGGTTTCAAGTTGGCCATCGGCCACCCGTGGGAATGGTTCGGCATCGCCAAGGCGATGCAGGAAACCGGCCTGTTGCCGGACTTCATCGTGGTGGATGGCGCCGAAGGCGGCACCGGCGCGGCACCGGCCGAGTTCGTCGATCATGTCGGCGTGCCGATGCATGAGGCACTGCTGCTGGTGCACAACACCCTGGTCGGCCTCGACCTGCGTGAGCGCATCCGCATCGGCGCGGCCGGCAAGATCACCAGTGCGTTCGACATCGCACGGACCATCGCGTTGGGGGCCGACTGGTGCAATGCCGGCCGAGGCTTCATGTTCGCGCTGGGCTGCATCCAGTCGCTGAGCTGCCATACCGACAAGTGTCCGACCGGGATCGCTACCCAGGATCCCGCGCGCTGGAAGCATCTGGATGCACCGGACAAGGCTGCTCGTGTCTACAGCTACCACGAGCACACGCTGCATGCCTTGAAGGAACTGCTGTGTGCCGCTGGCCTCAATGATCCGGCCGAGCTGGGGCCGGAACACATCCTGCGCCGTGTCTCGCCGGTGGAGATCCGTTCGCTGGCCTCGTTGTACCGCTACCTGGAGCCAGGCGAACTGCTGCACAAGGTGCCCGACCATGCGGTGTTCCATGCGTTCTGGGCCGATGCGCGCAGCGACTCGTTCCAGCCACCGCCGAAGATCCAGGCGCTGCGCGCCAGCAAGTCGCGATAACGTGATGTTGTAGAGCCGAGCCCATGCTCGGCTGATCTTCGTTCCAACATCGCGATGCGTGATCGAGAAGCAGCCGAGCATAGGCTCGGCTCTACAAGGAGATGTAATGCAGTTCAGGACCGGCACCATGGATGACGTGGCCATGTTGTGGGCGCTGCGCACGCGTTGCGTGCGCGAGACCTGCAGCAGCCATTACCCGCCCGAAGTCATTGCGCCCTGGTCTGCCTCGCCGCCACCGTCGCAGTATGCGCGGCTGTTGTCGCAGGGCGGATGCGTAGTGGCCGAGGACGGGCAGGGTGGCCTGCTCGGCTTCGGCGTCTTTGATGCCGATGCCAATGAAGTCGATGCGTTGTTCGTCAATCCGGATCATGGCGGCCAGGGCATTGGCCAGGCGTTGATGCAGCGCCTGCTGGCGATGGCCGATCGTGAACGTGAGGTGGTGCTGTCGGCCTCGCTCAACGCCGTGCCGTTCTATCAACGCCAGGGGTTCGTCAGCGTGCGCGAAGAGGCCTACCCGCATCCCAGCGGCGTGGCGCTGGCTTCAGTGAGCATGCGCCGGCCGTGGTGAGTGCTCGTTTTCTGCGTTCTGTAGAGCCGAGCCCACGCTCGGCTGCTTTTGACTCAAGCCGAGCATGGGCTCGGCTCTACAGGTAACGCCGTCGAGCATGGCTCGACGCTACAAGGCAGGCGTCACCGCCCGGCCAGCCACCCGATTACGCCTTCCGCAGCACGCAGGCCACTGGCGTAGCACGCGGTCAACAGGTAGCCACCTGTCGGCGCTTCCCAGTCCAGCATCTCGCCGGCGCAGAACACGCCGGGCACTGCCCGCAGCATCAGGCCATCATCCAGCGCATCCAGGCGCACGCCGCCGGCGGTGCTGATCACCTCGGCCATCGGCCGGGGACGCAGCAGGCGCAGCGGCAGGCGCTTGAGCGTAGCCGCCACGGCAGGCAGGTCGCTGCCCGCTTCTTTACCCAGGATCTCGAACACCAGTGCGGCTTTCACTGCATCCAGGCCGGCTTGGCGGCGCAGGTGCTCGCCGAAGCTGCGGCCCTTGCGTGGGCGTGACAGATCGGCAAGCAGGCGCGCCTCGTCGCGGCCCGGTACCAGATCCAGCCACAGCATCGCGTGGCCCTCGCGGTTGATGGTCTCGCGCAGGTCCGCCGCCATCGCATAGATCAGGCTGCCTTCGATGCCGTACTCGCTGGCCACGCATTCGCCCTGCAGCGACCGTGGCTGTCCGGCCAGGTCGATCCAGTGCGCGACCACCGGCTTCAACGGCGCGCCGGCATTGCGTTGGGCGAAGAATGGGGTCCAACCCACGTCGAAACCGCAGTTGGCCGACTGCAGTGGTGCGATGTCCACGCCACGGGCCTGCAGTGGCGCGACCCAGGCGCCGTCACTGCCCAGCTGCGGCCAGCTGCCGCCGCCCATGGCCAGCAGGGTGGCATCGGCATGTACTTCAACGGCGCCATCTTCGGTTTCAAATCGCAGCGCGCCATCCTCACCCCAGCCGATCCAGCGGTGGTTGGCATGCAGGCGCACACCCTGTTCCTTCAGCCGGCGCACCCAGCCACGCAGCAGCGGCGCAGCCTTCCGGTCGACCGGGAACACGCGGCCGGAGCTGCCCACATAGGTCTCCACGCCCAGGCCGGCGGCCCAGTCGCGCAGCGCCTGCGCATCGAAGTCGTCCAGCCAGCGGCCTACGGCCGTGGACTGCTCGCGGTAGCGGCTGTCGAACAGCGGACGCGGATCGGAATGGGTGAGGTTGAGCCCGCCCTTGCCGGCGATCAGGAATTTGCGGCCGGGCGACCCCTTGGCCTCGTACAGGTCGACGTCCAGCCCGGCGGCGCGCAGGCGCTCGGCGGCGAACAGGCCGGCCGGGCCACCGCCGATGACGGCGACGCGGTGGGGCATGGCGGCATCACGGTTTGACATCGAGCAGCTCGACGTCGAACACCAGCGACGATCCGGCCGGAATCGGGCCGACCTTGCGGTCGCCGTAACCGTAGTCCGGCGGGATCATCAGCGTGCGCTTGCCGCCAACTTTCATGCCGGCCACGCCCTCATCCCAGCCGCGGATGACCTGGCCGGCGCCAAGCGCGAAGGTGAACGGTTGGCCGTGCTTGAAGGAGCTGTCGAAGGTCTTGCCGTGCTTGGTCTCGGTACGGTTGTCGTAGATCCAACCGGTGTAGTGCACGGTGACCTTGCTGCCGGGAACGGCTTCAGCACCGGTACCTGGCACGGTATCGATCCGCTCGAAGGCGGTCAGGGTGCCGCCGGGCGGCGGGCCGGACGGTTCGGTCGAGCAGCCAGCGGCGGCGAGGGACAGCAGCAGGGGAAGCAGCAGGCGGCGCATCGGGCGTCTCCGGTAGGGCGCAGGTCGAGGGCGGCAAGGGTAGCGCATCGGCGCCGGGTATCATGGGGACATGGCAAAACTCCTGCTCAATCTGCGCAATGTCGGTCACGACGAATACGCCGATGTCTGCACGCTGCTCGACCAGCACGGCATCGCCTGGTACCGCACCGAACCCAGCCCCTGGGGCATTTCCAACGGAGGCCTGTGGCTGCGCGAGGACGCCGATCATCCACGTGCGAAGGCGCTGATGGCGGAGTACCAGGCCGAACGCGGGCCGCGCATCCGTGCCGAGCGTGAGCAGGCATTGCGTGATGGCACGGCGGAGACCTTCGGCAGCCTGTTCCGGCGGCGGCCGCTGTTCGTAATGCTGGTGCTGCTGGGGATGGCCGCTGCCGCTGCGCTGGTGCTGCTGCCGTTCGTGCTGTTGCGGGGGTAAGGGGTTTCGGCCGGGTTGCACCCGGCACCCGCAGACGCAACGGCGACGTCAAAAGCCGGGCTTCAGTGGGAGGGTGGGGCGGCGTGGGGAGGCGGGGGACGGAAAACACTGCTCCTGCGTGCCTCGTAGAGCGCCATCCATGGCGCTCTGCGCCCCCGCCTGCCCACACCGCCCCACCCCTGACAGATTCCGGGTGTCTGCCGGGCTTGGGGTCGGATCCCTCTGCTGCGCAGAGGCCACTGACCCCTGAATCTGTCTGTGCGGGCGGGAGGCGCTAAAATGGCGGGATGATCGCCAATACCGCTGCCTACCATTTCGCCGTCATCGACGCCCCTCAGGCCCTGTGTGACCAGCTGCTGGCGTGTGCCGAGGCGGCACAGCTGCGCGGCACGATCCTGGTGGCGGGCGAGGGGCTGAACCTGTTCCTGGCGGGTGCGCCAGAGGCGGTCGAGGGTTTCTACGCAGCGCTGCGCTCTGACGCGCGCTTTGCCGATTTGCGGGTCAAGACCAGCTTCAGCGAGCACCAGCCGTTCGCCCGGCTGAAGGCCAAGGTGAAGGACGAGATCATCAGCTTCCGCCGTGATGACGGCCAGCCGCTGGACTATCCGCGTGCGCCGGCGGTGGATCCGGCCACCGTGCAGCGCTGGCTGCGGCAGGGGCATGACGATGCCGGCAAGCCGGTGGTGATGCTCGATACGCGCAATCTGCAGGAAGTGGAGTACGGCACCTTCAAGGATGCGTTGGTGTTGCCCATCCACAAGTTCACCGACCTGCCGGAGGCGCTGGCGCCGCACCGCGAAGCACTGAAGGACAGCACCGTGGTCAGTTTCTGCACCGGCGGCATCCGCTGCGAGAAGGCGGCGCTGTGGATGGTCAACGACGGCATGGACAACGTGCTGCAGCTGGACGGTGGCATCCTCGGCTACTTCGAGGAAGTGGGCGGCGAAGGCTACGAAGGCCGCTGCTTCGTGTTCGATGAGCGCATTGCGCTGGATGCGGAACTGAAGCCGATGGTCGACCAGCCGTTGCCTGATCCGCGCCCCAGCGCGTTCTAAGCCGGGATGTCGATTCCCCGGTAGAGCCGGCCGCTGGCCGGCTGCCAGGGCACGTTGCCTGCCGGCCAGCGGCCGGCTCTACCGGATCAAGCGCAGCCAGTCGTGGACCCGCGCTGCGGGAATCAGCATCCTGCCACCGGCACTGGCCGCTGCGCCGGGTCGTCCCCATGCATGGGGGATCCTGTGACGGAAAAACGCCTGATGATCCCGTTGTCGATCCTTGACCTAGCCCCGGTCTGCGAGGGCAGTGACACCACCACCGCCTTTGCCAACATGCTGGAACTGGCCCAGCACGCCGATGCGCTGGGCTACCGCCGCTACTGGCTGGCCGAACACCACAACATGCCCGGCATCGCCAGTGCGGCCACCGCCGTGCTGATCGGCCATGTCGCCGGCGGTACCCTTCGCATCCGGGTCGGTGCCGGCGGCATCATGCTGCCCAACCATGCCCCGCTGCAGGTGGCCGAGCAGTTCGGCACGCTGGCCTCGCTGTATCCGGACCGGATCGACCTGGGCCTGGGCCGCGCACCGGGTACTGACCAGCCGACCGCGCGTGCATTGCGCCGCTACTTCGACAGCGCGGACCAGTTCCCACAGGACGTGCGCGAGCTGCTGCACTACTTCGAGCCGGTTCAGCCGGGGCAGGCGGTGCAGGCCGTTCCAGGTGGCGGCCTGCGGGTACCGACCTGGATCCTCGGTTCCAGCCTGTTCGGCGCGCGCATGGCCGCGTCGATGGGCCTGCCGTATGCGTTCGCCTCGCACTTCGCACCCGACGCGATGGACGAAGCCCTTGCTGTCTACCGCCGCGAGTTCCGCCCCTCGGCGGCGCTGAAGCAGCCGCACGCGATGCTGGCCCTGAACGTCGTTGCCAGCGACAGCGAGGCGGAGTCGCGCCGCCTTTTCACCAGCCAGCAGCAGAGTTTCGTCAACCTGCGTCGTGGCCGGCCGGGCAAGATTCCGGCACCGATCGACGACATCGAGTCCTTCTGGGAGCCGCACGAAAAACTGGGGGTGGAGCGGGCGCTGGCCTGCACCGTGCTGGGCGATCCGCAGCAGGTCGGGGAGGGCATCGCCGCGTTTGTCGAACGGCACAGGCCCGACGAGCTGATGCTCACCGCCAACCTGTACGACCACCGCGCGCGCTTGCGCTCGTTCGAACTGACCATGCAGGCCTGGCACGCCCGCCACGCGGGCTGAACAATTGCGTCACGGGCTGTTGCGGCCGTGCCCGGTCTGATGGGGGCTCATTCCGATGGAGTCCCCCACATGGCCGACACCCGTGCCGAACACGTCAACCAGCTGGCCGAACTGATCAAGGATGTGGAGGTGGCCATGTTCACCACCACCGGCGTCGACGGACGGCTCTACAGTCGGCCGCTGGCCACCCAGCAGGTCGCCTTTGACGGCGACCTGTGGTTCGTGATCACCGGCGACAGCCCGAAGGTGGCCGAGATCGCGCTCGACCCGCGGGTCAACGTGGCGTATGCCTCGCCCTCGAACAACACCTATGTCTCGGTGGCCGGGCGTGCCCGCGTCGTCGATGACCGCGCGAAGATCGAGGAGCTGTGGTCGCCGGCGATGAAACTGTTCTTCCCGGGTGGCAAGGACGATCCGAACCTGCGCCTGATCCACGTGCGCGCCGAGAGCGCCGAATACTGGGATGGCCCGGGCACGCTGCTGGGCAAGGCATTGAGCTTCGTGCTGTCGGCGGTGCAGGACGAACCGGCGGCGCTGGCCGACAACGGCTTCATCGATCTTCGGTGATGACCGATGTCCGGTATTGGTAGTGCCGGCCGCTGGCCGGCAACCCTGGAAACGTGGCAGCCGGCCAGCGGCCGGCTCTACCGGATGCCGCTTCAGAACCAGCGCTGGAACAGCTCCACTGTATAGCCCACCAGCTGCCCCGAACTGAAGCCGAAGAACGCGATCGCCACCAGTGCGGCGATCCAGTTGAACAGCATCAGCGCACCATCGCGTTCCAGCAGCGCCAGCGAGAACAGCAGCAGCTGGAAGCCGAACAGGAAGTTGGTGAACGGAATCGGCAACGACAGCAGCAGGCCCAGCAACACCAGCAGCAGGCCAGTGAACGCGTGTGCGGGCAGCGGTGTCAGCAGCTGCGGCAGGCGTGGCTTCAGCATCCTGTCCAGCCGCCGCAACGGGCGATCGATACGGTCCAGGAAGCGGTGCATGGTGCCGCGCTTCGGCCCGCGTCGGGCAATGAAACCGGGCAGCCAGGGGCGGCGCAGGCAACACAGCATCTGCAGGCCGATCAGGACCACCAGTGGGCCGCTGACCGCACCCCCCATGCCCGGGATCGGGATGAACGAGGGCAGGATCGCCACGAACAGGAACACGCCGAACGCGCTCTGCTGCAGGTTGCTGAGGATCTGGCCGAGCGGCATGTGCTCGGCGGGATCGCCGGAGGCGAACATCTCCAGCAGGGTGCGGATGCCCTCGTTGCGGTAGGCCGCGCGCTGAGCGCCTTGGCCCTGGCCGGTCTCAGGCGGTGAGCTCATCGGCCTGCTCGTCGGACAACGTGCGCAGCAGCAGCTTGTCCACCCGCGCACCGTCCAGGTCGACCACCTCGAAGCGCCAGCCGGCCCAGTCGAAGTACTCGCCTGCGTGCGGGATGCGGCCGAAGTAGTGGATGCACATGCCGGCCAGCGTGTAGTAATCGCCGTCCTCGGCATCGGGCAGGTCGTTGCTTCCGATCAGCTCGCGCAGGTCTTCGATCGGCAGCGAGCCGTCCACCAGCAGCGAGCCGTCCTCGCGGGTCACCACCAGGGCATCCTCGTCGGCATTCTCGACCGCCTGCAGGCGGCCGACCACGGCGCCCATCAGGTCGCTGATGGTCACCAGGCCCTGGATCTCGCCGTACTCGTCCACCACCAGCGCCATCGACTGCTGTTCCTCGCGGAAGATCTCCAGCAGCTTCATCGCGTGGGTCGATTCGGAGACGTACAGCGGTTCGCGCAGGGTCTGGAACAGCGCGTTGTCGCCGCGCGCCATGCGCGTGGCCAGCGATTTCAGCTCCAGCACGCCGACCACGTCCATGTCGTTGTCGCGGTACACCGGGTAACGGGAGAACTCGTGCTCGGCCATGATGTCCAGATTGCGCTCCAGCCCGGCCTGGGTGTCGAGCCAGGCGATGCGGTTGCGCGGCGTCATCAGGCTGTCGGCGGTGCGGTCGCCCAGGCGCATGACGCGGTTCATCATGTCGCGTTCGTGGGCGTCGATCACGCCGGCCTCGTGGCTCTCGGCCACCAGCATCCGGATCTCTTCTTCAGTCACCTGCGCGGCCTCGTCCTTGCCCAGGCCCAGCACCTTCAGCACCAGCTGGGTAGTCTTGGACAGGAGCCAGACGAAGGGCAGGGCGAGCCTGGCCAGCCAGCTCATCGGCATCGCGACCAGGCCGGCAATGGCCTCGGAACGTGTCAGGGCCAGGCGCTTGGGCACCAGTTCGCCGAAGATCAGCGTGATGAAGGTGATCAGCGAGACCGCCAGGGCGGTGCCTACTTCGCGCGCGTACGCAAAGCCGGGCATCAGGCCCTGCAGCCAGCCGGCGATCGCGTCGCCGATCGCATCACCACCGAGGTAGCCGGTGAGTACGCCGATCACGGTGATGCCGATCTGCACGGTGGACAGGAAGCTCTCCGGCTTCTCCGACAGCTCCAGCGCCTTGGCGGCGCGCTTGGAGGTGGCGGCCATCTGCTTCAGGCGGCTCTTGCGCGAGGTCATGACCGACATCTCGGACATGGCGAAGAAGCCGTTCAGCAGAACCAGCGCGAAGACAATCAGGATCATTTCAAACACGGGCGTCGTCCCCGGTTGGTGGCAGGGAGGGCGGGTGCTTGCGATGGCGGCAGGCGCTCAGGAACGGGGTCCGGCGCGGCGCAGGGGGATAAGGGTCGTCGTCCATAAGGTGCGCCTGAAGGCGCGCTGGCATCTTAGCAAAGGGGCGTGGCAGGGTGGCAACCGCCTGTTCAGGTTGGGGCTCCCAGAGCCCGGAAAGGGCGCGGGGATACCCGTGATGGTCATCTAGCCGTCATAATTCGCTCTGGTGCCGTCCTTCCCGCGACGGCTGACAGGTTTCTCAATGTTCTCTCTGCAGACCATTTTCGGTTCCGGCAAACAGTTCTACACCCTGCTCGATGAGGCTGCTGTCGCGGCTTCCGATGCCGCCAAGGCGCTGCATTCCATGCTGCGCGAGGCCGACCGCCAGCCCGCGCTGGACGCCTTCAAGCTGGCCCGCCTGCGCGAACGCGCGGCCTCTGACAAGATCAGCCAGGCGCTGGTGGACAGCTTCATGACCCCCATCGAGCGCGAAGACATCGAAGCGCTGGGTTCGGCCCTGTACAAGATTCCGAAGCAGATCGAGAAGTTCGCCGATCGCTATTCGCTGGCCACGACCCACCTGGAGCACATCGACTTCGCGCCGCGCGCGGCGATGCTGGAGCAGGCCGCCGGCGTGGTGGTGGAGATGGTGGCCGACCTGCGCCACATGAACCTGGACCGGATGACCGCGCTGAACGAGAAGCTGCGCTCGCTGGAGAACGAGGCCGACCGCCTGATGCTCGAGCTGTACCGCGACATCTACTCCGGTCGCCTGGACAACCTGCAGATGTTCCTGCTGAAGGAATTCTTCGAGATCCTGGAGAAGGCCATCGACCGTTGCCGCGAGGCTGGCGTGGTGGCGTACCAGATCGTGTTGAAGAACAGCTGACGGACGCCGCCGCATGTTGACCCTTGTCCTGGTAGTGATCCTGGCCGCGCTCGTCTTCGAGTTCATCAACGGCTTCCACGACACTGCCAATTCCATTGCCACCGTAGTGGCGACCAAGGTGCTCTCGCCCGGCTGGGCGGTGATGCTGGCCGCCTTCATGAACCTCATCGGTGCGCTGACCGGTACGGCGGTGGCGCTGACCATCGCCTCGGGCCTGCTCAACACCAACGTGGTGGAAGTCACCCCGCAGGTGATCCTGTGCGCGCTGCTGGGCGGCATCATCTGGAACCTGATCACCTGGTGGAAGGGACTGCCGTCCTCGTCCTCGCACGCGCTGATCGGCGGCCTCTGCGGCGCCGGCCTGGCTGCGGCCCACAACAACTGGGATGCCCTGATCTGGTCCGAGCGCCTGGGCAGCTGGGCGCAGAACAAGGGCCTGCTGTGGAAGGTGTTCGTGCCGATGATCACCTCGCCGATCGCCGGCTTCCTGCTCGGCATTGTGGTGATGGTGCTGCTGTGGGCGCTGATCGCCGGCCTGGCCAAGGTCGGTGGCGCCATCGGCCGCCTGGCCCGCCCGCGCATCGTCAATGTCTTCTTCGGCAAGGCGCAGATCGCCTCGGCGGCCTACATGGGCTTCGCCCACGGCCACAACGACGCGCAGAAGACCATGGGCATCATCGCGATGACCCTGATTGGTGCCGAAGCCACCGGCGCACTGAACGATCTGCCGTCCTGGCTGGCCTTCATGCACCCGGACGCGCACGCCGGTGACGGCATCGCCATGTGGATCGTGCTGACCTGCGCGGTGGTGATGGCGGCCGGTACCGCTTCGGGTGGCTGGAAAATCATCAAGACCCTGGGCCACAAGATGGTCAAGCTGCACCCGATCCACGGCTTCGCCGCGGAGACCAGCTCGGCCACCATCCTGACCCTGGCGGCCCACTTCGGCATGCCGGTCTCGACCACGCACAGCATCTCCACCGCGATCATGGGTGTCGGCTTCGCCAAGAACCCGCGTTCGCTGAAGTTCGGCGTGATCGAGCGCATCGTCTGGGCCTGGATCCTGACCATCCCGGCGGCCGGCGGCTGTGCGTACCTGATCCTGAAGCTGTTCGAACTGTTCGGCTGGACCTGATCGCCACGCCAGGGTTGCAAACGAAAAAGCCCGCCATATCAGGCGGGCTTTTTCATGGGCAAAGAATTTTTCCGCATACAACGTGTCGACCAAGGTCGACACCTACCAGAGCAGAACCAGGGTCAGAGCCCGTTGCCAAACAACGGGATCCACCCCCGTGCCGACCAACGGTCGGCACCTACCAACAGCGCCCGGAAACTGTCGAAGGCGGGGTGGGGTGGGCAGGCGGGGGCGCAGAGCGCCATGGATGGCGCTCTACGAGGCACGCAGGAGCAGTTTTTGCCGTCCCCCGCCTGCCCATCCCACCCCGCCATCCCACGGAATCCAGGCCTTTGCAGTCGCAGCTGCAGTTGCAGTTGATCCAGCGGGTGCCGGGCCGCAGGCCCGGCCGCCACCACCCATCAATTGCGCTGGAACAGCGCCTTCACATCATTCCGGAACGCCGCCTGGCTGTCGGCCCGGCTGTAGAACATGTGCCCGCCCGGATAACTGCGCACCTGCACCCGGTCCGGATTGCTGCCCATCGTCGGCATCTGGTCCACGGTCAGGATCGAACCCATGAACGGGCACGACAGGTCGTTCCAGCCATGCACGATCAGCACCTGCAGGTGCGGGTCGATCGCCACGGCCTGGCGCAGCTGGGTCACCGCGCCATCGCGCAGCTCGCCATTGCGATCCCACAGCCGGTTCACGTCGTAGTTCAGCGCCTGGTACCGCGCGTCCACCTTCCAGCCGACCACGCGCGTCACGAAGTCGACCATCGCCGTGGTGGTCGGCGCGATGATGCTGTCCAGCAGCGGATCGTTGGCGCGCTGCTCCGGATCGTTCGGGAACGGATCGAACGCGGTCACGTTGGAATCGTAACGGCTGCCCAGCGTGCCCTTGTCGCGGAATACTTCGCGCAGGTAGGCCTGGGTTTCCAGCCGACCACCGGCACGGCGCACGAACTGCGGGTCCAGGCCGGTCAGTTCGGTCACCCGGCGCAGCATCGCCTCGGTTGCCTGCGGATCGCTACGGCCTTTCATCAAGGCGGTGGCGTAGTCGCCACGGGTGTATTCCACTACTTCGCGCATCGCTGCATCGGTCAGTTTGCCCTGGCGCTCCAGGTGCGCGGCGGCGATCGACGGCAGGGTCTGCATCCACGCCATCGGCGAGACATCGGCGTTGTCTTCCAGGGTCGGGCTCAGGTACGGCGAGACCAGTACCAGGCCGTTCATCGCCACGCCCAGCCGGGTCTGCAGGTAGTGGGTGATGCGCGGGCCGCGATAGCCGCCGTAGCTCTCGCCAGTCAGGTACTTGCGCGACGCCATGCGCTGGTTGCGCAGCAGCCAGTCGTAGATCGAGCGTGACAGGTATTCGATGTCGGCGCTGGGGTTGTACAGTGCCTTCTTCGCTTCATCGTCGCCGATCCGCGCGCGGCTGAAGCCGGTGCCGACCGGATCGATGAACACCAGGTCGGTGAAGTCCAGCCAGGTGCCGGGGTTGTCGTGCAGGGTCGCCGGCGCCGACGCGCTGTCACCCTCGGAGCCGAAGGTCACCACCTTGGGCCCGATCGCGCCCATGTTGAGGTACACCGACGACGCACCGGGGCCGCCATTGAGCGCGAAGGTCACCGGCCGGTCCTTGCCCGGCATCGTATAGGCGGTGAACACCACATCGGCGATCACCTTGCCCTTGGCATCGCGTACCGGCAGGGTGCCGACGGTGGCGGTGTAGTCCAGGGTGCGGCCGGCCAGGCGCATGCTCTGGCGGGCTGAGGCGTCTGCGGGCAACGCAGGTGCCTCGGTCTTGTCGTCTTTCGGATCGGGCTTGGCGTCGGCATCAGGCGCGGCCAGCACGCTGGCTGGGGCGATGAGCAGGCCGACGCAGAGCGCGGCAGTGTGCAGCAGGGACTTCATGGCACCGGGTGGGCAGCGGAAGGGGATTCCGATGCTAGGCCGGTGGCGGCCCATGTCGTATGTGTCCAAAGGCATGGCCGTGCGTTGAGCCCGCTACTGGCCAGATTGGGTCAAGCGGGCAGGGTGGCGGCCGCTTCGTCATCGGCCAGCAGGCCATAGACGGCCGAGTCGGCCAGTTCCCCCTGGATCCGCCAGCGCTGGCGCAGCACTCCCTCGCGGCGGAAGCCCAGGCGTTCGAGCACGTGCGCGGAGGGTGCGTTGCGCGGGTCGATCTCGGCTTCCACGCGATGCAGGTGGAGGGTGCCGAACAGGTAGGCCAGTACCTGCTGCAGGGCCTCGTGCATGTAGCCCAGGCCCTGGCGATCCGGTGCCAGCAGGTAGCCGATCTCGGCGCGTGCCGCATCGCGGTCCAACGCAAACACCACGCAGATGCCCAGCAACGGGCCGTCCAGCGTTTCGCGCACGGCCAGCTTGAGCTGGGTGCCGGTGGCCTGTGCCGCCAGGTCATCGTCGATCTGCGCGCGTGCCTCGGACGGTCGTGTCCATGCAGGATGGTTCCAGAACCGCATCACGTCCGGATCGGACTGGATTGCGAACAGGGCGGCCGCATCGTCGCGGCGGATCGGGCTCAGGACGAGGCGCGCGCTGTGCAGCGGCAGGCCGGGAAACAGCAGGGAGTGGCTGGCCAATACGTTGGTCCACACGGATGGACGCGCATTATGGCTCCGCCGGGTTTGCCGATGGGGGTGGGATCTCTGTAGAGCCGAGCCGATGCTCGGCTGCCCGGCACGGCGTGGAATGCAGCCGAGCGTGGGCTCGGCTCTACAGGAGGGCTGCGGGAGTCAGACTTCCAGCGAAGCCAGGTCGCCCTTCGACTCCAGCCAGCCCTTGCGGTCGGAGGCGCGCTTCTTGGCCAGCAGCATGTCCATCAGCGAACTTGTCTGCTCGCGATCGTCCACGGTCAGCTGCACCAGCCGGCGCGTATCGGGGTGGATGGTCGATTCACGCAGCTGAGGCGGGTTCATCTCGCCCAGGCCCTTGAAGCGGGTCACGTTGATGGCGCCCTTGATCTTCTCGCGTTCGATCTTGTCCAGCATCGAGCGCTTTTCTTCCTCGTCCAGGGCATAGAACACCTGCTTGCCCACGTCGATGCGGAACAGTGGCGGCATGGCCACGAACACGTGGCCGGCATCGACCAGCGCAGGGAAGTGCCTGAGGAACAGCGCGGTCAGCAGTGTTGCGATGTGCAGGCCGTCGGAGTCCGCGTCGGCCAGGATGATGACCTTGCCGTAGCGCAGGCCGCTGATGTCGTCCTTGCCCGGGTCGCAGCCGATCGCGATCGCCAGGTTGTGCACTTCTTCCGAGGCCAGCACGCTGTTGGAGGAAACCTCCCAGGTGTTCAGGATCTTGCCGCGCAACGGCATGATGGCCTGGAAATCCTTGTCGCGGGCCTGCTTGGCGCTGCCGCCTGCCGAATCACCTTCCACCAGGAACAGCTCGGTGCGCGACAGGTCCTGGCTGATGCAGTCGGCCAGCTTGCCGGGCAGGGCCGGGCCCTGGGTGACCTTCTTGCGGACGACCAGCTTTTCGGTCTTCAGACGGGCGCTGGCGCGCTCGATGGCGATCTGCGCGATCTTCTCGCCCAGCTCCACGTTCTGGTTGAGCAGCAGGCTGAAGGCATCATGGGCGGCACCTTCGATGAAGCCGGCCGCCTGGCGTGAGGACAGGCGTTCCTTGGTCTGGCCGCTGAACTGCGGGTCGGTCATCTTCAGCGACAGCACGAACGACACGCGGTCCCACACGTCTTCCGGGGCCAGCTTGACGCCACGCGGCAGCAGGTTGCGGAAGTCGCAGAACTCGCGCAGCGCCTCGGTCAGGCCGGTACGCAGGCCGTTGACATGGGTGCCGTGCTGGGCGGTGGGGATCAGGTTGACGTAGCTTTCCTGCACCAGCTCGCCTTCCGGCAGCCAGGCCACTGCCCAGTCCACGACCTCGGTGTCCTTCTTCAGGCTGCCGACGAACAGCTCGGCCGGCAGCATCTCGCGATCACCCAGCTCCAGCTTCAGGTAATCGCGCAGGCCGTCTTCGTAGTACCAGGTATCGACTTCACCGGTGGCTTCATCGGTCAGCTTCACGGTCAGGCCCGGGCACAGCACGGCCTTGGCGCGCAGCAGGTGCTTGAGCGCGCGCACCGCGAACTTCGGCGTATCGAAGTACTTCGGGTCCGGCCAGAAGCGCACGCGGGTACCGGTGTTCTTCTTGCCGACGCTGCCAACTACTTCCAGCGGTGTGGCGCGGTCGCCATTGCGGAAGGTGATGCGGTGTTCGGCACCGTCGCGCTTGATGTGCACTTCCACCAGGGTCGACAGCGCGTTGACCACGCTGACGCCGACGCCGTGCAGACCACCGGAGAAGGTGTAGTTGTTGTTGCTGAACTTGCCGCCGGCATGCAGGCGGGTGAGGATCAGCTCGACGCCCGGGATCTTTTCTTCGGGATGGATGTCCACCGGCATGCCGCGGCCGTCATCGCTGACCTCCACGCTGCCGTCCTTGTACAGGGTGATCTCGATCGAGCGGGCGTGGCCGGCGAGGGCCTCGTCCACCGAGTTGTCGATCACTTCCTGCGCCAGGTGGTTCGGGCGCGCGGTGTCGGTATACATGCCGGGACGGCGCTTGACCGGGTCAAGGCCGGACAGGACTTCAATATCGGCGGCGTTATAACGGGCGTTCATCTGTCTTCAAAAGCTTGGAGCGACGGGCAAGTGTGGGGTCTGGCACGGGATTTTGCACGCCTGCGGTTCAGTCTCGGCGACGCAGAGGGGGTAAAATGGCAGCCGCTGGAATCTGAACGCCGGCGCTCCGTTGGATCAGAACGTCCAAGCCATACCGCGAGGAGGACTCCATGAAGAAGTTGCTGACCATTGCGATCCTGGCCGCTGCCGCCGTTGCAGTGCCGCTGGTGGTGGCGCAGAACGCCGGCCAGTCGGCCCCGCAACAGGGTGATCAGGCCGACAAGGCCCAGGCCGAGGCCGATGCAAAGGCCAAGCGCCGGGCCCAGGCCAATGCCCAGATGAAGGCGCAGGGCCAGCCGGCCCCGCAGCAGGAAGAGGAAGAGGAAGCGCGCAAGAAGCGCTGATCCTGCAGCCTGCCAGGCGCCCTTGCGACAAGGGTTGCGCACCGGAACGCCCCGCTCAGCGGGGCGTTTCTTTTTGGGAACGTGGCGTCTGCCCCTTGGGTTGGCGGCCATCAATCTGTAAACTATGGCTTTCCGGGAGTAAGTGCGTGTCCACCATTTGCGAATGGGCTGGAGCGGCCAAGCGTGGCTTCCAGCATGGCGGGTCGCAGGTGACGGTCGATTTGGCCGGCACGGCCGCCCCGACCTCGCACGATGGTTCCGGTCCGGCGCCTGCCGCCGCACGGATCCGCACCTCCCTCGCTGCCTCAGCGAACCGGAAAACCCCCTCTGAGCACCATGCCCGCCCACCGGGTGCGCGTGGTGCTGCCGTTTTCCATTTCCAGACAGGATGCTTGCAGCCATGACTCCCTTGATTTTCGTAACCGGCGGCGTGGTGTCCTCGCTCGGCAAAGGCATTGCCGCCGCGTCGCTGGCCGCCATTCTTGAAGCCCGTGGCCTGAAGGTCACGATGATGAAGCTCGACCCGTACATCAACGTCGACCCGGGCACCATGAGCCCGTTCCAGCACGGTGAGGTCTACGTCACCGACGACGGCGCGGAGACCGACCTCGACCTGGGCCACTACGAGCGCTTCGTGCGCACCCGCCTCAGCCGCAAGAACTCGGTCACCACCGGGCGCATCTACGAGAACGTGATCCGCAAGGAGCGCCGCGGCGACTACCTGGGCGCGACCGTGCAGGTCATTCCGCACATCACCGACGAGATCCGTCGCTGCATCGACGAAGCCACCGAAGGCTACGACGTGGCACTGGTCGAGATCGGCGGCACCGTGGGCGACATCGAGTCGCTGCCGTTCCTGGAGGCGATCCGCCAGGTGCGCACCGAACGTGGCCCGGAGAAGGCGCTGTTCATGCACCTCACCCTGGTGCCGTACATCGGTGCCGCCGGTGAGCTGAAGACCAAGCCGACCCAGCACTCGGTGAAGGAACTGCGCTCGATCGGCATCCAGCCGGACGTGCTGTTGTGCCGTTCAGAACAGGCGGTGCCGGATTCGGAGCGTCGCAAGATCGCCCAGTTCACCAACGTCTCCGAGCGTGCAGTGATCAGCGTGCCGGACGTGGACGTGCTGTACCGCATCCCGTCCGGCCTGCATGCACAGGGCCTGGACGAAATCGTGGTGAACCAGCTGAAGCTGGCCGACAAGGCCGGTCCGGTCGATCTTTCGATGTGGGAAGACGCGGTCGACGCGACCCTGCACCCGCTGGACGAAGTGACCATCGCCGTGGTCGGCAAGTACGTCGATCACCAGGATGCCTACAAGTCGGTCGGCGAGGCACTGAAGCACGGTGGCCTGCGCCAGCGCACCAAGGTCAACCTGAAGTGGCTGGAAGCACAGGACCTGGAAGGCACCGACATGGCTGCACTGGCCGATGTCGACGGCATCCTGGTACCGGGTGGCTTCGGTGACCGCGGCTTTGAAGGCAAGGTGCTGACCTCGAAGTTCGCCCGCGAGCAGCAGGTGCCGTACTTCGGCATCTGCTACGGCATGCAGGCGGCGGTGGTCGATTACGCGCGCAACGTGGTCGGCCTGGAAGGTGCCAACAGCACCGAGAACGATCGCCAGTCGCCGAACCCGGTGATCGGCCTGATCACCGAATGGCGCACCGCCAGCGGCGATGTCGAGAAGCGTGACGACAAGAGCGACCTCGGCGGCACCATGCGCCTGGGCCTGCAGGAACAACGCCTGAAGCCGGGCACACTGGCCCGCGAGCTGTACGGCAAGGACGTGGTCGCCGAGCGCCACCGCCACCGCTACGAGTTCAACAACCGCTACCGCACCCAGCTGGAAGATGCGGGCCTGGTGATCGCGGGCAAGTCGATGGACGACACCCTGGTGGAAGTGGTCGAACTGCCGCGCGATGCCCACCCGTGGTTCCTGGCCTGCCAGGCGCACCCGGAATTCCTGTCCACGCCGCGCGACGGCCACCCGCTGTTCATCGGTTTCATCCGTGCCGCGCGCGAGCGCAAGGCCGGCGGCAAGCTGCTTTCCGAAGCGCGCGCCTGACTTGTGAATGGGGGCGTGGGCCCCCATCCTGCATGCTTCAACCCCCAGCGCACCGGCCCGGCCGGTGCTGCGGACAACAAGGAAACGCCATGAAACTGTGTGGATTCGAGGTCGGGCTGGACCAGCCCCTGTTCCTGATCGCCGGCCCCTGCGTGATCGAGTCGATGCAGCTGCAGCTCGATACCGCCGGCAAGCTGAAGGAGATCACCGACAAGCTCGGCGTCAACTTCATCTTCAAGTCCAGCTTCGACAAGGCCAACCGCACTTCGGGTACCGCATTCCGCGGCCCGGGCATGGAAGAGGGTCTGAAGGTGCTGGCCGAAGTGAAGAAGCAGATCGGCGTGCCGGTGCTGACCGACGTCCACGAGTACACCCCGATGGATGAGGTGGCCTCGGTGGTGGATGTGCTGCAGACCCCGGCGTTCCTGGTCCGCCAGACCGACTTCATCCGCAAGGTGTGCTCGGCCGGCAAGCCGGTCAACATCAAGAAGGGCCAGTTCCTGGCGCCTTGGGACATGAAGCCGGTCGTGGAGAAGGCCAAGGCCACCGGCAACGAGCAGATCATGGTCTGCGAGCGTGGTGCCAGCTTCGGCTACAACAATCTGATCAGCGACATGCGTTCGCTGGCGGTGATGCGCGAGACCGGTTGCCCGGTGGTGTTCGACGCTACCCATTCGGTGCAGCTGCCGGGCGGGCAGGGCACCAGTTCCGGTGGCCAGCGTGAGCACGTGCCGGTGCTGGCCCGTGCCGCCGTGGCGGTAGGCATCTCCGGCCTGTTCGCCGAGACCCATCCGGACCCGTCCAAGGCGCTGTCCGATGGCCCCAATGCATGGCCGCTGGACCAGATGGAAGCCCTGCTCGAGACCCTGATGGAACTGGACGCGGTGACCAAGAAGCACGGCTTCTCGCGCTTCGCGTGAGTCGTGACCCGTGGCTGGCGCTGGAAAACCAGCGCCGCCGCCGGCACTGGAAACAGTGGCCCTGGGGCCTGATCGCACTGGGCCTGGCCGTGCTGTTCACCGTGGGCATGTTCGGTCTGGCGCTGATCGGCGCCGCGTCAGTGCGCCCACCAGGTGATGGCGGCAGCGCGCTCAATCTGCGCGTGTACTTCATTGCGCTGCTGGTTGCAGAGCTGGTCGGCGCCGTGGGATGCGTCGCTGCCGCCGTACTGGCCTGGCGCCTGAACCGTGGCAAGGTGGCCGCCGGGTTGGCGATCATCCTGCTGTCGCTGTGGCTTGGCGCCCTGTTCTACGGACTGTTCTGATGAATGCGACCCTGGCAACCCGTGATCGGCCCTGGGGCCTGATCGCGCTGGCGCTGGCTGTTCTTGCCTGGGCCGGCCTGGTGGCAGCTGTATTCGCCTTCGCCGCCAGTTTCGGTTCGCCCGGGGATGGCAGCCATGGCATGCAGGCCATGCAGTACTGGATCTGGGCTGCACTGGCCATGCTCGTGCTGTCCTTCGTTGGCAGCCTGGTGGCGATGGTGATGGCCTGGCGTTGCCGCCGCGGCGGCGTAGTGGCGGCCATTGCTGGTGGCCTGCTGGTGGTGATGGTGTCGTTGATCCTGATGGTGATCGGGGCCACTCTGGCCTGACGGCGCCCACGCCATTTGGCAAGTGGCGGGCAGCCGGGGATAATCACGCGGCATTCGTTTTGTCGCCCCCTCTCCATACAGGTAACCGGCCCGACCATGAGTACGATCCGCAGCATCCACGCCCGTGAAATCCTCGACAGCCGTGGCAACCCCACGCTGGAAGCCGAAGTCATCCTGGAGGACGGTTCGTTCGGTCGTGCCGCGGTTCCCTCCGGCGCCTCGACCGGCACCAAGGAAGCGGTCGAGCTGCGTGATGGCGACAAGACCCGTTACCTGGGCAAGGGCGTGCGCAAGGCCGTCGACAACGTCAACACCACCATCGCCAACGCGCTGAAGGGTTTTGAAGCCACCGACCAGGCCGGCCTCGACCGTCGCCTGATCGATCTTGATGGCACCGAGAACAAGGGCCGCCTGGGCGCCAACGCGCTGCTGGGTGTTTCGATGGCCGCCGCGCACGCCGCCGCTGCATCGAACAAGCAGGCACTGTGGCAGTACCTGGCCGCCAAGACCGGCGTTACCCCGTCGCTGCCGGTGCCGATGATGAACATCATCAACGGCGGTGCGCATGCCGACAACAACGTGGACTTCCAGGAGTTCATGGTGCTGCCGGTCGGCTTCACCTCGTTCTCCGAAGCGCTGCGCGCCGGCACCGAAATCTTCCATTCGCTGAAGTCGGTGCTGAAGGGCCACGGCCTGAGCACGGCGGTGGGCGACGAAGGCGGTTTCGCGCCGGACTTCCGCAGCAACGTCGAAGCGCTGGACACCATCCTCGAAGCGATCGGCAAGGCCGGCTACACCGCCGGTGAAGACGTGCTGCTGGGCCTGGACGTGGCGTCAAGCGAATTCTTCGAGAACGGCAAGTACAACCTGGTCGGCGAGAACAAGCGCCTGACTTCCGAGCAGTTCGTCGACTTCCTCGCTGACTGGGCCGCGCAGTACCCGATCATCACGATTGAGGATGGCCTGGCCGAGAACGATTGGGCTGGCTGGAAGCTGCTGACCGACCGCATGGGCAAGAAGGTGCAGCTGGTCGGCGACGACCTGTTCGTGACCAACCCGAAGATCTTCCAGGAAGGCATCGACTCGGGCACCGCCAACGCGATCCTGATCAAGGTCAACCAGATCGGCACGCTCAGCGAAACCCTGGAAGCGATCGCCATGGCTGATCGCGCCGGCTACGCCGCCGTGGTTTCGCACCGCTCGGGTGAAACCGAAGACACCACCATCGCTGACATCGCCGTGGCTACCACCGCCACCCAGATCAAGACCGGCTCGCTGTGCCGCAGCGATCGCGTGGCCAAGTACAACCAGCTGCTGCGCATCGAGGAAGCCCTCGGCGCCGGCGCGCGTTACGCCGGTCGTGACGCGTTCGTTTCGCTGAAGCGCTGAGCCGATGCGCGACTGGCGCTGGATGCTGCTGGTGCTGGCCCTGTTGCTGGGCTGGCTGCAGTACCGCTTCTGGTTCGGTCCGGGCAATTCGGGTGAAGTGATGATGCTCGAAGCCCAGGTCGCCAACCAGGAGCGGGACAACGAGGGCCTGCAGCAGCGCAACGACGCGCTGGCCGCCGAAGTAAAGGACCTCAAGGAAGGCCAGTCCGCCATCGAGGAGCGCGCGCGCAGCGAGCTGGGCATGATCAAGCCTGGCGAGAAGTTCTACCGTGTGGTCGAGGATGCGCCGGTCCAACCGGCGCAACCTGCGCCAGGTGTCAGCGCCCAGGTCGGCGATCATCCGGCGGACGTGCCATGAGTGGGGCGATCTGGGTGGTGGTTCCGGCCGCCGGCCGTGGCGCCCGCTTCGGCGCACCGCTGCCCAAACAGTACCTGCAGGCCGGCGGGCAGATCCTGCTCGCCCATACCCTGGACGCGCTGCTGGCGCACCCGGCCGTGGCCGGCGCAATGGTGGTGATCGGACAGGACGACGGTGACTGGCCTGGCTGGAGTGAATGGGCCGGCAAGCCGGTGCTGACCTGCATCGGCGGCGCGACCCGTGCCGCCTCGGTGCTGGCCGGGCTGCAGGCCCTGCCGGACTCGGTGCGTGCCGATGAGTTCGTGCTGGTCCATGATGCGGCCCGGCCCAACCTGTCGCTGGCCGACCTTGGCCGCCTGCTTGAAGTCGGTCGTGCCGACCCGGTCGGGGCGATCCTGGCCGCACCGGTGCGCGACACCCTCAAGCGCGCGGGCGATGACGGTGGCATCGATGGCACCGAGCCGCGCGAGCGCCTGTGGCGTGCATTGACGCCGCAGCTGTTCCGCCGCCACCAGCTCAGCCGCGCGCTGTCCGAAGCCGCTGCCGCCGGTGTCGAAGTCACCGACGAGGCCATGGCCATGGAGCGCCAGGGCCAGCGCCCGCTGCTGGTGGAAGGCAGCGAGGACAACTTCAAGGTAACCACTCCGGCCGATCTCGACCGGTTCGAATTCGTACTTTCCCGCCGCGCCGGCTGATTGCCCGCGCGGCCCTGCTGCAAGGGTTGCATCCATGAGCACCGCACCGTTCCCGCCCGTCCGCATCGGCCAGGGCTACGACGTCCATGCCTTCGGTGAGGGCGATCACATCATGCTCGGTGGGGTGAACGTGCCGCACAGCTGCGGCGTGCTCGCGCACAGCGACGGCGACGTGATCCTGCATGCCCTGTGCGACGCGATGCTCGGTGCGCTGGCGCTGGGTGACATCGGCCAGCACTTCCCGCCGAGTGATGACCGCTGGAAGGGCGCTGACAGCAGCGATTTCGTCCGCCATTGCGACAGCCTGCTGCGCGAGCGTGGCTGGCGCGTCGGCAACACCGACATCACCGTGATCTGCGAGCGTCCGAAGGTCGGTCCGCATGCGCTGGCCATGCGTGAGCGCATCGGTGCGCTGCTGCAGCTGCCGCTGGATGCGGTCAGCGTCAAGGCCACCACCTCGGAGAAGCTGGGCTTTACCGGCCGTGGAGAAGGCATCGCCGCACAGGCGGTGGTGCTGCTGGTGGCGGCATGATCCCGCTGCCGCTTGCGTTTGGTGCGCCGTTGCTGTCGGCGCGCATCCGCACCACGCCGGAAGATTTCCAGGTCGACGAGTTGCCGGCGTTCGAGGCCACTGGCGAGGGCGAGCACCTGCTGCTGCACATCCGCAAGCGCGGTGCCAACACCGTGCATGTGGCCAAGCTGCTGGCCAAGTGGGCCGGCCTGCCGGAAATGGCGGTGAGCTACGCCGGCATGAAGGACCGCCATGCGGTCACCACCCAGCGCTTCAGCGTGCACCTGCCCAAGCGCATTGCACCGGATCTGGCCGAGCTGGCCAGTAATGAGATCGAAGTGCTCGAAGCCACCTGGCACAACCGCAAGCTGCAGCGCGGCGCCTTGGCCGGCAACCGCTTCAAGCTGGTGCTGCGCCAGGTGCGGGGCGATGCTGCAGCGATCAGTGAGCGTTTGCAGCAGATTGCCAGCCGGGGCCTGCCGAACTGGTTCGGTGAGCAGCGCTTCGGCCGCGACGGCGGCAACGTGCCGGCCGCATTGGCGATGTTCGGGGGCCGCCGCATGCGCAAGGACCAGCGTTCGCTGCTGTTGTCTGCCGCCCGTTCGGCGCTGTTCAACCGCGTGCTGGCCGCGCGCGTGGAGCAGGGCAGCTGGGATCAGCCACTGGAGGGCGAAGTGTGGATGCTGGACGGCAGTCGCAGCGTGTTCGGCCCCGAGCCGTACACCGACGTGCTGGCCGAGCGCCTCGCGCGGTTCGACATCCATCCCAGCGCACCGTTGTGGGGCGAAGGCGAACTGCGCAGCGCCGACGCTGCACGTGAGCTGGAGCTGGCCGCGCTGGACGACGAGGAATCGAAGGCGCTGCGCGCTGGCCTCGAAGACGCACGGTTGAAACAGGAGCGCCGCGCGTTGCGCCTGCGCCCGGCGCTGCTGCAGCATCAGTGGCTGGCCGATGACGTGCTGGAACTCTCGTTCGCGCTGCCGCCGGGCTGCTACGCCACCGCTGTACTGCACGAGCTGGGCCCGGTCGAAGACGCCTCGCAGGCCTGAGCAGGGCGCACGGTAGAGTCGACTGTCAGTCGACTTGCGCGCGCAGCGCGGGGTTCGCTTGCCGCTGGAAGAGCAGTCGACTGACAGTCGACTCTACCTGGACTCATGGCGCCCCCTTTTTTCAGCGCCGCGCCAGCAGCACCAGTACCGCGCCGGTCCCGCCTTGCCCGGTCGGCGCTGAATGGAACGCCAGCACGTCGTTGCGCAGCCGCAGCAGGCGGTCAACCAGGTTCTTCAGCACCGGCGCACCGCCATCGGCTTGCAGGCCCTTGCCGTGGATGATGCGCACGCAGCCATATTCGTGTGCATGCGCTTCCAGCAGGAACTGGCGCAGCAGCGTCTCCGCCTGCGCGGCGGTGGCGCCGTGCAGGTCCAGCTCGTCCTGCACCGAGTACTGGCCACGCTTGAGGCGCTGGAACAGGCGTGGTGGCAGGTTGTCGCGTCGATAGCTGGCCACATCGCCGGCTTCCAGCGGGGTGCTGTCGCGCAGCAGCCGGGCGAACTCGCCGGCGGCGTCGGCCTCGTCACGTTCGGCCATCCGCGCACGCGGCTTCGGTCGCGGCGCGGCAGGTGCCGGCTCGGCATCCTTGCGCAGCGGCGTCACTTCGCCGATGGCCGCACGGAACAGCGCGGCGGGATCTTCGTCTTCAGGGTGCGACATGCGCACAGGGTAAACCGCCGGCGCAGGTCTGCCTATGACGGTTCGATGTCGGCCGTGACCGCCGGCAGGGTAGGACCGGCGGCTCGCATGCGGCACAATAGACGATGCGCTTGCAGGGTCGACGGCTTCCGCAGGGGAGCGCGGCGGTCCCGCTTACACTGCACGGTGACGGAATCGAATTCTTGGAAAATCAAGCGGTTAAATCGAAGATGCGAATCCTGGTCAGCAATGACGATGGTGTCGACGCTGCAGGCATCCGGATGCTTGCCTCGGTCCTGCGCGAGGCTGGGCACGAGGTTACGGTGGTCGCACCCGACCGCGATCGCTCCGGCGCCAGCAACTCGCTGACGCTGGATCTGCCGATACGGCTCAAGCGCATCGACCATTACACCGTCTCGGTGGCCGGCACCCCGACCGACTGCGTGCACCTGGCGCTGACCGGCCTGCTTGAATTCGAGCCCGACATTGTCGTGTCCGGCATCAACAACGTCGCCAACCTCGGTGATGACGTGATCTATTCCGGCACTGTTTCGGCGGCGATGGAAGGTCGCTTCCTGGGCCTGCCCGCCGTGGCGGTGTCGCTGGTCAGCCGCAACCACGATCCGAAGCACTACGAAACCGCTGCGCGCGCCGCGGTCGAGATCGTTGCACGGCTCAAGGCCGACCCGCTGCCGGCCGACACCATCCTCAACGTCAACGTGCCGGACCTGCCGTGGAGCGAGGTCAAGGGCTTCGAGGTCACGCGCCTCGGCAACCGCCATCGTGCCGAAGGCTGCATCGCGCAGAAGGATCCACGCGGCAACGAGGTGTACTGGATCGGCCCGGCCGGCCGCGAGCAGGACTCCGGCCCGGGTACCGATTTCCACGCCGTGCGCACCGGCCACATCTCGATCACGCCGATCCAGGTCGACCTCACCCGCTACCAGGCGCTGGAGAAGGTGGCCAGCTGGGTCGGCGGCCTCAGCGCAGCCCTGGACCAGCCGGCATGAGCCCACGCCTGCGCCTGCAACCGGAAGCTGTGGGTATCGGCATGACCTCGCAGCGCGTGCGTGACCGTCTGGTCGACCGCCTGCGCGAAGCCGGCATCGTCGACGAGCCGACCTTGAACGCGATCCGGGTGGTGCCGCGCCATCTGTTCATCGACGAAGCGCTGGCCTCGCGTGCCTACGAGGATACCGCGCTGCCCATCGGCCACGGCCAGACCATCTCTCAACCCTGGGTGGTAGCGCGGATGACCGAAGCGGTCCTCCAGGTCGCGCCCAAGCGCGTGCTGGAAGTCGGCACCGGTTCCGGGTACCAGGCCGCCATCCTCGGTGCGCTGGGCCTGGAGGTCTACACCGTGGAGCGCATCGGCGACCTGCTGCGCCAGGCGCGCAAGCGCTTCCGTGCGCTGGGCATGAACATCCGCACCAAGCATGACGACGGTCGCGTCGGCTGGGCCGAGCACGGTCCCTTCGATGCCATCGTGGTCACTGCGGCGGCGCCGGCACTGGTCGACGCGCTGATCGAGCAGCTGGCCGAGGGCGGCCGGCTGGTGGCGCCGGTCGGTGGTCCCGGGGCGCAGTCGCTGGTGCAGCTGGACCGCAAGGCCGACGGCAGCATCGAACAACACGTGCTGGCGCCGGTCACCTTCGTGCCGCTGCTGTCTGGCATGCTCGACTAATCCACGGAGCAGGGTTGCATGAAGATTTTCGGGCCGCTGTACGAGCGGGCGATGAAGTGGGCGGCGCACGAACGCGCGCCGACCTACCTGACGGTGTTGAGTTTCTTCGAAGCGATCATTTTCCCGGTGATGCCGGAGGTGATGCTGGCGCCGATGTGCGTGGCCCAGCCCAAGCGCGGCTGGTGGTTCGCCACCCTCAGCCTGGCCGGCTCGATGCTCGGCGCGCTGGTTGGCTATGCACTGGGTCACTACGCCTTCGAGGCGATCAAGCCGCTGTTCGAAGCGCTGGGCATGCTGCCGGCGATCGAGCAGGGCATCACCACCGTGCAGGCGAAGATGGCCGAGTCGCCCTGGGCGGTGTTCACCTTCCTGGTGCTGGGCGGATTCATGCCCATCCCGATGAAGGTCTTCACGTGGGCATCGGGTATCGTCGGCGTACCCATGCCGCAGTACCTGCTGAGCATGCTGATCGGTCGCGGCAAGCGCGTGTTCGTGCTGGCCGCGGTCATCCGTATCGGTGGTGCGCGTGCCGAAGCCGCACTGCGTCGCTGGATTGAACCGCTGGGCTGGATCGCCACCGTGCTGGTGGTGGTGCTGATCGCCTGGCTTGTATGGAGGTCGAAGTTCGCATGAATCCTGATCGTCTGAGCAAGGGAGTGCGCATCGGCGCGCTGGCGTTGCTGGTTTCCACACTGGCCGCCTGCGGTACCGCCACCGTGGTCCGCCCGGGCGGCGGCAACGCTGGCGGCGTGACCACGCCGAAGACCTCGGTACCCAAGCCCGGGCAGACCGTGGTGGTGCGCAAGGGCGACACCATCTATGCGCTGGCCCGCATCCATGACATCACCCCGGCCGACCTGATTGCCTGGAATCGTCTGGACAACCCGTCGACCATCTACCCCGGCCAGGTGATCCGCCTGTATCCGCAGGGGGCCACCAGCGGCCGTGCGCCGACCACGGTGGTCACCCCGCCGCGTTCGGCTGGCAGCAGTGGCGGCAGCACCGCGCCGGCCCCGGCGCCGGTCGGGCCGGTGAAGAGCAACATCGCCTGGCGCTGGCCAGCCGATGGCGCGATCGTCGGCCGCTACGTGGCCGGTGACGCGACCAAGCAGGGCGTCGACATCGCCGGTACCAGCGGCCAGCCGGTAAAGGCCGCCGCCAATGGCGTGGTGGTGTATTCCGGTGCCGGCCTGGTCGGCTACGGCGAGCTGATCATCATCAAGCACAGCGACCAGTGGCTGTCGGCCTATGGCCACAACCGCAAGCGCCTGGTCAATGAAGGGCAGAGCGTGAAGGCTGGCGAGCAGATCGCCGAAATGGGCCGCACCGGTGCGAACCGCGACATGGTCCACTTCGAGATTCGCTACAACGGCAAGCCGGTCGATCCGCAGCAGTACCTGCCGGCACGTTGACGCGGTTGGAACAGGGAGTGCCGGGCCATGCCTGGCGTTCCTGACCTGTAGAGCCGTGCTCGACTCAGCGACTGCGGAGCGGTCGTTTGCGATCCTGTGTGCCGCTGGCTCACCTTCACGGCGGACCGGATACCCGGCATTCTTGAGCGGTCCCAGTCGACCCGGTACCCCATGCTGCGTCCTGCTTCCGTTCTCGCCTTGCTGATCGCCGCGCCGCTGGTCACCGCGGCCAGCGATCCGCGCGACGTGGTCACCCGTCTTTACGCCGTAGTCCAGGCGCCGGCTTCAGATGAAGCGGCCATCCCGCCGTCGCTGGGCGATGCCCTGCGCTCGGCGGTCGATGCGCAGCATGCTTACGAGCGGGCCTGCACCGCGCTGGCCGCGCACGACGAGAAGCCACACATGCTCGACCAGAGCCTGTATCTGCTGGCGCCGGACCGACCGGACACGGTCGCGGTGGGAATGCCCGAATCGAGGGGTGACGCGACCTGGATCCGCGTCGACATGGCAGTGGGCGACTATCGATGGACCGACCGGGTCCTGCTGCAGCGGCAGGACCGGGACTGGAAGGTCATGGATATCCGCTGGGGGCAGGGCGGCCACCTGATCGGCCGGCTCCAGGAGTTCTCGGCATTCCGCTGCGCGCCTTCAGGCCGCTAGGGGCCGGAGGCACCGGTGACTCGAGAACTCAGCCTTCCAGAATGAAAGCAGCCGCGACCTTGCGGCCTTCGCCGGCCAGGATGTTGAACGTACGCGCGGCGGCTGGATTGTTCATCACTTCCAGGCCGATGCCGCGTGACAGGCAGGCGGCCATCACCGCCGCCGGCGGGAACACCTGACGGTCACCCGTGCCGAGCACGATCAGCGCCGGGTTCAGCGCCAGGATCGGCTCCAGGTCAGCCAGCTGCAGCGCAGTGGCGCTCACCGCCGGCCATTGCGTGACCAGCTGGTCCGGGGTCAGGAAGAAACTGCTGCCCAGCACCTGGTCATTGACCTTGGCCGAGCGGCCGTCGGCGGCGCGCAGGCTGTAGGCGTAGTCCGGCGGTTCGTGGTTCAGCTGCATGGCAGTAGGCCGATCAGCCGCGCGGCAGCACGATCTGGCGCTGTTCCCTGCTCGGGCGGTACAGCACGGCGACGTGGCCGATGCGCTGCACCAGCGCGCTTTCGGTGGCTTCGACGATCTCGCCGATCATCACGTCACGGGCCTCGCGGTCTTCGGCAGCGACCTTCACCTTGACCAGCTCGTGGCGCTCCAGCACTTCGTTCAGCTCCGCAATGAAGGCCGGGGTCACACCCTTGCCGCCGGTCTGCAGCAGGGCCTTCAGGTCGTGGGCTTGGCCGCGCAGGAAACGGGTCTGGGAGGCGGTCAGGGCGATGGACATGCAGGAAAAGACGGTTGAATGGGGCGATCAGGGTATCATGAGGACCCCATCAGCCCCTATTTTCAATGGCTACCCGCAGCAAAAGCAGCCAGCGCTGGCTCAAGGAACACTTCTCCGACCCCTTCGTGAAGAAGGCCCAGGCCGAAGGCATGCGCTCGCGTGCCGCCTACAAGCTCGAAGAGCTGCTGGAACGTGACCGGTTGCTGAAGCCGCACATGGTGGTGGTCGACCTCGGCGCGGCCCCGGGCGGCTGGTCTCAACAGGTGCGGAGACAGATCGGCGATACCGGCCGGGTGCTGGCCCTGGATATCCTGGACATGCCGCCGCTGGCCGGCGTGGAGTTCCTTCATGGTGACTTCAGGGAAGAAGCCGTCCTATCGCAGTTTGAAGCCATGCTCGGGGATCAGCCGGTAGACCTTGTGCTGTCGGACATGGCCCCCAATAAGAGTGGTGTGGGTGCGGTCGACCAGCCGCGGATGATGCACCTGGCGGAGCTGGCCCTGGATTTTGCCGACAACCACCTCAAGACCGGTGGGGCGTTCCTGATCAAGCTGTTCCAGGGTGAAGGCTTTGACGACTACGTGCGCGACATGCGCCGCCGGTACGACAAGGTCTCCATCCGCAAGCCGGAAGCCTCGCGCAAGCGCTCTCCCGAGGTGTATGCCTTGGGTCAGGGAAAACGCGCCCACATGAAGTAAGCTCGCAATGTACGCAAGTTCGACCCCCACGCAACGCCAGCACTGAGAGGAACACCGGAGCCAATGAGGATGAACGACTTGACCAAGAACCTCCTGCTATGGGTGGTCGTCGCCGTCGTGCTGATGGTGGTCTTCCAGAGCTTCTCGCCGAAGTCCTCCGGAGCCGGCGCGCAGGGCGCGTCGTACTCGCAGTTCCTGGACCAGGTGGACAGCGGCAACGTGCAGAAGGTCGCCTTCGGCGGCGACATGCGCGGCGGCACCAGCCAGCTGACCTACACCACCCGCGGCGGGCAGACATCCACCATCACCGCACCGTTCGATCGCGACCTGATCAACGTGCTGCGCACCAAGAACGTGGAGATCGTGCAGGAGGAGCCGTCCAGCGGCATTTCCCTCGGCGCGATCCTGATGAATTTCCTGCCGGTCATCCTGATCATCGGCTTCTGGTTGTTCATCATGCGCCAGATGCAGGGCGGCGGTGGCGGTGCCAAGGGCGCGATGTCCTTCGGCAAGTCGCGCGCCAAGCTGCAGGGCGAGGACCAGATCAAGGTCACCTTCGCCGACGTCGCCGGCTGCGACGAGGCCAAGGAAGAAGTGGGCGAGCTGGTCGACTTCCTGCGCGACCCGTCCAAGTTCACCAAGCTGGGCGGCAAGATTCCGCGCGGCGTGCTGATGGTGGGCCCGCCGGGTACCGGCAAGACGCTGCTGGCCAAGGCCATTGCCGGCGAAGCCAAGGTGCCGTTCTTCTCGATCTCCGGTTCGGACTTCGTGGAAATGTTCGTCGGCGTCGGCGCCAGCCGCGTGCGCGACATGTTCGAGCAGGCCAAGAAGCATGCCCCGTGCATCATCTTCATCGATGAAATCGACGCTGTCGGCCGCCACCGTGGCGCCGGCCTGGGCGGCGGCCACGACGAGCGCGAGCAGACCCTGAACCAGCTGCTGGTCGAGATGGACGGTTTTGAAGGCGGCGAAGGCGTGATCGTGATCGCCGCGACCAACCGTCCGGACGTGCTGGACCCGGCGCTGCTGCGCCCGGGCCGTTTCGACCGCCAGGTCGTGGTCGGCCTGCCGGACGTGAAGGGCCGCGAGCACATCCTGAAGGTCCACATGCGCAAGCTGCCGCTGGCCGACGACGTCGAGCCGATGGTGATCGCGCGCGGTACCCCGGGCTTCTCCGGCGCCGACCTGGCCAACCTCTGCAACGAGGCCGCCTTGTTCGCTGCGCGTGGCAACGAGAAGGAAGTCCGCATGGACCACTTCGACCGTGCCCGCGACAAGATCCTGATGGGCGCCGAGCGCCGCTCGATGGCCATGAGCGAAGAGGAGAAGACCCTCACCGCCTACCACGAAGCCGGTCACGCCATTGTCGGCCGTCTGGTACCCGAGCATGATCCGGTCTACAAGGTCACGATCATTCCGCGTGGCCGTGCGCTGGGTGTGACCATGTACCTGCCGGAAGGCGACAAGTACTCGATGAACCGCGTCGCGATCCAGTCGCAGCTGTGCTCGCTGTACGGCGGCCGCGTCGCCGAAGAGCTGATTTTCGGCGAGGACAAGGTCACCACCGGTGCCTCCAACGACATCGAGCGTGCCACCAAGATGGCCCGCAACATGGTCACCAAGTGGGGCCTGTCCGAGCAGCTCGGTCCGATCGCCTATGGCGAAGAGGACGATGAGGTGTTCCTGGGCCGGTCGGTTACCCAGCACAAGAGCGTGTCCAACGACACGGCGCGCCGTATCGACGAGGAAGTGCGCAATATCCTCGACAAGGCCTACGCCCGTACTACCCAGCTGCTGACCGAGAACATCGACAAGCTGCACGCGATGTCCCAGCTGCTGCTGCAGTACGAGACCATCGATGCGCCGCAGATCGACGCGATCATGGAAGGTCGTGATCCGCCGCCGCCGGCGGGCTGGAGCAAGTCGAACAAGGACGGTGGCAACGACAAGGGCGGCGACGCCCGTCCGCTGCCGCCGATCGCGGGCCCGGCCGAATCGCACTGACGGTCCCCTGCAGGTGCACCAGACGAGGCCGGGGCAACCCGGCCTCGTCGTTTCCGGGCCACTGGCCCATCCCGAAGATCCGATCTGACGCTGGAGCCCGCATGTCCGCCCCGAAGCCCGAACCTATTTCCCACACCGCTGAAATGGTCATCGCCACCGTGGTCGGCGTGGGTGTGGGCCTTGGGGCCGACAACCTGCTGCTGGGCTGCGTGGTGGGTATCGGTGTCGGCATTGTGCTGAGCATTGCCAGGACCCTGTACGTGGATCGCAAGCGCCGCCGCCACTGAGGAGGGGGCGGCAGGGCTGCGCCCTGCACCCGTGGTAGTGCCGGCCGCTGGCCGGCAACCTCAACAGCAACAGCGGGCTTTCCGTAGGATGGCGGGGCGGTGTCGGAGTGCGGGGACGCTGCAAGTACGTCCCTGTAAGCTTGGCAGCCGCATCCATGCGGCTGACACCCCGCCCTCCGACACCGCCCCACCTCTGATAGATTCCTGCTGCTGTTGGTAGGTGTCGACCTTGGTCGACACGTAGATCCACGCCATGCGTGGATGAATCTCCATCTAAATCGAACATCTCGATATCCGGGAGATCTGAGCCGAGCATGGCTCGGCTCTACAGAAAACAGGGCCCGACAGATCGTGGAAATCTGTCGAAGGCGGGGTGGGTCCGGTTGCGGGGGCGTGAGCCGCATGGGCCCGAGGCATGCCTCGGGCGGGTTGGGCAGGACGCCCAACCCCGGTCTTGCCGTGTGCGCAGGACAGCGCACACGAGCAAGCGGCGACCGAGCTTACATGG
>NZ_JCAFTA010000009.1:0-220239 GCF_059369815.1 Stenotrophomonas sp. YJH_SMC_27 | reverse complement strand
TAACATCCTGGCCAGGAAGCTGGCCAAGATCGCCTGGGGCGTCTTCAAGAGCGGTCGGGACTTTGACCCAGCCATGCTGAAAGTGGGTCAAGCCTGCTTCCAGCAGGCTTGACCGCGAACATAGGATCTCGGCTCTACAGGAACGCGTGCTTCAACCCTCCAGCGCGTCCAGGTAGCTGCGGCGCCAGTGGTTGATGTCGTAGGTGCGCAGGTGCTCCATCATCGCGTGCCAGCGCTCCTTGCGCCTGCTCAGCGACATCGTGGCTGCGGTGGCGATCGCATCGGCCACGCCGTCCAGATCATGCGGGTTCACCAGCAGTGCCTGCTTCAGTTCGTCGGCGGCGCCAGCCAGCAGTGACAGCACCAGCACGCCCGGATCCTCCGGGTCCTGCGACGCCACGTATTCCTTGGCCACCAGGTTCATGCCATCGCGCAGCGGCGTGACCAGGCCGACCGCCGCCGCCCGGTAGAAGCCGGTGAGCGTGGCATGTGTGAAGTTCTGGTTGACGTACCGCAGCGGCGTCCAGTCCGGCTCGGCATGGCCGCCGTTGATGTGGCCAGCGATCTGCTCCAGCTGGCTGCGCAACTGCCGGTACTCGGTGACATCACCGCGCGAGACCGGGGCGATCTGCAGGTAGGTCAACGAGCCGCGCTGGTCAGGGTGGCGCTGCAGGTAGCGCTCGAAGCCAAGGAAGCGCTCGGGGAGGCCCTTGGAATAGTCCAGGCGATCCACGCCGATTGCCAGCTGGCGGTCGCGCAGGCTGGCGCGAAGATTCTTCACGGCGGTCTTGGTGGCGGCTGTGCCGGCCTGGCGTGCGATCAGCTCGGTGTCGATGCCGATCGGGAAGGCTGCTGCACGGAAGCGGCGCCCGCCCGGCGCTTCCAGCTCGCCGTTGTCGAGCACGCGCCCGCCGCCGAACAGGCGCAGGTAAGTCTGGAAGCGATCGGCATCGCGCTGGGTCTGGAAGCCGACCAGGTCGTAGGCGTACAGCGCGGAGAACAACCGCAGGTGATCGGGCATCGCCTGCAGCAGGTCCGCCGACGGCATCGGGATGTGCAGGAAGAAGCCGATGCGGCAGCCGATGCCGCGCTCGCGCAGCAGTGCGCCGAGCGGAATCAGGTGATAGTCATGGATCCAGACGATGTCATCCTCGCGCAGCAATGGCGCGAGCTTGTCGGCGAACAGCGCATTGACCTTGTGGTAGGTCTCGCGGGTACCGCGGTCATAGTCGACCAGATCCAGGCGGAAGTGCAGCAGTGGCCACAGCGTGCGGTTGGCAAAGCCGTTGTAGTAGCCATCGACCTCGCGCTTGCTCAGGTCCATGGTGACGTAGTCGATGTCACCGTCCTTCTGCCGGTGCAGCGTGCCGCTGCCTTCCTTTACGGTCTTGCCGCTCCAGCCGAACCACAGGCCGCCGCGCTCCTTCAGGGCGGCCAACAGGCCGACCGCCAGGCCGCCTGCGCGGTTCTCGCCGGGCACGGCCACACGGTTTGAAACCACGACCAGACGACTCACGATGCCTCCTGCCAGGACCGCGACAGGCGCATCGCGGCGGTGATCAGGCCGACGTGCGAATAGGTCTGCGGGAAATTGCCCCAGGCCTCGCCACTGTCGAAGGCCAGATCCTCCGACAGCAGGCCCAGATGGTTGCGCTGCTTCAGCAGCAGCTCGAACATCTCGCGTGCTTCGTCCATGCGCCCGATTGCCGCCAGCGCATCGATGTACCAGAAGGTGCAGATGGTGAAGCTGGTTTCCGGTTCGCCGAAGTCATCCGGCGCGACGTAGCGGTACAGCGAATTGCCGTGCTTGAGGTCGCGGCCGATGGCATCGACGGTGGCAATGAACCGGGCGTCCATCGCGTCGATGAAGCCGATGTCGGCCAGCAGCAGCAGCGAGGCATCCAGGCGATGGCCGCCGAAGGTATCGGTGAAGTGGCCCAGCTCCTCGCTCCAGGATTCGGCCATGATGCGGGCGTGGATGGTGTCGGCGCGCTCGCGCCAGTAGTGTGCGCGGTCATCACGCTTCAGGCGCACGGCGATCTTGCACAGGCGGTCGCACGCAGCCCAGCACATCGCGCTGGTGTAGGTGTGCACTTCGGTGCGGCCGCGGAATTCCCACAGGCCGGCATCGGGGACGTCGTGCAGGGCGAAGGCCTGTTCGCCCAGGGGTTCCAGGCGGGCAAACGTGTGCGCGTCGCCGGGATCCTGCAGGCGACGGTCAAAGAAAAGCTGCGTGGACGCCAGCACCACGCTGCCGTACACGTCGTGCTGGCGCTGCACCCAGGCCAGGTTGCCGCGGCGCACCGGGCCCATGCCGCGGTAGCCGGACAGGCTCGGCACTTCGTCTTCGTCCAGCTTGGCTTCAAAGCCGATGCCATACAGCGGCTGCAGCGTGCCGTCGGTGGTGGCCAGGTTGAAGATGTAACCGAGGAACTGTTCCATCGTGCGCGTTGCGCCGAGACGGTTCAGCGCGCGCACCACGAAAGCTGCGTCACGCAGCCAGCAGTAGCGGTAGTCCCAGTTGCGCACGCTGCCGGGTGCTTCCGGAATGGAGGTGGTCATCGCCGCGATGATCGCACCGCTGTCCTCGTACTGGCACAGCTTCAGCGTGATCGCGCTGCGGATCACCGCGTCCTGCCACTCCAGGGGAATGGACAGGTAGCGCACCCATTCGCGCCAGTAGTCGCGGGTGCGCTGGAAGGCTTCCTGCACGTAGCCGCTGATCGAGCGGTTGAGCGATTCGTCCACGCCCAGGATCAGGTGGACGGGATGGCTGAGCACGAACGGCAGGCCGTCGCGCACGAAGCGGACCGGCACATCGGTGGTCAGCCGCAGCACGTGCTCGGGCAGGATCCAGCGCACATGGTTGCTGCCCCAGGTGGACTCCGGCACGCGCGCGCCCCAATCGGCCAGCGGGCGGGCGCGCACGGTGATGCGTGGGCTACCGGCCAGCGGGCGCACCTGGCGGATCAGGCTGACCGGCCGGTAGAAGCGGTCGTTCTGCCGCCAGCGGGGCGCGAAGTCGAGGATCTCCAGTTCGCCGCCGTGCGTGTCGCGCAGGACGGTGCGCAGGATCGCCGTATTGGTCAGGTACTCCTGCTCGCTGCTGGCGAAGTCTTCCAGCTCGATGGCGAAGTCACCACCGGTCTGCTGGTTGGGGCCGAGCAGGGCACAGAAGGTGGGGTCGCCGTCGAAGGTGGGCAGGCAGCTCCAGACAACGCGGGCACGTTTGTCGACCAGGGCGCCGAAGCTGCCGTTGCCGACCACGCCCAGATCAAGATCGGGTTGGGTCATCACGCGGTACATCTCGGTTGCGGCCGTGGGGGGGCCGGGTCAATAGGCATTCTCACGCAGCCAGGCGTGCACGCTGCGTATGTCGGGCAGCGCGAACACGGCCACGCTGGGTTCGCGTTCGCCCACCAGCACGCTCCAGCCATGCTGGCCGTTGGCAGCGTCGAAGCCGAATTCGTCGGTGAGGTCGTCACCGAGGAAGACGGGCAGGCGGCCACGGAAGGGCAGGTACTGCATCATCCTCCGTACCGCACGGCCCTTGTCGCTGCCAACCGGGACGAACTCGACCACGTGGTCGCCGGGTTGCAGGCGGTAACTGGAACGGCCGCGCACGTGGCGGTCGGCGAAGGCGCGCACATCGCTGGCGGCGTGCGGCGCGCCGCGCCAGTGCAGCGCCAGGCCCACACCCTTGTCTTCCACCAGCACGCCGGGGTGGCCATGGGCGAAGCGCATCGCCTGCTGGTGCAGCGCGTGCAGCCACTCGGCGGTGTCGTCGTCGTGCTCCTCGCGCAGCACACGACCGTCCTCGCCGCGCAATTCATGGCCATGCAGGCCCGCGGCAGGCAGTTGCAGGGGAGCGAACAGTTGATCGAGCTGCTCAAGCGGGCGACCACTGACCAGTGCTACGGCACCTTCCAGGCGGTCGCTGATGCGGCCGATGGCGTCACGCACATCCGGCAGCAGCTGCACGGCATCCGGGCGCGCAGCGAACTCGATCAGGGTGCCATCGACATCGAGGAACAACGCACAGGCGTCGTCCAGCAATGGCGGTGGCGGACGCAGGGGGAGCGGTTCAGCCATGCGGCCCACCTTGCCAGCGTGGGCGTGTACGTGGGGTCGAGGGCAGGCTACGGATCAGCTTCGGTGGGTGCCGACCGTTGGTCGGCACGGCAGGTCAGCCTGCATCCAGCCCAAACAGCGCGGACCAACGGTCCGCACCCACCGAGAGCGATCACTTCCGGTGGGTGCCAACCGTTGGTTGGCACAAAGGGTCAGCCTGCATTGAACCCGGGCAGTGCGGACCAACGGTCCGCACCCACCCAAGGCAATTACACCCAGAGCAATCAGAAGGTATAGCGGACGCGGCCGTAGTAGTACGCGCCATTGCTGCCGATCGGCGACAGCACGTCATACGGCAGGTTGCCGAAGTAGTGGATATCGCTGTTGGACCGATCCGGGTAGTTGTCGGTCAGGTTCTGCCCGCCGATGGCCACGCTCCACTGCGGGGTGATGCGGTATTCGACTTCCGCGTCCAGCTGCCACTCGGCCTGGTAGGTCTGGCGCGGGATGTTGCCATCACCGAAGTTGAACACGCGGGTGGCGCTGCCGTAGCGGTTCACGCGGCTGCTCAGCGACCAGTGGTCGTTGCTCCAGGCAGCCGAGAAACTGCCACGTGTACGCGGTGTGGCATCGGTCAGCGTGTTGGTCTCTTCAATCCCGAACAGCACATAATCCGGGTCCAGCGCCTGCAGCTGGGCCGGCGTGGCCAGCACGTTCTTCAGCGTGGTCTTGGTATACGCATAGGTGCCGGTCAACAGCAGCTGGCCATCGCCCAGCGACTGGCGCCAGTTGCTCACCAGCTCGGCGCCACGGGTGCGGGTATCGGCGGCGTTGACGAAGAAGCTGGCGCTCTGCAGGCCGCTGACACCGTAGTTGGCTGCCACGTAGCCGGTCAGTGCATCACCGGTGATGCTCTCCGACAGTGCGATGCGGTCGTCGATGTCGATCTGGAAGAAGTCCAGCGAGAGGTCGAAGTGTTCGCCGATGCGGCTGGTGAAGCCCAGCGACGTGTTCAGGGATTTTTCCGGTTTCAGGTCCTGCGCGCCAAGGCCACGCGCGATCGGATTGTTGACCGACAGCAGTCGGCCCTGCACCAGCTGGCCACCAGCGTTATAGCCGGTGGAGGTGGATTCGTAGCCGATCTGCGCCAGTGAAGGTGCGCGGAAGTTGTTGGAGATGGCACCGCGCAATGCAAACGCCGGCGTGAACTCGTAGCGCAGGCCGAGCTTGCCGGTCAGCTCGCCGCCGAAGTCGTCGTTATGCTCGTAGCGCGCGGCCAGATCGGTGGAGAACTTCTCGCCGAACTGGCTGGACAGGCTGGCATAGGCGCTGGCCACGTCGCGCGACAGGGTGGCGGCGTCCTGTGGGGTCAGGCCGCCACCGGCCTGCGAGCCGGTCGGGCGGTCGGTGTACGGGCCCGCCGCATAGCTGGCCGGGTCGCCGGGGCGGGTCTGGTAGCGCTCATGGCGCGCTTCCACGCCCAGGCCCAGCGTGTGGCTGATGCTCTCGCTCTGGGTGAACACGCGGCTCAGGTCGAGGTTGCCCACGGTCTGCGCGTACTCGTAGTCGGCGGTCTTGAAGCGGGTCGGGCTGGTCGGGCCCAGCGACGCGTTGAGCGAATCACGCAGGCGGTAGGTGAAGTCGTTCTGGCCGTAATCGACGCTGCCGTCGTAGCTCCATTCGCCCCACTGGCCACGCACGCCGGCCACGGCCTGCACGTCGCGGTTCTCGCCTTCTGAGACAGGCCGGTAACCGTTCGGATAGACCTGCTTCCAGTTGGCATCGCCATCGGGGTAGCGGAAGTAGTTCGCGCCTTCGGTATCGCGCTGGTTGAAGGTGCCGAACGCGTAGAACGTCGAGGTCTGGCCGACCGGAATCTCGGTGTTCAGCCACAGGTTGATGTCCTTGCTCTGGCCATCACCCAGCACATAGTTGCGCTTGCCCTGCAGCGCCAGGTTGCCCGGGGTCTGGTCCCACGGCGGAATCTCGTCGAAGCCGGCGCGGTTGGTGCCGTTGCGGTGCTTGTATTCCAGGCCGACGCGCAGGAAGCCACCGTCTTCGCCCAGCGCTGTGCCGACCTTGGCGCTGAAGTTGCCGGTCTGGCCATCGGTGAGGGTGCGCCCGATCGGCTTGAGGTCGGTGTGGTTGGCACCATAGCTGGCCTCGATCTCACCGCCGTCGCCGCCGTTGTCGAGGATCACGTTGATCACGCCGGCCACGGCGTCCGAGCCGTACAGCGCGCCGGCGCCGTCGCGCAGCACTTCGATACGCTTGATCGCGCTGACCGGGATCGAATTGAAGTCGACCGGGGTGGTGCCCTTGCCGATCTTGCTGTCGGTGTTCACCAGCGCGGTGTGGTGGCGGCGCTTGCCGTTGACCAGTACCAGCACCTGGTCCGGTGACAGGCCGCGCAGCTGTGCCGCGCGCACGTGGTCGGCGCCACCGGAGTTGGACTGGCGCGGGAAGTTGAACGAGGGCAGCAGCGCCTGCAGTGCGCTGCCCAGTTCGCCGTTGACCACGCCGGCCTTGCGGATGTCCTCGGCGGTGAGCACGTCCACCGGCGAGGTTGACTCAAGCACGGTGCGATCGGCGGCGCGGGTGCCGGTGACGATCACCGTGTCCAGGTTGGTGGCGTCCTGAGCCAGGGCCGGGACGGCGGCGGAGGAAAGCGAGAGGGCGATGGCGAGGCCGAGCGGCGACGCGGGCAGGCGGGTGGACATGGGGGCTCCAGCAACAACGACGACGGGGAAGGGGAGATAGTTTCACTTACATCCATCCGGATGAAGCGATATATTATCTTCGCGTGATGACCGGTGCGGATGCAAGCCCCTGCCGGTCCGGCATGAGCTGATGCCCGGTTGGCATCAGCACGCCGGGCCGGTGGCGCTGTACGCTGCTGGCTCGCCTTGTCCCCCCTTCTCCGGAGCTGTACCGATGAAACACCTTGGCCTCGTCTTCGCCGTGCTGCTGGCCACCAGCGGCTGCGCCAGCCTCTCATCGCAAGCGCCCAGCGCCTATGCCACGGCCACTACCGCCGAACTGAAGGGCGACGCCGCGCGCCCGTCTTCCGCGCACGGCTGGGTGCGCAGCGAGCTGTACTTCGGCGTGGGCGAGGAGCAGGGCGCCGGCAACCGCCCGCAGGCCGACACCATCAGCGACGCGCAGTGGCGCACCTTCCTGGACAAGGAAGTGACCCCGCGCTTCCCGGATGGCCTGACCGTGTTCGATGCCTACGGCCAGTGGCTGTTCCGCGGCGATGCCGCGCCCAACCGCCTGCGCACGAAGGTGCTGGTGGTGCTGCATGAGGACACCCCGCAGCGCCGCGCCGATATCGAAGCGATCCGCCTGGCGTGGAAGCAGCAGACCAGGCATCAGTCGGTGCTGTGGTCGCGGCAGCCGGTCGAGGTATCGTTCTGAGTTGAAGGCGCCGCCGCGGTGCCGCAGGGAGCAATGATGAACTACAGGGAATGCCTGCTGGGCCTGGTATTGGTGGGCGTGCTGGCACCGCCGGCGCAGGCGGGTGGGGACGACGGCGAAACGCTACGCTTCCAGGTGGCCGCTCATGTGCAGGCGCATGCCGATCCCCAGCAGGACGGAAGCATCGTGGTGCAGCTGTCACCGTCGGGCAAGCGCCAGACGCTGGCGGGCGCGGCCGATGCCGACGGCAATTCGCGCTGGGGTCTGGAAGACGTCGATTTCGATGGCTACCCGGAACTGGTCGCGCGCGCCCCGGTCGGCATGGTCAACGAGGCGGTGGCGGTGTACCGCTTCGATCCGACCAGTGCCGGTTTCCGCGCGCTGCAGGCCGGTACCCACGGCAAGGACAGTTGTGGTGACCTGATGGGGCTGAGCGTGGACGTTGCCACCCGCACCCTCACCAGCAGTTGCCGCAGCGGCCCGATGTGGTACACCGACCAGTACCGGTTTGCAGGCGCGAAGCTCCATCTGTACCGCTCTGAGAGCGTGCTGATGCTGGGCGATACGTTGAACGCCGCGCTGCAGTGGGAACAGACCGGCGAGCAGGGCCCGCTTGCCGTCTGGCGCACCTATGATGCCGCCGGCCGGGTGCTGGAAAGTGCCATCGCCGATGGCCTGGGTGCACCGCCGGATGGACCGTTGCGTGGCCAGCAGGCCACCGTGGTGCCCGCGCGCCTGTTCCTCTTCGACCGACCCGGCGCGTCCAGCACCAAGCGTTACCTGGTGCAGGGGGATCGCGTGGAACTGCTGGATGAACAGGACGGCTGGGTGAAGCTGCGCTACCGCAACCCGAAAAGCGGTGCGGTGGAGGGTTGGATCAACGTCAATGATTGACGAGACGTCTACCCGCAGTTTGCACATCGAGGCAATGGGCAACTTGCCCACGGGGGCATCACTTCATCGGGTCTAGCCTCGGACGTTCCCCCGTTCGAGGATGTATCCGATGAGCAAGCGCGTGGCCGAAATCGTGGTGGACGCCCTGCAGCAGGCTGGTGTCCGCCGTTGCTACGGCATCGTGGGCGATACGCTCAACCATGTGACCGATGCGATGCATGGCAGCGAGATCGCCTGGGTGCACGTGCGCCATGAAGAAGTGGCAGCGTTCGCCGCCGGCGCCGATTCGCTGGTGAGCGGCGAGTTGACCGCCTGTGCGGGCTCCTGTGGTCCCGGTGGCCTGCACTTCATCAACGGTGTGTTCGAGACCAACCGCAACCGTGCACCGATGGTGCTGATCGCCAGCCAGGTGGTGACCAGCGAGCTGGGCATGGAATTCCCGCAGGAAGTGGATTTCAAGGCGGTCTATGGCAGCTGCACGGTGTTCTGCGAGCAGGTGCACAGCCCGGAGCAGGCGCGACGCGTGGTGGCCCTGGCCTGCCAGGCGGCGATCAGCCGGCGTGGCGTGGCGGTAGTGATCCTGCCGGCCGACATCAGCCAGGCTGAGGTGAAGCACGATGTGCCGTTCTCGGTGCACTACACCCAGCCGGTGCTGCGCCCGTCCGACGCCGAACTGCAGCGCATTGCCGAGCTGCTGGGGCAGGGCAAGCGTATCGGCATCTATGCCGGTGCCGGTTGCCAGGGCGCGCACGCGCAGCTGCTGGAACTGGCCCGGCGCCTGCAGGCGCCGGTTGCGCATACTTCGCGCGCCAAGGATTTCGTCGAGCCGGACAACCCGTACAACATGGGCATGACCGGCATCTTCGGCATCGAATCCGGCTTCCACACGCTGATGGAGTGCGACACGCTGCTGCTGCTCGGCGCCGACTTCGCCTGGGGCCAGTTCTACCCCGACAAGGCCACGATCATCCAGGTCGACCGTGATGGCAGCCACCTTGGCCGCCGCCACCCGGTGAACCTCGGCGTGGTCGGCGATATCGCGCCCACGCTGGATGCGTTGCTGCCGATGCTGCCGCCGCGCGAGGACGGCAGTTTCCTGGACGAGTGCATCGAGCATCGCGACAAGGCGCTGAAGAAGCGCGAACAGGAGGAGCAGCCGGGCGAGGGCGAGCTGATCCACCCGCAGCACCTGACCGCGCTGCTCTCGAAGCACGCTACCGAGGATGCACTGTTCACCGCTGACGGCGGCTCGCCGATGGTCTGGGTGCTGCGCCATATCCGCGTCAACGGTCGCCGCCGCACGCTGACCAGCCTGCTGCACGGCACGATGGCCAATGCAATGCCGCAGGCCCTGGGCCTGCAGAAGGCGTTCCCCGGCCGGCAGGTGATTTCGCTGTCCGGCGATGGTGGCCTGGCGATGCTGTTGGGTGACCTGCTGACCGCGGTGCAGGAAAACCTGCCGATCAAGGTGGTGGTGTTCAACAATGGCTCGCTCAACTTCGTCGAGCTGGAGCAGAAGGTGGAAGGCCTGCTGGACAACTACACCGACCTGAAGAACCCGGACTTCGGGCGCCTGGCCGAGGTGATCGGCTTCCACGGCCGCACGGTGACCCGTAGTGAGGATCTGGAGGAAGCGGTGCAGGATTTCCTGTCGCAGCGCGGCCCGGCACTGCTGGACGTGCACACCAGCCGCGCCGAGCTGGTGATGCCGCCGCAGATCGAGGCCAAGCAGGTCGCCGGCACGGCGCTGTACGCGGCCAAGGCGGTGTTGAACGGCCGCTTCGACGACGTGAAGCATCTGCTGGTGGACAACTTCCTGAAGAAGTAGGGGGAGTCGATGCAGGGCTGCGCCCTGCACCCGCCGACACCACCGCAACCGCCGAAGCAAGGTCAAAAGCAGGTTTGCCGTGAGTAGGCGGGGTGGGTCCGGTTGCGGGGGGCGCTGCAAGTCCCCCTCCGGGGCCCGGCCCAGCCGCTGGCGGCTGTGCGTTCGGGCGCTTGCGAAGCAGTGCTTCGCAAGCAAAGCGCCCTCACCCATGTAAGCTCGGTCGCCGCTTGCTCGTGTGCGCAGGATTGCGCACACGAGCAAGCGGCGACCGAGCTTACAGGGACGTACTTGCAGCGACCCCTGCGCAGCCTACCCGCCCGGCCCACCCGCTGAGGTCCGCTGTCCGCGACCAACCCAGCCACGAGGGCCCCGCCGTTGGCTGGAACCCATCATTCCACGACGGAATTGGCGCGCCGGCCCCGCTGGGCCTACCATCGGCGGTCCCCACCCCCACCGCCCCTTCCATGTCCGCTCCCGCTTCCGCCGCACCGCGTCGCTGGTTCGTCGCCGGCGACTTCAACGGCTTCTTCGGCCTGGTCGTCGACAACCTCTCCATCCTCGGCTTCATCGCCATGGCCCTGGTCGGGATCTTCCAGTTCCCCGCCGACGTGGTGTTCGGCCGCATGTTCCCCGGCACGGCCTTCGGCGTGCTGATCGGCAACCTGCTGTACACCCTGATGGCGCGCCGGCTGGCCGCGCGCACCGGCCGCGACGATGTCACCGCTATGCCGCTCGGCCTGGATGCCCCGACCAGCATCGGCATGGCCCTGCTGGTGCTCGGCCCGGCCTTCATCGCTTTCAAGCAGCAGGGCATGGACCCGCACGCGGCGGGCATCGCCACCTGGCAGCTGGGCATGGCGGCGCTGGTCATCATGGGCGTGCTCAAGTTCGTTCTGTCGTTCTTCGGTGAAGCAGTCACCCGTGCGCTGCCGCGTGCCGCGCTGCTGGGTTCCATCGCCGGCATCGCGCTGGTCCTGATGGGCCTGTTGCCGCTGCTGGAGACGCTGCGCTCGCCGCTGGTCGGCTTCACCACGCTGGGCCTGCTGCTGTATGTGCTGATCGCCAAGGGCAAGCTGCCGGTGCGAGGCCCGGGCGTGCTGCTGGCCTTCGTGTTCGGCACCGCGCTGTACTACGGCCTGGGCCTGGCCGGGCTGGGCGCCCCCGGCTTCCATGTACCGGAGTGGGTGCCGCCGCAGGTGGTGCTGCCGCTGCCGACACTGGGCTTCCTCGACGGCCTGCCCACCGCGATGACCTACCTGCCGCTGCTGCTGCCGTTCGGCCTGCTGATGGTGGTCGGCGGCATCAATGTTTCTGAAAGCGCGCGTGCGGCCGGCGATGACTACCGCACCCGCGACATCCTGCTGGTGGAAGCGGTGGCTACGCTGGTGGCAGGCGTCTGTGGCGGCGTCGCGCAGACTACGCCGTACATCGGCCAGCCCGCCTACAAGCACATGGGTGCGCGCAGCGGCTATACGCTGCTGACCGGCCTGTTCGTCGGCATCGGCGGCATGCTCGGTATCATCTCCGGGCTGGTGCAGTGGTTGCCGCTGGCGGTGCTGGCACCGATCATCGTGTACGTGGCCATCGACATCACCACGCAGGCGTTCCAGGCCACGCCGCGCCACCATGCCGGCGCGATGGTGCTCGGTTTCCTGCCGTCGGTGGCCTACCTGCTGGCGATCAAGGCACCCGGCTGGATCGCACCGGATCAGCTGGCGCAGCTGCTGACCAAGCTCGACGGCCACGGCCTGCCGGAGCTGGCGGTGATCTTCACTCTCGGCAACGGCTTCATCATCACCTCGATGCTGTGGATTTCGGCGGTGGCGGCGATGGTCGATGGCCGCCTGCGCCGTGCCTGCGGGTTCCTGCTGGTGGCTGCGCTGCTGACACTGTTCGGGCTGATCCACTCGGTGGATCCGCGCGGCGGCATCTACCTGCCGTGGGACCTGGAAGGATTGGCGCGCATCATCAGTTTGCAGTTTGCCGGCGCCTACGTGGCCCTGGCGGTGCTGCTGGGCCTGCTGTCGCTGCAGAAGCAGCCGGTGCAACCGCTGGCTGATCGCACCGATCATTGACCGGTGACGCCGGGCATGGCCCGGCGCTACCGCTCCTTCCACTTCTGGTGCTCTGTAGAGCCGAGCCTGCGCTCGGCTGCTCTGAGCCGAGCATGGCTCGGCCCTACAGGGGCGTGTTGCAGGCGGCGAATGCTTACAGCGCGCTCTGCCGGCCAGCGGCCGGCACTACCGTTCGGCGTCCAGCTCCGGGTAGTGGCGGAAGATGCCATTCGTGTTGAACGCCAGACGTCGTTCCGAGGCCAGATAGGCGGCGATGTTCGGCCGCTTCGCCACCCGCGCCTGCAGCGCGCGCAGCAGGGGCAGGGTGGACGCCAGTGCCTGCATGCGGCGTGGAAACATGTAGTCCAGCCCACTCAGTAGCTGGAACAGCGACAGATCCACGTACGAATGCTCGCGCAGTGCATGGCGGCCACCGTTGGCGGCCAGCACCCGTTCGAAGTAGTCCAGGAACTTCGGCAGGCGCTCGCTGCGCAGCGACGCGGCACGTGCCTTGGCCTCGGTCTTCTGCGCTTCGTAGTACTTCGATGCGGCAATCGGATGGTGGGTGTCGTGCACCTCGGCCACCAGGTCGGCGATGGTCAGCTGCAGTTGCAGCGCCTGCATCCGCCGCGAGGCCGCCTGTGGCACCAGGTCCAGCGTCGGGCCGAGGAAATCCAGGATCGCCGCGACCTGCGCGATGACCTGGCGGCCGGCCTTCAGGAACGGCGGCGCGAAGGGCTGCGGGCCTTCGCTGTGGCCCTCCAGGAACGGCTGCATCACCGCATCGCCGTGCACCCGTGCCATGTCGATGTAGTCGGCGCCGGCATCTTCCAACGCCAGCCGCACGAACTCGCCACGGCCCTGAATGCCGGTCCAGTAGTACAGCGCGTACTGCATGGCGGTGCCTCCACAGGAAAAGACCCACAGCGTCGCGCGGAGCATGCAAAGCAGGCGTGAGCGCGGCTCTGCTGCAGGTCTCAACCCGAACGGCAGCGGAACAGGCGGGGAACCGGCTGCAATCGGTGGGGTCACACCTTCTCCATGCGTGTGAAACGAGGTGCTGCATCATGCAGAGTGCAAAGGCGGTATGGCCCTGGGTGCTGGGTGTGGTGGTGATCGGCGGCGCGGGAGGTTGGTTGTTCCGGGATCAGCTGAAGCACTTGGCAGATGGTGTTTCGGTGCCGGTGCAGTCAACTGCCGTCAGTACCAGCGCAGCGCCACAACCGCAGGCGGCCGCGGAACCCGCGCCAGCGCCACCGACGATCAGGCATCCGCTGGATACCGAGGCCGCCGCTGATCCGGCACTGCCGAAGCTGGCTGACAGCGATACGGCTGCCTGGGGTGCATTGAGCCAGCTGTTCCAGGGCGAAGGGCCGCTGACCCTGCTGCTGCGCGATCACCTGATCCAGCGCCTGGTCACCCAGGTCGACAACCTGGACAGGCCCAGCGTGCCGCCCACTGCGCTGGCCGCACGGCCGCTGCCGGGCAACCTCCAGGTCGAGCCCGGCGAAGGCGGTGATCGCACCGCCGCCAGCAACGCGGCGCGCTATGCGCCCTATGTGCAGGCCTTCACCGCGCTGGATCCGGCAGCAACGGCAACGGCCTACAAGCGCTTCTATCCGTTGATCCAGCAGGCCTACGTCGACCTGGGCCGGCCCGACGGATATTTCAATGATCGCCTGGTCGCGGTGATCGACCATCTGCTTGATACCCCGGAACTGGCCCAGGCGCCTCTGGTGCAGCGCGATGAGCGCGGCCGTTACCGCTTCGTCGATCCCACCCTGCAGTCACGCTCGATCGGGCAGAAGGCCCTGCTACGCATGGATCCTGCACAGGCGCGGGCGATCAAGCAGCAGCTGCGGGCGATCCGCAGCGCGATCACCCGCTGAGCCCGTCCACCGTGCCGAACTGATCGGGATCAACGCGCCGACCACACCCGTTCCGGCATGCTGGCCGCAGGCTGACTGGCCCCGGGGTGCAGTCGCAGCCACCCTTGAAACGGGGTGGGGCAACCGCATCTTCCCAGCATCGCCGGCGCGGGCCGGCCCTGATGACCGATGAGGATTCGCAATGCGGATGGACAAGCTCACCTCGCGTTTCCAGCAGGCGCTGGCAGACGCACAGTCGCTGGCCGTGGGCCGCGACAACAGCATCATCGAACCGGTTCACCTGTTCAGCGCGCTGCTGGACCAGCAGGGCGGCAGCACGCGCCCGCTGCTGGCCCAGGCCGGGGTGAACGTACCGGTCCTGCGCGAGCGCCTGACCGAGGCGCTGGACGCACTGCCCAAGGTATCCGGCCAGGCCGGCAACGTCTCGATGGGCAACGATCTGGGGCGCCTGCTGAACCAGACCGACAAGCTGGCCCAGCAGCATGGTGACGCCTTCATCGCCAGCGAGTGGTTCGTGCTGGCGGCGCTGGAGGATGGTGGCACGCTGGGCATGGCGCTGCGCGCCACCGGTGCCGACAAGACCCGCCTGCAGGCGGCCATCGACAAGCTGCGCGGCGGCGAGAACGTGCAGTCGGAGAATGCCGAGGAGCAGCGGCAGGCGCTGGAGAAGTACACCATCGACCTGACCGCGCGCGCCGAGAGCGGCAAGCTCGACCCGGTGATCGGCCGCGACGAGGAAATCCGCCGCACCATCCAGGTGCTGCAGCGCCGGACCAAGAACAACCCGGTGCTCATCGGCGAGCCCGGCGTGGGCAAGACCGCGATCGTGGAAGGGCTGGCCCAGCGCATCATCAACGACGAGGTGCCCGAAGGCCTGCGCGGCAAGCGCGTGCTGTCGCTGGACATGGGTGCGCTGATCGCCGGTGCCAAGTTCCGCGGTGAATTCGAGGAACGCCTGAAGGGCGTGCTCAACGACCTGGCCAAGAACGAAGGCCAGATCATCCTGTTCATCGACGAACTGCACACCATGGTCGGTGCCGGAAAGGCCGATGGCGCGATGGATGCCGGCAACATGCTGAAGCCAGCGCTGGCGCGCGGCGAGCTGCACTGCATCGGCGCCACCACGCTGGACGAATACCGCAAGTACATCGAGAAGGACGCTGCGCTGGAGCGCCGCTTCCAGAAGGTGTTCGTCGGCGAACCCACGGTGGAGGACACCATCGCGATCCTGCGCGGGCTGAAGGAAAAGTACGCCGTGCACCACGGTGTGGAAATCACCGACCCGGCCATCGTGGCTGCAGCCACGCTGTCCAACCGCTACATCACCGACCGCCAGCTGCCGGACAAGGCCATCGACCTGATGGACGAAGCCGCCTCACGCCTGCGCATGGAGATCGACTCCAAGCCGGAGGAGCTGGATCGCCTGGAACGCCGGGTGATCCAGCTGAAGATCCAGCGCGAGATGCTGAAGAAGGAAAAGGACGAAGCCTCGCGGCAGCGCCTGGCCGACCTGGAGAACGATATCGACGGGCTGGAGCGCGAGTTCTCCGATCTCAATGAAATCTGGAAGTCGGAGAAGGCCGCGCTGCAGGGCGCAACCAAGATCAAGGAACAGGTCGAGCAGGCAAAGCTGGAGCTGGAAGCCGCGCAGCGCCGCCAGGATTTCGCCAAGATGAGCGAGATCCAGTACGGCCTGTTGCCACAACTGGAAAAGCAGCTGGCTGCGGCCCAGGAAGCCGAGCACAAGGACTTCAAGCTGGTGCAGGACCGCGTGACCGACGAGGAGATTGCCGAAGTCGTATCGCGCTGGACCGGCATCCCGGTCAACAAGATGCTCGAAGGCGAGCGCGACAAGCTGTTGCGCATGGAAGAGGTGCTGCACAACCGCGTCGTCGGCCAGGAAGAAGCGATCAAGGTCGTCTCCGATGCCGTGCGCCGTTCGCGTGCGGGCCTGTCCGATCCGAATCGCCCGGCCGGCTCGTTCCTGTTCCTCGGCCCGACCGGCGTCGGCAAGACCGAGCTGTGCAAGTCGCTGGCCGAATTCCTGTTCGACAGTGCCGACGCGATGATCCGCATCGATATGAGCGAGTTCATGGAGAAGCACAGCGTCGCGCGCCTGATCGGCGCGCCTCCGGGCTATGTCGGCTACGAGGAAGGTGGCTACCTGACCGAGGCCGTGCGTCGCCGTCCGTACTCGCTGATCCTGCTGGACGAAGTGGAGAAGGCGCATCCGGATGTGTTCAACATCCTGCTGCAGGTGCTGGACGATGGCCGCCTGACCGACGGCCAGGGCCGCACCGTGGACTTCCGCAACACCGTCATCGTGATGACCTCGAACCTGGGCTCGCACCAGATCCAGGACATGAGCGCCGACGACAGTCCGGAGGCCTACACGCAGATGAAGGCGGCGGTGATGGGCGTGGTGCAGGCGCACTTCCGTCCGGAGTTCATCAACCGCCTGGACGACATCGTGGTGTTCCACCCGCTGGACAAGCAGCAGATCAAGCAGATCGCGCGCATCCAGATGCGCGGGCTGGAGAAGCGCCTGGCCGAGCGCGGGTTGAAGCTGTCGGTCTCCGATGCGGCGTTCGATCTGCTCGGCAACGTCGGCTTCGATCCGGTATATGGCGCGCGCCCGCTGAAGCGCGCGATCCAGTCGCAGCTGGAGAATCCGCTGGCGCAGCAGATCCTGTCCGGCGCGTTCGTCAACGGTGACACCATCGAAGTCGGCAATGAGGGTGGGCATTTGGTCTTCGCCAAGGCCTGAACCGGTGGCGCGCCTGCCATGGCTGGCGCGCCACCAACGCCTCAGCAAGGCACAATGATCCCGTTTTACTTTCGCAAGGACGAGGAGAACCGCATGGACGTTACCCGCAGGGTTTCACTCTGCGTGGCGCTGGCGCTGGCGCTGGCGCTCGCTGCAGTTGCTGGACACGCCGCAGCCGTCGAACAGGTCCAGCTGCCGCCGATGAAGGGTTACCAGCAGGCCCACCAGAGCACCGACGCACAAGGCAACCGCATCACCGAGTACGTGCCGCAGGGCCAGACCGTGCAGGACTGGACCGACATGGTTACCGTCAATGATGCGCCGAACAGTGGCCATGTGAGTCCGCGCGAGTTCCTCGGCATCATCGAGGCGGGGTGGCGCATGGCCTGTCCGGCTGCGCAGAGCCACTGGATCCGCGAAGGCGAGGAGGGCGGACGGCCATTCGCGCTGCTGATGCTCAGTTGCCCGCTGAACCCCGGCACCGGCAAACCGGAGTTCACCTGGATCAAGGGCATGCAGGGCAGGCAGGGCTTCCACACCGTGCAGAAGTCGTTCCGCGCCGAACCGGAGAAGGACGACGTCGTGCAGTGGATCGGCTGGCTGCGCGAGGTTGGCTTGTGCGGCAGCGGCGACGCCCCGGCCTGCCGCTGATCGCAGCAGAAGAGGGCGCCCAGCGGCGCCCTTCATGCATCAGAAGCGGTGCGTATAGCCGCTCATCAAGCCGAACTGGTTCGCCTTCTGCACGATCGGGCTGTCGGCGGCATCACCGAGCAGGCGCGTGCCTTCGGCCGAGATGTACCAGTTGCCGTTGCGGCCCACGCGGTGGCTCCACTTCAGGCCGACACCGGCACTGACCAGGCCGGCCTTTGGCTTGTGCTCGGCAAAGCCGGTACGCGCAGCCTGTTCCGGGCTGACGCCGTACCAGGTCTGCATGTAACCGCGGTTGCCGTAGTCGGTGGACACGCTGCCGCTGACTACGCCGCCGGCCAGGTCGAACAGCGGCATGCTCAGGTTCAAGTGCACCTGCTGGGTGGCCAGGCCGTTCTCGGCCTTGTCCTCGTCTTTGCGGGTGAACTGCCAGGAGCCGCTCAGCACGGCTTCGCCCAGCGTATAACCAGCCGAGACGCCGACCAGGGGACGGGTATCGATATCACCCATGCCGCGCAGGAAGTCGGAACCGCCGAGCAGCGAGTCCTTTTCCTTGCGGATGCCGCTGGCGCCGACATACGCGCGCACGCGGGTGTGCTCGCCGATGGAGGTGCCCCAGCCAATGCCACTGGTGCCCAGAAACCATCCACCCGGCGAGGTGACATCAAAGGACAACGACGGCGTCGCACGATACTCCTCGCTGCCGCTGTAGCGCGGCGCCACGCCACCGCCGGCAGCGAGCTCGAAGGTCCAGCGGTCATCCTGGGCGTAGGCGGTCGGTGCGGCGAACAGCGGCAACAGGGCCAGGCAGAGCAGGGCGGGGGAACGGCGAAGCTGGGACATGGAAACTCTCGACAATGGGAGGAAGGCAGCGCGCGCATCCGGCGAGTGCTGCAGGGTCGCTAGCGTGGCGATACGCCGGCGACCGATCCGTCCGCAGTTGTGCGGGAGTTGTAATCAACTGTAATTGCGCCCGTGGGCGTTCAGCTGGCAGCCAGCGGCCAGTGCATTTCCAGGCGTGCGCCGCCCAGCGTGGCGCGGCTGATGCGCAGCTCGCCGCCGTGGCGGGCGGCGATGCGGCTGACAATGGCCAGGCCCAGGCCGAAGCCCCCGGTGTCGCGGCTGCGGCTGTCGTCCAGGCGGGTGAATGGACGCATCACCTTCTCCCGATCGGCTTCGGCGATGCCGGGGCCATCGTCATCCACGCGCAGGCAGGCGCGGCCGCCGACACCGACCAGCGAGACTTCCACCTGCGAGCGCGCATGGCGCAGCGCATTGCCGACCAGATTGCTGAGTGCCAGCTGCAGCAGGCGTGGTTCGGCATCCACCCGTGGCAACGCACTGGGCTGCACGCGCAGCACCAGGCCGGCACGTTCGGCATCGCGGCGCGCATCGGCCAGGCAGGCCTGCAGCCAGTCGTTGGCTTCGATACGCTGCATCGGTTCGCCTTCGCTGGGGTGCTCCAGGCGCTCATACGCCAGCAGTTCGCTGACCAGCCGGTTGAGTTCGGCCAGATCGCCGTGCAGCCCCTGTGCCAGCCGTGCACGGCGTTCGTGATCGTCGCTGTCCTGCATCAGGTCCAGGCCGAAGGCCACGCGCGCGATCGGCGTGCGCAGCTCGTGCGAGATCGCATGGGTCAGGTCGCGCTGGCGCTGCACCAGTTCGGCCACGCGTGCCGCCATGCGGTTGGAGTGGTCGACGATGACCCGGATCTGCGAGCGTGGCGAGACCTGCGCACGTGCCTGCAGATCGCCAGCGCCGATGCGGTCGGCGTGCAGGCGCAGCGCTTCCAGGTCGCGCCAGAGCAGGCGCACCCACGCGTACAGGCTGGCGCCCACCAGCAGCAGGATGCTGAGGTAGGCGGCGATGGTCATGTACGTCGTCATCTGCACCGCGCCAGGCAGGCGCAGGTGCAGCCAGCGGCCATCGCTGCCCTCGATGGGCAGCAGGACCTGCTGGTATTGATCGCGCACGATGAAACCATCGGCCTTCACGGCCACCTGTTCCTGCGCGTCGAGTGCTGGAGGTTTGTCGAGCAGGGTCAGGGCGATGCCGTAGTGTGGCTGCCACTGCTGCAGGCGCTCACGCTGCTGGTCGGCATCCAGGCCGGCCAGGCCACTGCGCAGGGCGTACACCTGCCCGCGCACCTGCTGGACGAAGACGCGATCCTGCACGGGCGTGTAGATGCCGTCCAGGATGTGGTTGAGGAAGAACACCGACACCAGGAAGCAGGCACCCGTGATAAACCACAACCACAGGAACAGCCGCTTCATGCCGTCCAGGCCGACGGATTGAACTGGTAGCCGCGGCCCCACACGGTCTTGATCCGCCGCGGCTCGCGCGCATCATCGCCGAGCTTGCGGCGCAGCTTGCCGATGCTGACATCGACACTGCGGTCCAGGCCGTCAAAGCCGATGCCGCGCACCGCCTGCAGGATATGGTCGCGCGACAGGATCTGCCCCGGCTGGCTGGCCAGCAGCCACAGGATCTCGAATTCCGTGGTGCCCAGCTCGACCGGCTGACCGTGCAGGTGCACTTCGCGCTGCATGCGGTCGATCAGCAGTTCGCCATGCATCAGACGGCTGGGTGTGCCGGTGTTGCTGCTGCCATGGCGGCGGCGCAGCAGGGCGCGCAGGCGGGCCAGCAGCAGGCGCGGCTCGATCGGTTTGTGCACATAGTCATCGGCGCCCGATTCCAGGCCCAGCACCTGCTCGATGTCGTCTTCGCAGGCGGTCAGCATCAGGATCGGCACGTCGGAGAAACTGCGGATCTGCCGGCACACGTCGATGCCGCCGAGGCCGGGCAGCATCAGGTCCAGTACCACCAGCTCGGGCGCATGCTGGCGGCAGGCGGCGCCGGCCAGGTCGCCGCGGGCCACATGCTGCACGGCGAAACCATGTTCGTGGAGATAGTCGCTGACCAGTTCGGCCAGGCGACGGTCGTCCTCCACCAGCAGGACCTGCGTCGGAGTACCGTTGGCGGTTGGTGTCCAGGGGGATGGCTGCATGCGCGTGGGGCCTCCGTGCCCGGGCAGGAGCGCCCGGCGGCGAAGCCTATCAACGCCCCGTGACCGCTGCCTGAATCGCGGCCAACCTGATAACCCCCGGTATGGGCGTCATCGCCAGCAGCTTTCAGCGGCGGGCGACGGCTGGCCTATGGTGGCGGTTTCCCCGGATGGAGCCTGGCCCGATGAGCGACCCGCAGTGGCAACTGGAAACCCTGGCCGTGCACGGCGGCTACCGTCCCGACCCGACCACCCGCGCGGTGGCGGTGCCGATCTACCAGACGGTGGCGTATGCCTTCGATGACACCCAGCATGGCGCCGACCTGTTCGACCTGAAGGTGCCCGGCAACATCTATACCCGCATCATGAACCCCACCACCGACGTACTGGAGCAGCGCCTGGCTGCGCTGGAAGGCGGCATCGGTGCGCTGGCGCTGGCCTCGGGGCAGGCCGCGATCACCTATGCCATCCAGACCATTGCAGAGGCCGGCGACAACATCGTCGCCTCCAGCGCGCTGTATGGCGGCAGCCTCAACCTGCTGGCGCACACGCTGCCGCAGTACGGCATCCAAGCGCGCTTTGCTGATCCGGCTGATCCTTCTGCGTTCGCCGCGCTGATCGACGAGCGCACCAAGGCGGTGTTCGTCGAATCCATCGGCAACCCGCGTGGCAACGTCACCGACATCGCTGCGATTGCGGAGGTCGCGCATGCCGCTGGCGTGCCCCTGATCGTCGACAACACCGTGGCCACGCCGTTCCTGCTGCGCCCATTCGAGCACGGCGCCGACATCGTGGTGCATTCGCTGACCAAGTACCTGGGCGGCCACGGCACCAGCCTCGGCGGTGCCATCATCGACTCCGGCCGCTTCGACTGGGCGGCGCAGCCGAAGCGTTTCGCCCGCCTCAACCAACCCGACCCCAGTTACCACGGCGTGGTCTATACCGAAGCACTGGGGCCGGCGGCCTACATCGGGCGCGCGCGGGTGGTCCCGCTGCGCAATACCGGTGCCGCGTTGTCGCCGTTCAATGCGTTCCTGATCCTGCAGGGCATCGAGACCCTGGCCCTGCGCATGGAACGCATCAACGCCAATGCACTGGCCGTCGCGCAGTTCCTGAAGGCGCACGACAAGGTCGCCTGGGTGCGTTACGCCGGACTGGCCGACGACCCCGAGCACGCCGCCGCGCAGCGCTATCTGGGTGGGCACGGCTCGGGCGTGCTGACCTTCGGCCTGCCGGGCGGGCGCGAGGCAGGCGCACGTTTCCTTGACGCGCTGAAATTGTTCACCCGCCTGGTCAACCTGGGCGATGCGAAGTCACTGGCCACCCATCCGGCCTCGACCACCCACCGCCAGTTGGATGCGGCGGAACTGGCCAAGGCCGGCGTCAGTGAAGACACCGTGCGGCTGTCGATCGGCATCGAGCACATCGGCGACCTGCGCGCCGACCTGGAGCAGGCCCTGGCCGCAGCCTGATAGCCGCGCGCTTGGTGCATATCGCCACAGGCGATCACCACCGGTGGCGCGATGCGCTACGGTGGAACTGCCTCTCCAAGGCGTGGCAACGTGGCGATCCAGATCCCCGGTCGATGCGGGTCGACCGGGGATTTTTTTGTTTCCGGGGTCAGATCCGTTTTCCTGCGGAAAACGGATTTGACCCAATGCACCAACAGCAGCGGGGAACTGTCGAAGGCGGACCCACCCCGCCATCCCACGGAATGCCTCCTTTTGCTTTTGCCGTTGCAGTTGAAGTTGCTTCAGCAGGTGCCGGGCTGCAAGCCCTGCCGCAAGCACACTTCTCACACCACCGGGATACTGTGCTGCCCCAGATTCCGGTACGGCGGTGTGGACATGATCATCTCCGCCAGCGAGTACGCCAGCTCACGTTCGGCCATCACCGTGCCATCGGCACCGTGTTCCAGCAGATGCTTCACTTCCGCATCGCTGTGCGCGCGCGCCAGCAGGGTCAGGTCCGGGTTGATCGCACGCAGCTTGGCCAGTGCCTCGCCGGCTTCCAGCGGCTGTGGGATCGCCAGCACTGCGATCTTGGCCCGCTCCGGATGGGCCTCGGCCAGCACCCGGTCGGCGGCGGCGCTTCCACGGATCGCTGCCAGGCCCCTGGCGTGCGCCTGCTCGACGTGCTCTTTGTTGTCATCGATCACCAGCACCGGCACGCCACGGTCGCTCAGCACCTGCGCCAGTTCGCTGCCGACCCGGCCATAGCCGATCACGATGGCGTGGTCATGCAGGTCCCGTGACGGGCCGATGGCTTCAGGCGGCTCGGGTGCCTGCGGGGACTGCTCCTGCTTGGCCTGCCAACGGTCGAGCAGGCCGAACACCAGTGGGTTGAGCATGATCGACACCAGCGCACCGGCCAGCACCAGCGACTGGCCTTCCTTCGGCAGGATCTGCAGCGCCACGCCGAGGCCGGCGATGATGAAGGCGAACTCGCCGATCTGCGCCAGGCTGGCCGAGATGGTCAGCGCGGTGCTGGTCGGGTGGCCGAACGCACGCACGATGAAGAACGCGGCGGCCGACTTGCCGAACATGATGATCAGCACCGTGGCCAGCACCTGCCACGGGTGCTGCACGATGATGTTGGGGTCGAACAGCATGCCGACCGACACAAAGAACAACACCGCGAACGCATCGCGCAGCGGCAGCGAATCATGCGCGGCCTTGTGGCTCAGTTCTGATTCGTTGAGCAGCATGCCAGCGAAGAACGCGCCCAGCGCGAACGAGACGCCGAACAGCATCGCCGAGCCGAACGCCACGCCCAGCGCGATCGCCAGCACCGACAGAGTGAACAGCTCGCGCGAGCCGGTACCGGCGATACGTTCGAGGATCCACGGGATGACCCGGCGCCCGACCACCAGCATCACCGCCACGAACAGGCCCAGCTGCACGAAGGTCCAGCCGATGTCGGCCAGCACGCTGCCGAGCGAGTGCGACTCCTTGGCCGCGTCGGGGCCGAACACACCGGCCATCACCGGCATCATCACCAGTGCCAGCACACAGGCCAGGTCTTCCACGATCAGCCAGCCGACCGCGATCTTGCCGCGCATGGTCTCCAGCAGACGGCGTTCCTCCATCGCCCGCAGCAGCACCACGGTACTGGCGGTGGCTAGCGAGAAACCGAAGATGACGCCATGGATGGCGGGCCAGCCCATCAGCGAGGCCACGCCCCAGCCGAGCAGGGTGGCCACCGCGATCTGGCCGATGGCACCGGGGATGGCGATGGCCTTGACCGCCATCAGGTCCTTCAGCGAGAAGTGCAGGCCGACGCCGAACATCAGCAGCATCACGCCCAGTTCGGCCAGCTGGTTGGCCAGCGCCTGGTCGGCGACGAAGCCGGGGGTGAACGGGCCTACGCAGATGCCAGCAACCAGGTAACCGACCAGGGGAGACAAGCGGAGCTTGTTGGCCAGCGCGCCGAAGATGAAGGCGAGCCCCAGGCCAACGGCCACGATGTTGATCAGGTCGGTGTCATGGTGCATCGGCACTCGCAGGAAATCGGGGGAATGCCCCGATTTTCACCGATGCGGCCACATACGGCAAACCGGGCCAGCGTATCGGATCGTTGCGTGGGCGGAGCCATCAGTGGTCGGCGTCCGGCCTGGCGTGTGCGGCGCGATCGAGGGTGGCGCTGTCGGGATCGGACCTATTTGGGGTGGCCAGTGGCTCTGGACCGTGAACCGCAGGCAGGCCGACGCCACCCGAGAAAGGCACGGGAAGGGGATGGGTTCGATACGCGGCGGTGCCATCGCAGGACCCTTTGCCCCTGTGCGCCAAGGTTTTCAGTCGATCCAATGATATACGAGGGTGGGAAGTCATTCTGGTGGCGCGCGTTCTGGGCAGGACGCCTGAGGTCTGGCCGAAGTTTTCCCGAGCCCCGCACGCGTCACCATGTGCTCATTGCCCCTTCTGCTTGCCAACCAGGCGGGGCCTGCTCTCTTCAGACTGCAGGGGTGGATGACCGCATGAAGCTTCCCGACATTGACGTAGTGATTCAGGCGGTAGGCCAGGACACGAGTTCTGCTTCCATGTCCCGGTTGCTCCTTGAACTGGAAATCGGCGAGGTCGACTTCCGTCGCTATCCGTTCAACTTGGCCGGAAGGCGAATATGGACCGACAGCGAGGGTTCGCTGCAGTTGGAATTCAAGGACATCGGACTACTGAAGGACATTCCGTATCACGATCTGGACGATGGCCCATGGGTGCTGACCGACGCGATCTTCTGGGGAGTCAGGAAAAACAAGCGGGCCTACGCTGGGTCTTTACCCCACGGAGTGAGCTTTTCCATGCTGCGTCCACATGTCAGGGAGCGACTTGCCGTTCTGGGTGCAGGAAACGCTGTCGAGATGGGCTTTTCTGGAGAAGTGGATATCTGGTGGGTCAGCGGTCTGGAGCTTACGGTGGATTTTTCCGGTCCCGGAGATTCGATTCGCTGCGTATCCGTTGGCATTCCGGTGGACCGTACTCATAGCCAAGCGTAATCGCGGCGTATGCGCAACCCGCTCGAATGGACAGTGGGGCTTCCATGATTCTTCCAACAAATATGGTGCACATCCAGGCAGTAACAGCGCTGTTTGGCAGAAACGCCACTGACCCAGCCGTCACAACGGTGCTGCAATCGCTTGGCGTCAGGCGAAGGCCAGAGCTGGCCCATCCTGCAAAAAGCCCTTACGAGGCGATTGTGCGTGTGAGCGCGCGGGGCATGCTGTTCTCCTTCAGCGAGCGCAACTACTGGAACGGGCGATCCATTGCTTCGCACGGCAAGAGCGGTGAGCTGATCTTCACCAACGTTGCGGTGACGGCCGGCATTCCGGATGTCATGCGCAGGTACGAAGGCGACCTGCTGTTTGGCCTGCAATGGGAGGACGATAGGACGACAGCGCGCGAAAGGCTCGCCACGGCGGGCTTTGGGGGCAGCTTGCACGCCGGCAGGCGTGACGCGTGGTGGTTGCCTGACTACCGCATCCGTCTGACGTATCAGGCTGGATGCATCAAACAGGCAGGAGCGTGTGGGATCTTTGATATCAGCTTGGGAATTCCCATGCATCCATTGGCTTGCGCACCGGCAACGCGCGAGTACCCTTCGGCGGAGCAGGTGCTCGCTGTCCTCGGCAGATCGACCAATGACCCCGATTTCCAAGTCGCGTTCCGGGACCTTGGTCTTGCGAGTCTGATGGCGGAGGCGAGCAGCGAGGTCGTTGATAGAGCCGACGAGCATGGCTTCATCCTTTACTTTGACAGTAGGCAGGGCGTGCCCGGTAGCCATCCGGTATGCACCGGCATCAGTTTCGTCCGCGATCGACTGGGAAACTCAAGAGCCTGGGCTGGGCCGCTGCCATTCGGCCTTCAATTCGATGATCCGCCGTCCATTCTCGAAGAGCGCATGGATCAACGAGCCAGTCGTTGGCTTGATGAAGGAACGTTTGGCAGCGCGAGGTGGTCGCTGCCTGGTCTTCAAGTGAGCGTGAATTTTGACAGTCTGGACAACTGTCTCGAGTCTGTCCGTGTGATCGCAGAAGGTCATCGCACGTCCAATTGCCAGCCGCGCGGCTGATCTTGCCCGCAGCACATAATAAAACACCCGCCGGATCACTCCGGCGGGTGTGAGAGATGTGGCTAGGAGTTGCCGGCCAGCGGCCGGCACTACCGCTTACCAGGTGTACTTGATCCGCCCGTACACATACGCGCCGTTGAAGCCGAACGGCGAGTAGTTGCTGTAGGGCAGCATGCCGAAGGTGGAGTTCTGCAGGTCTTCGGTGCGGTCCGGGTACTTGTCCAGCAGGTTGTCGGCGCCCACGGTCAGGGTCCAGTTGCTGCTCGGCTTGTAGCTGGCCGAGGCATCCACCACCCAGGCATCGCCGTAGGTCTGGTCGCGCAGCGCGGTGGCCGAGTTGCGCACGGTGAACTTGCCGTAGCGGGTTGCGGCCAGGCCCAGTTCCCAGTGATCCGAACGCCAGGTGCCACTCAGGATCGCCTTGTCGCGCGGGTAGCTGTCCTCGATGCGGCCGATCTCATCTCGGCCGATCAGTGACTGGGTCAGGCCCAGCGTGCCAAACACCGCCGGCGTGCCGCCCACGCGGCGCACTTCGGTGTCGTTGTAGCTGTAGGCGGCGGTCAGCTCCAGGCTGCTGGCGCTGAACGGCACCGTATAGCTGGACACGAAGTCGACGCCGCGGGTGCGCGTATCCAGGCCGTTGGTGAAGTACGAGAACGCGGTCACCTGCGGCAGGCCCAGGGTGCCCAGCAGTGCGCTGGTGGCGGCGTTGGTGGTGATGCTGGACGACAGCGCGATGCGGTCATCAATGTCGATCTGGTACGCGTCGACGGTGATGTACAGGCGGTCGACCGGCTGCAGCACCAGGCCCAGGCTGTAGGAGGTGGAGGTTTCGGCCTTCAACGGCGAGGCGCCCAGCGCCTGCGCGGCCGGGCTGGTGGTCGGGAAGGTGCCACGCTCGACGAACACGCCATTGAGGAACTGGCTGGTCACCGCCTGGTAGCCCTGCTGCGCCAGCGAGGGCGCGCGGAAACCGCTGGAGGCGGTGGCACGCAGCGCGACCTTGTCGGTGAATGCATAGCGCGCCGACAGCTTGCCGGAGAAGCGGTCGCCGAAGTCCGAGTAGTCCTCGTAGCGGCCGGTGATGCCGGCCGAGAACTTCTCGGTCAGGTCCGCTTCCAGGCCGGCATAGACCGCGTAGTTGTGGCGGTCGGCATGCACTTCATTGGTCGGGGTGAAGCCCGCGAAGCCCTGCGCGCCGCTGCCGGTGTACGAGTTCAGTTCGCCCGGGTTCTGGTCCCACTTCTCCTTGCGGTACTCACCGCCGAAGGACAGCGTGACCGGGTAGGCCAGGCCCCAGTCCAGTGACTTGGTCAGGTCGGCATTGAAGATGTCCTGCTGGTACTTCAGCGTGCCGTCGTAGAACGAGCGCGGGCTGGTGGCGCCGAGGCTGTAGTTGATGCTGTTGCGGGTGTGGAAGTCGAGGGTGTTCTCGCCGTGGTTCAGGCTCAGGTCCCAGGTCCAGCCGTTGTCGGTGTTGCCCTTGACCCCGGCCACCAGCGAGCGGTCCTTGGAGTACTGGTTGATCTCCGGCACGTAGCCGTCCGGGTAGGTCTGCGCCAGCAGCGCGCTCTGTCCGCTGTGGTTGCGCGAACGGTAGAACGCGAACGAGGTGATGTCGCGGTTGCTGAGCAGCGCGCTGGCGTAGCCGGTCACGTGGTCGCTGAAGTCGAAGCTGGCGTTGGCCGAGGCGGCGGTGGCATCCACGCGCGGGTCGCCGACGATGAAGGTCTTCTGGCCGATGCTGGGGAAGTTGCCGGTGTTCGGCGTGGTGCCGCGGTACGGGCCGGCGCGGTTGCTCTCGTCCTGCTGGCTGATCTGGCCGGCCACGTGCACCCGGCCGTGGCCGTTGCCGAACTCGATGCCGGTGTCGCCGGAGAGCTGGTACTTGTTGCCGTCACCGGCCGAGTACTGGCCGTAGTCCACGGCCAGGCTGCCGCCACGGCCGCTGCCCTTGAGCACGATGTTGATGACGCCGGCGATGGCGTCCGAGCCGTACTGCGCCGACGCGCCGTCGCGCAGCACTTCCACGCGCTCGATCGCGGCGATCGGGATCGCGTTGATGTCCACCGCCGACGAGCCACGGCCGATGCTGCCGTTGACGTTGATCATCGCCGAGGTGTGGCGGCGCTTGCCGTTGACCAGCACCAGCACCTGGTCCGGTGACAGGCCGCGCAGCTGCGCCGGGCGCACGCCACTGGTGCCGTCGGTCAAGGCCGGGCGCGGGAAGTTCAGCGAGGGCAACGCGCGCGAGAGCGCCGTGGCCAGTTCGCTGGTGCCGGTGGACTGCAGTACCTCGGGGGTGATGATGTCGATCGGCGACTGCGATTCGGCGACCGTGCGGTCGGCCACGCGGGTGCCGGTGACGATCACCGTGTCCAGGGTGTTGGCGGCGGTGCCGGCCTGCTGGGCAGCGGCACCGAACGGAGAGCCACCGAGTGCGACAGCGACGGCGGCGGCGATCAGGCTGGTCTTGCGGGTCATCGGGATGGGGCTCCGGTTGGCGGGGGCGGCACCGGAATCGACATCACGGGGGTGAGGCGGACGGCGGTTGTTGCGGTGCGCAATACAGCAATTAACGGGATATTCAGTGCCTGTCAAATGCCGGTCATCGGAAAAAACGTTGCAGCAGCAACCATTTAGCCCGGACAGGCATCGGCGGGGAGGAGACCCGGGACGCGCGCGGCGGGGACGTGGGAGAGAGGAACGTCGGCCACTGCGCATCCCGGGACGCGTCAAGTATTCGTTAACGCTAGAATTGCGTCGCAGGAACAGTGCTCACCAGCACATTCCATCCGGTTATATGGACCCCTCCCCCGATGATCTCCCTTCGTAATTTCGCCTTGCGCCGCGGCGAGCGGCTGCTGTTGTCCAATGTCGACCTGACCCTGCACGCCGGTTACCGGGTAGGTGTGGTCGGCCGCAACGGTGCTGGCAAGTCCAGCCTGTTCGCGGCGGTGAAGGGCGAGCTGGAGGCCGACAAGGGTGACGTCGACCTGCCCGGCAAGGTCCGTATCGCCAGCGTGGCCCAGGAAACCCCGTCACTGCCGGACCCGGCGCTGAGCTTCGTGCTGGGCGGCGACACCGAGGTGGCCGCGGTGCTGGCCGAAGAGGCCGAGGCGACCGCGCGCGAAGACTGGGAGGCGGTGGCCAACGCACACACCAAGATGGCCGAGATGGGGGCCTACGACGCCGAAGCGCGCGCCGGCAAGCTGCTCCACGGCCTTGGTTTCCCGGCCGAGACCCATCACCGCGCGGTGTCCTCGTTCTCCGGCGGCTGGCGCGTGCGCCTGAACCTGGCCCGCGCGCTGATGATGCCCAGCGACCTGCTGCTGCTGGACGAACCGACCAACCACCTGGATCTGGACGCGGTGTACTGGCTGGAACAGTGGCTGCTGAAGTACCCGGGCACCCTGCTGCTGATCTCGCATGACCGCGAGTTCCTCGACAACGTGGCCACCCACACCCTGCACCTGCACGGTGGCGGCGCCAAACTCTACCCGGGCGGCTACACCGATTTCGAGCGCCAGCGCGCCGAACAGCTGCGCCAGCAGCAGATCGCGCACGAGAAGGAGCAGGCCGAGCGTGCCCACCTGCAGAGTTTCATCGACCGCTTCAAGGCGCAGGCCAGCAAGGCCGCGCAGGCGCAGAGCCGCATGAAGCGCCTAGCCAAGCTGGCCGGCACCGAAGCGGTGCGCGCCGAGCGTGAGTTCCGTATCGAGTTCGCGCCGCCGGCCAAGCTGCCGTTCTCGCTGATCCGCCTGAACCACGTCGAGGCCGGCTACGGCAAGGACGCGGTGATCCTGCACAACGTCGGCTTCGGCCTGGAAGCGGGCCAGCGCATCGGACTGCTCGGCCCCAACGGCGCCGGCAAGACCACCCTGGTGAAGACCCTGGTGGGTGAACTGGCGCCGATCGTCGGCGAGCGCATGGCGCACCCGGACCTGAAGATCGGCTACTTCGCCCAGCACACGGTGGAGTCGCTGCACGAAGGCCAGTCGCCGATGGAGCACTTCCGCGAGATCGCCCCGGACGCACCGAACCAGTCGTTCCGCGACTTCCTCGGCAAGTGGAACTTCCCGGGTGACCGCGCGTTCGAGCCGGTCGATGGCTTCTCCGGTGGCGAGCGCGCACGCCTGGCGCTGGCGCTGATCGCCTGGCAGCAGCCGAACGTGCTGCTGCTGGACGAACCGACCAACCACCTTGATCTGGAAATGCGCGAAGCGCTGGCCGAAGCATTGGCCACCTTCGAAGGCGCGATCGTGATGGTCTCGCACGACCGCCATCTGATCGGCCTGGTCTGCGATACCTACTGGCGCGTGGCCGATGGCGTGGTCGAGCCGTTCGATGGCGACCTGGATGCCTACGCCGCGTGGCTGCGGACCCGCCCGCAGGCGCAGGGCACCAAGGCGCGCATGGAACAGGTGGAAGAGCCGGTGGTGGTCAAGACCGCCCCGGTGGCGCAGGTGGTGCAGAAGAAGCCGGTGAACCCGCACAAGCTGGCCGCGGCCGAGGCCAAGGTGGCCGAGCTGGAGGGTGCCCTGGCCGAGCTGGACCGGCAGCTGGCCGACCCGGCCAACTACGCCGATGCCACGCGCATGGCGGTACTTGGCCGTGACCGCGAAACCGCCGCCGCGCAGCTGGAAAAGGCCGAAGCCGCCTGGATGGAACTGCTCGAGTCCTGATGCCATCGGTAGCGCCGGGCCATGCCCGGCGAGCGCAACGGATCGCAAAAGCCGCCGGGCATGGCCCGGCGCTACCCACGTTCCCTGCGTTTCATCCCTGCGCCTGCAGCCACTCGCGGAACCGCTTTGCCGGCTCGCGCTCTGCACGCGAGCGCAGCCGCGTCAGCCAGTAGCGTCCCAGCTCCAGTGTGGTGCCGAACGGCTGCAGCAGGCGGCCTTCGGCCAGCTCCTGCTCGAACATGCGCAGCGGCAGCAGCGCCACGCCGGCACCACCGGCCGCGGCCATCGCCACTGTCAATGACGAATCAAACACCGGCCCGCGGGCTTCCACGCCACTCACTCCTGCCGCCTGCAACCAGCGCGGCCATTCGTCGCTGCGGTAGGAGCGCAGCAGCGGCAGCGTGCCCAGGTCGCGCGGCTGTTTCAGCCGCCGCGCCAGTGCCGGCGCGCACAGCGGCGCGAACGGCGCGTCGAGGATCGCCGTGCAGGCCTGGCCCTGCCAGTCGCCATCACCAAACCGGATGGCCAGGTCCAGGCCTTCGCCGGCCAGGTCGATGCGGTTGTTGTGGGTCTGCAGGCGCAGCTCGATGTCCGGGTGCGCTGCCTCGAACGCGGCCAGCCGTGGCAGCAGCCAGCCGGTGGCGAAGGTGCCGACCACGCCCAGGGTCAGCACTTCACGCGCAGGTCCGCCGGTGTAACGCGCGATGCTGGCCGAGATGCGTTCAAACGATTCGTTGAGCACCGGATACAGCGCCGCGCCTTCTTCGGTGAGCGCCACGCCGCGCGGCAGGCGATGGAACAGGCGGATGCCGAGCCGGTCCTCAAGCCCGCGAATCTGGTGGCTCAGCGCGGCCTGGCTGACACACAGCTCCAGCGCGGCACGGGTGAAGTTCTGGTGGCGGGCGGCGGCCTCGAAGGCGCGCAGCGCGTTCAGGGGCAGGGTAGGGTGCAACATCGCGCAGTCGTGAGCTGGAGTGATGGCTGATCCTAACGCTTCAACCATGGATTTCGGAAAATTAAGGGGTTGAATACGTCAGGCATTAATTCACTTCATGCCTCCTGTTGATTTTTTGCGCTGGTCGCCCCCGATAGCGGCTTCAATAATCGAGCGGTCCCCAGGAGAACCCGTATGCTCGCCCGTCGCCGATTCCTGCAGTTCAGTGGTGCCGCCGTGGCTTCTCCGCTTGCCCTGCCGCTGCTGGCACGTGCTGCGGGCAAGACCACCGCCAACGCACCCACCGATGCCGCCATTACCGCCGCCACTGACTTCGCCGCGCTGGAAAAGGCCTGCGCCGGACGCCTCGGCGTGACCCTGCTGGACACTGCCAGCGGTCGCCTCATCGGTCATCGCCAGGACGAGCGCTTCCCGATGTGCAGCACCTTCAAGAGCATGCTGGCGGCTACCGTGCTCAGCCAGGCCGAGCGCACGCCGGCATTGCTGGACACCCGCGTGCCGGTGCGCGAGGCCGATCTGCTCTCGCACGCACCGGTTACCCGCCGCCATGCAGGCAAGGACATGACGGTGCGCGATCTGTGCCGTGCCACGATCATCACCAGCGACAACACCGCCGCCAACCTGCTGTTCGGCGTGGTCGGTGGCCCGCCCGCAGTGACCGCGTTCCTGCGCGCCAGTGGCGATACGGTGAGCCGCAGTGACCGCCTGGAGCCGGAGCTGAACAGCTTTGCCAAGGGCGACCCGCGCGACACCACCACGCCGGCGGCGATGGCCGCGACCCTGCAGCGCGTGGTGTTGGGCGAGGTACTGCAACCGGCTTCGCGGCAGCAGCTGGCCGACTGGCTGATCGACAACGAAACCGGCGACGCCTGCCTGCGCGCGGGCCTGGGCAAGCGTTGGCGCGTGGGCGACAAGACCGGCAGCAATGGTGAAGACGCGCGCAACGACATCGCCGTGCTGTGGCCCGTAGCCGGAGGCGCCCCGTGGGTGTTGACGGCTTATCTGCAGGCGGGCGCGATCAGCTACGAGCAACGCGCTAGCGTGCTGGCACAGGTGGGGCGGATTGCCGACCGGTTGATCGGATGAGGTAACCGGGGTCATTCAAACGTGGGTTGCCGGATCGGTTCGGCGCGCGCATCCTGCGCGCGTTCGAACCCCACGGAAGACCCCGATGAGCCATGAGTTGATCTACCTGCTGCTGATCTTCGCGCTGCTGGTGATCCCGCGCGCGCTGCAGCGCTTCAGCCTGCCCGCACCACTGACCTGCCTGCTGTTCGGCATCATCGGCATGCTCTGGCTGGGGGATCAGGCACATGATGCGGTGATCGGACTGCTGGCCACCCTGGGCATTTCCTCGCTGTTCCTGTTCGCCGGCCTGGAAGTGGACCTGCAGGCGCTGCGCCGTGGCATGTGGCCGCTGCTGGCGCACCTGGTGATCCGTACCGGCACGCTGTTCGGCGTGGGCTGGCTGGCTTGGCGCTATGCGGGGCTGCCGTGGCAGGCCGCTGGCCTGTTGGCGTTGGCGCTGCTGACGCCGTCCACGGGCTTCATCATGGATTCGCTGTCGCGGCTGGGCCTGAGCGAGGACGAGCGGTTCTGGGTGACCAGCAAGGCCATCGCCGGCGAACTGCTGGCGCTGGCGGCGTTGTTCATCGTGCTGCAGGCCGGCGATCCGGGGCATATGGCGCTGTCCAGCCTGGCGCTGCTGGCGATGATGGTCGGCCTGCCGTTGCTGTTCATCGCGCTGGGTCGCTGGGTGGCACCGCATGCGCCCGGCTCGGAATTCTCGCTGCTGGTGATGGTCGGCATGGTGGCGGCCTACATCACCTACCTGCTGGGCGTGTACTACCTGGTTGGCGCGTTCATCGCCGGCCTGGTCGCGCGCCTGCTGCACCAGCGCATGCCGCTGCTGGCCTCGCACGAGAACCTGCACGCGCTGCGCCTGTTCGCGTCGTTCTTCGTGCCGTTCTACTTCTTCAACGCCGGCACCAAAGTTCCCAGCGAAGCGCTCAGCTTCGAGGCGCTGGGGCTGGGCATCGTGATCACCCTGGTGGTGCTGCCGCTGCGCATCGGCGTGGTCTGGCTGCAGCGCCGGGTGATGTTCGGCGAGAGCTTCCGCAGCAGCCTGCGGGTCTCGCTGGCGCTGGCACCGACGCTGATCTTCACCCTGGTGCTGGCGGCGATCATGCGCGAGCGCTTCCAGATCCCGGCGGTGCTGTTCGGTGCGCTGTTGCTGTACGCGGCGCTGACTACGCTGCTGCCTTCGCTGGTGTTCCGTACCCCGTTTGACGTTGATCCGGTGGAGCAGGAGCCGGCCGGTCAGGGCGAGGCCGCACCGGTGGCGGCGATCGAAGCACTGCCGACAGCACCGTCTGCCGAGCGCTGAGCGGGACTGGCGCGCGGTTTGCGCCCATCGTCCATGGCCGTTAGGGTTGGGGCATGAGATCGATTGCCGTTGCCACTACCGCCGCCCTCCTGCTCAGCCTCGCTGCGTGCACGCAGCGCTCCGATACGGTCGCCCATGATCTGGCGACCGCACCTGCCGACGCCTTCATGGCCGCCATCGCTGCACATTGCGGCCAGGCCTACGCCGGCAAGGTGGTGGAGGACTCGCCGGCACCGACCGGCAAGGATCCGTTCGCCGGGCAGCGCCTGGTCATGCATGTGCGTGGCTGCGCCGACCCGGCGCATGAGCTGCGCATCCCGTTCCACGTGGGTGATGACCACTCGCGGACCTGGGTGCTGACCCGCACGCCGAACGGGCTGCGGCTGAAGCACGACCACCGCCACGAAGATGGCAGCCCCGACGCGATCACCCTCTACGGTGGCGACAGCACGCCGCCCGGTACCGCCGAGCGCCAGCAGTTCCCGGCCGATGCCGATTCGGTGGCGATGTTCCGCCGCGCCGACATGCTGGCGTCGACCCACAACACCTGGGCGATGGAGATCGATCCGGACCAGACGTTCGTCTACGAACTGACGCGCCCGGACGGCCGCCGCTTCCGCGTGCAGTTCGACCTGAGCAGGCCGGTCGACCTGCCACCGCCACCTTGGGGTGATGAGGCCGCGCAGCCAGCCCGGTAGCGCCGGGCCGTGCCCGGCGGGTTTTCTGCAGTTGACCGCGCCACTGCGCTCGCCGGGCATGGCCCGGCGCTACCCCTCACCGCGTGCCGAAACGCGCCCGGCAGCCGTTGCTCACCCACACCTGGCCACGCGAGTAACCCCAGCTGCGGCCTTCCTGGCAGGCGCTGCCCGACAACTGCTGCTGCAGCACCGGCCGGCCCTGGCGCTCATCCCAGTCGCAGGTCTGCGAGCGGTTGTTGTTGCTGCTGCAGGTGACGGAATAGTTGCTGTTGCCGCCGCCCCAGCCGCCACCGCCCCAGCCGCGCGCCTCGGCGAATTCGGCACGGCAGCCGTTGCTGACCCACACCGCGCCATTGCGCACGCCCCAGGTACGACCTTCGTCGCAAGGGCTGCCGGACAGCTGGCGGACCAGGCGGGCATTGCGCCAGCCGACCGGGCAGCTGCGCTCGCGGTTGTTCTGACTCTCGCAGCGGATGGTCTCGCCGGGCCGGCCGTTGTTGCCGCCCCAGCCGCCCCCGTTGCCGCCGCCCCAGCCGCCACGGGCCTCGACGAACTCCGCGCGGCAGCCGTTGCTGACCCAGATGCTGCCGTTACGGCTGCCCCAGGTGCGGCCTTCGTCGCAGGCGCTGCCGGACAGCTGGCGGACCAGCTGCGCATTGCGCCAGCCGGTGTTGCAGACCCGTTCGCGGTTGTTCTGGCTTTCGCAGCGGACCACGCCGCTCTGCGCATGCGCGGAAGGGGTGGGCAGGGCCAGGGTGCCCAGCGCACCCAGGCTGAGGGTTACGGCCAGGCTGGCCAGGGACAGCGGTTTCATGGCGGCATCCCATACGGTGGTAGGTGCCCGACTATAGGGAGGGAGGCGATCAAGCCGGTGTGACTGGCCGGATTTGCCCCGGCCGGGGCCTCGGCCGCAGAATACGAGGCTTTCCGGCCCCCATCCGGTGCCGGCGTTCTCCAGCGGAGCTTCCCCCCATGCGTACCCACTTCTGCGGCCTGGTCGATGAGACCCTGATTGGCCAGACTGTCACCCTCGCCGGCTGGACCGACGTGGCCCGTAACCAGGGCGGCGTCTGCTTCATCGATCTCCGCGATCATGAAGGCATCGTGCAGGTGACCGTGGAAGTCGACAACGCCGACGTGTTCGCCGTGGCCGCGTCGCTGGGCTATGAGGATGTGCTGCAGGTGGAAGGCGTCGTGCGTGCACGCCACGCGGTGAACGACAAGATGCGCACCGGCAAGGTGGAAGTGATCGCCACCGCCATCACCGTGCTGAACAAGGCCGCGCCGCTGCCGTTCCACGCGCACGAGAACCCGGGCGAGGAAACCCGCCTGAAGTACCGCTACCTGGACCTGCGCCGTCCGGAAATGCAGCGCATGCAGCGCACCCGCATCAAGCTGGTGCAGGCCCTGCGCCGCCACCTGGACGAGAAGGGCTTCCAGGACATCGAGACCCCGATCCTGACCAAGGCCACCCCGGAAGGCGCGCGCGACTTCCTGGTGCCGGCGCGCATGCACCCGGGCGAGTTCTATGCCCTGCCGCAGAGCCCGCAGCTGTTCAAGCAGATCCTGATGGTGGCCGGCTTCGACCGTTACTACCAGATCGCGCGCTGCTTCCGCGATGAAGCACTGCGTGCCGACCGCCAGCTGGAGTTCACCCAGCTGGACATGGAATTCGCCTTCGTGCGCGAGCGCGACGTGCAGGACTTCGTCGAAGACATGATCCGCGCCATCTTCAAGGAAGTGGTCGACGTCCAGCTGGATGCCAGCTTCCCGCGCATGACCTGGGCCGAGGCGATGCGTCGCTACGGTTCGGACAAGCCGGACCTGCGCATCGCGCTGGAGCTGGTCGACGTGGCTGAACTGGTCAAGGACAGCGAGTTCGCAGTGTTCACCGGCCCGGCCAACGATGCCGAAGGCCGCGTCGCCGCGCTGCGGATCCCGGGCGGCGCAGCGCTGAGCCGCAAGCAGATCGACGAGTACGCCGCGCACGCCGCCAAGTACGGCGCCAAGGGCCTGGCCTACATCAAGATCGCCGACAACGGCGAAATCAGCTCGCCGATCCAGAAGTTCTTCAGCGAGGCCTCCTTCGCTGCGCTGGTGGCCCATGTTGGCGCCGGCAACGGCGACATCGTGTTCTTCGGTGCCGGTGGCTACAACAAGGTCTCCGACTTCATGGGCGCGCTGCGCCTGAAGGCCGGCAAGGACTTCGGCCTGGTCGCCGACGGCTGGGCGCCGCTGTGGGTCACCGACTTCCCGATGTTCGAATGGGACGAGGAAGAACAGCGTTACGTCGCCCTGCATCACCCCTTCACCGCACCGGCCGTGGACGACATCGCCGACCTGCGCGCCAACGCCCGTACCGCCGTTTCGCGCGGCTACGACATGGTGCTCAACGGCAATGAGATCGGCGGTGGTTCGATCCGTATCCACCGTCCGGACATGCAGAGCGCGGTGTTCGAGCTGCTCGGCATCGGTGCCGAAGAGGCCCGCGCCAAGTTCGGCTTCCTGCTCGACGCGCTGAACTACGGCGCGCCGCCGCACGGCGGCATCGCCTTCGGCATCGACCGCATCGCCGCGCTGATGGCCGGCACCGAATCGATCCGCGACGTCATCCCGTTCCCGAAGACTACCGGTGCACAGGATCTGATGACCGACGCGCCGTCGCCGATCGTCGACGCGCAGCTGGCCGAAGTGCACATCCAGGTTCGCCCCAAGACCAACTGATCAGGAGATCCAGGCAATGACCGAGTTTGCGTTTTCGCTGGAGTGGGAAAAGCTGGGCAATGAAGGCTCCGAGGCCAACCTGGTCACCGAGCGTGCACGGGTGTTCGGTGGTTGGCTGGTCCGCGTCGGTACCAACCCGGCGGCGATGGCCCTGACCTTCGTCGCCGACGGCGAAGGCCGTTGGGACGGTGAAGACTTCGGCGTCGAGGATTACGAGGACGACGAAGAGGAAGAGTACGACGAGGACGAGGAAGGCGAGGAAGAAGAGGACGAGGACGAAGAGGAGTACGAGGAAGAGGACGGGGAAGAAGAAGCGGAGTCGCCTGAAAAGGCTTGACCCCTGCTTCGCCCTGGCGTCAACTTCCTGCATGTATTCGATCCGCCGCGCCACTGTGGACGACGCGCCGACCCTGTCGGCGCTGGCCGCCCGCACGTTCACTGAAACCTTCGGCCATCTGTACCCGCCGCAGGACCTGCAGGCCTTCCTGGAGGAGGCCTACGCGGTCGAGCGCCAGCGCGTGATCCTGGCCCACCCCGATTACGCGGTGTGGCTGCTGGAACTGGATGGGGAGGCGGTCGGCCATGCCGCCGCCGGCCCCTGCGGCCTGCCGCACCCGGACGTGAAGCCCGGTGACGGCGAACTCAAGCGCCTGTACCTGATCAAGACGCAGCAAAGCTGCGGCTGGGGCAGCCGCCTGCTGGAAACCGCGCTGGCTTGGCTGGAACACGAGGGCCCGCGCACCCTGTGGTTGGGCGTGTGGTCGGAGAACTTCGGCGCACAGCGCTTCTACGCCCGCTACGGTTTCGAGAAGGCCGGCGAATACCTGTTCCCGGTGGGCGACACGAACGATCTCGAATTCATCCTGCGCCGCGCACCGCGCGCGGCCTGATGTTCACTGCCGCTTGCTGCGCGCGCGTGTTCAATCACCGTACGTTCCTGCCCCGCTGACCGCCAGGCTGTTTGCATGACTCCCCCCGTATTGCTGCTGCATGGCATCTGGAATGCCCGCGCCTGGGTCGGGCCGCTGGCCTGGCGCCTGCGCGCGCGCGGCTTCCAGGTGCACGCGTTTGGTTATTCCTCGGTGTTCGGTGGCCCGGACGTGGCCGTACCGCAGCTGCTGGAGCGGCTGGCCGACGCCGGCCCGCTGAGTTTGGTCGGCCACAGCCTGGGCGGGCTGCTGGCGCTGGAAGCGCTGCGGCGCAATCCGCAGCTGCCGGTGCAGCGCGTGGTCTGCCTGGGTTCGCCGCTGCGCGGCAGTGGTACCGCACGCTCGTTGTCCGAGCACGGCTGGGGCCTGGCGCTGGGCCGCAGCAGCGAGCTGCTGCTCGATGGCCTGCCGGACTGGCAGGGCCGGGCGGAGGTTGGCCTGATCGCCGGCTCGGTACCGCATGGGCTGGGCAGCCTGCTGGGTGCCATCGACGATGCCTCCGACGGCACCGTGGCACTGGCCGAGACCCGCCTGCCGGGGCTGGCCGACCATTGCGTGGTGCGCACCAGCCACAGCGGCCTGGTGGTATCGCCCGACGCCGCGCGGCAGACCGCGCATTTCCTGCGTCATGGCCGTTTCGACCACAGCCGCGACGCCGCCGCCGCGTAAGTTGGTGGGAGCGAACGGCCTGCCAGGGTGGGTGCGAACGGCACCAGGGTGGGTGCGAACGGCACCAGGGTGGGTGCGAACCGTTGGTTCGCACGCTCTTCGCCGGGCATGGCCCGGCGCTACCGGGAAAAGCACCACCAGATCGCCAGCGGTAGCGCCGGGCCATGCCCGGCGAGCGCAGCGGCATCCATCGGGCCTAGACACGGTTGCAGCGCCCGATCAGGTAGAATCCGCGCCTTGATCCTGAAGCAGCCAGACGGTAGCACCCATGGGTAGAGGCCCCTCCATCGAAGCCCGCAAGAACGCGTCCGACGCGAAGCGCGGCAAGATTTTCACCAAGATCATCCGCGAGATCGGCGTCGCTGCGCGCGGCGGTGGAGGCGACCCCAACAACAACCCGCGCCTGCGCGTGGCGGTGGACAAGGGCCTGGCCGTGAACATGTCCAAGGACGTGATCGAGCGCGCCATCAAGAAGGCCACCGGTGAACTGGAAGGCGTCGATTACGAGGAAGTCCGCTACGAGGGCTACGCCCCCGGTGGCGTGGCCGTGATCGTCGACTGCCTGACCGACAACCGCGTGCGCACCGTGGCCGATGTCCGCCATGCGTTCAGCAAGTGCGGCGGCAACATGGGCACCGAAGGCTCGGTGGCCTTCATGTTCAAGCGCCTGGGCGTGCTCAGCTTCGCCCCGGGCGCCGACGAGGAGGCCATCACCGAAGCCGCCATCGAGGCCGGCGCCGATGACATCGTGGTCTATCCGGACGACGGCTCGATCGACGTGGTCACCAGCCCTGACGCCTTCAACGCGGTCAAGGACGCGATGACCGCCGCCGGCCATGTCGCCGATCACGCGGAAATCACGTTCCGCGCGGACAACGACATCAAGGTCGAGGGCGAGGTCGCCCTGCAGGTCAAGAAGCTGCTGGACATGCTGGAAGATCTGGACGACGTGCAGGACGTGTACTCCAACGCCGAACTGGGCGCCGACGCCTACGCCTGAGCCGTCCTCGACGGCCTGGGCGCGGGCCGTTGAACGGTCACCGCGGACAGTCATGAGCCCATACGCCTGCCAGCGCACCCCGTTCCACCCTGCCAGGAGCGCAGCATGACCCGCATCCTCGGCATCGACCCCGGTTCACAGCGGACCGGGGTCGGCATCATCGATGTCGACGCCGCCGGGCGCGTCACCTACGTGCACCACCAGCCGCTGGTGCTGCTGGGCGCGGACGATTTCCCGCAGCGCATGAAGCTGCTGGTGCTCGGCCTGGCCGACCTGTGCCGCGAGTTCCAGCCGCAGGAAGTGGCCATCGAACGCGTGTTCATGGCCCGCAACCCCGATTCGGCGCTGAAGCTGGGCCAGGCCCGGGGCGCGGCGATTTCCGCCGTTGTGCTGCGTGACCTGCCGGTGCATGAATATGCCGCCAGCGAGATCAAGCTGGCGGTGGTCGGTCGTGGTGGTGCCGAAAAGCAACAGGTTCAACACATGGTCGGGCTCATGCTCAACCTGAAAACCAAGCTGCAGGCCGACGCGGCCGACGCGTTGGCGGTGGCGATCACCCATGCCCACGTAAGGGCAACGGCCAACCGCCTGGGGCTCAGTGCCCGCCAGGCGTGGGGCCGCAAATGAGGAGCTGCACGCAATGATCGGTCGACTGCGCGGCATCGTCGCCTACAAGGCGCCGCCGTGGCTGGTGGTGGACGTGAACGGAGTGGGCTACGAGCTGGAGGCGCCGATGAGCACCTTCTATGACCTGCCCGAACTCGGCCGCGAGGTCACCCTGTACACCCATTACGCGCAGAAGGAAGACAGCGTCTCGCTGTACGGCTTCCTGCGCGAGGGCGAACGGCGGCTGTTCCGCGACGTGCAGAAGGTCAGTGGCATCGGCGCGAAGATCGCGCTGGCCGTGCTGTCCGGGGTCACCGTCGAGGAATTCGCGCGCATGGTCCAGGCCGGTGACATCACCGCGCTGACCCGCATTCCGGGCATCGGCAAGAAGACCGCCGAGCGCATGGTGCTGGAACTGCGCGACCGCGCCGCCCAGTTCGGTGCCGGCGGCGCGCTGCCCACCGGCAGCGGCCCGGCCGCGGCCGACCCGCTTTCCGATGCCACCGTGGCGCTGCAGCAGCTGGGCTACAAGCCTGCTGAAGCGGCCCGCATGGCCCGCGACGCCTTCACTGAAGGCGATGAAGTGGCCACCGTGATCCGCAAGGCGCTGCAGTCCGCGCTGCGCTGAGTCGGCTTCCTTTCTCTCAACGAACCGCCTGAGCCTCGCCAGGAGTCCCATGTCCAGCAGTCAAACCCCGCACGCAGCTGCCCCCGGCGGCCACGGTCACGCTCCTCCCGCCGGAGGCCTGGCGCTGATCATCGGTGCGATCGGCGTGGTCTTCGGTGATATCGGTACCAGCCCGCTGTACACCCTGAAGGAGGCGTTCTCGCCGCACTACGGGCTCAACAGCGACCACGACACGGTACTGGGCGTGCTCTCGCTGGCGTTCTGGGCACTGAACATCGTGGTCACGCTGAAGTACGTGACCATCATCATGCGCGCCGACAATGACGGCGAGGGCGGCATCATGGCGCTGATGGCGCTGACCCAGCGCACGCTGCGCAACGGGTCGCGCTCGGCCTACGTGGTGGGCATCCTTGGCATCTTCGGCGCCTCGCTGTTCTTCGGCGACGGCGTGATCACCCCGGCGATCTCGGTGCTTGGCGCGGTCGAAGGCCTGGAGGTGGCCGCGCCCGGCCTGCATGCCTTCATCGTGCCGATCACGGTGGTGGTGCTGCTGATGGTGTTCGCGGCGCAGCGCTTCGGCACCGAGAAGATCGGCAAGGCGTTCGGCCCGATCACCTCGGTCTGGTTCATTTCGCTGGCGGCGATCGGCATCTACAACATCGTGGATGCGCCGGAAGTGCTGAAAGCCTTCAACCCGTGGTGGGCGATCCGCTTCTTCATGGAGCACAGCTGGCATGGCATCTTCATTCTCGGTGCGGTGGTACTGGCGGTGACCGGCGGCGAAGCGCTGTACGCCGACATGGGCCACTTCGGTGCCAAGCCGATCCGCCATGCCTGGTACTTCTTCGTGCTGCCGTGCCTGGTGCTGAACTACCTGGGGCAGGGCGCACTGGTGCTCAACCATCCCGAGGCGCTGAAGAACCCGTTCTTTGAGGCAGTGCCGTCGTGGGCGCTGTACCCGATGATCATCCTGGCCACCATGGCGGCGGTGATTGCCTCGCAGTCGGTCATCACCGGTGCGTTCTCGGTCTCGCGTCAGGCGATGCAGCTGGGCTACATCCCGCGCATGCGCATCAAGCACACCTCGCATGACACCATCGGACAGATCTACATCCCGGGCATCAACTGGGGCATCGCGGTGATGGTGATCGGCCTGGTGCTGGCCTTCCGCAGCTCGTCCAACCTGGCCGTGGCCTACGGCATCTCGGTGTCGGCCACCATGCTGATCGATACCCTGCTGCTGGCCCTGGTGGCCCGCTCGTTGTGGCCGAAGGCACGCGCCTGGCTGCTGCCCCTGTGCGTGGTGTTCTTCATCATCGACCTCGGCTTTGTCATCGCCAACGGCGCCAAGCTGCTGCAGGGCGCCTGGTTCCCGGTAGTGCTGGGCATCTTCCTGTTCACCATGATGCGTACCTGGCGCCGGGGCCGCGAGCTGCTGCGCGATGAGATCCGCAAGGACGGCATCCGCCTGGATACCTTCCTGCCGGGCCTGATGCTGGCGCCGCCGGTACGCGTGCCGGGCACCGCCGTGTTCCTCACTGCGGATCCGACCGTGGCCCCGCACGCACTGATGCACAACCTCAAGCACAACAAAGTGCTGCACGAACGCAACGTGTTCCTGCATGTGGAAACCCTGCCGATCCCGTATGCGATGGAAGGGCAGCGGCTGAAGATCGAATCGGTGGGCGACGAGTTCTACCGGGTCTATGTGCGCTTCGGCTTCATGGAGACCCCGGACGTCCCACTGGCGCTGATGCGCTCGTGCGACCACGGCGGCATCTACTTCGACCCGATGGACACCACCTTCTTCGCCAGCCGCGAGACCATCGTGGCCACCGCCAACCGCGGCATGCCGATCTGGCGCGACAAGCTGTTCGCGCTGATGCACCGGAATGCCGCGCCGGCGACCGGCTTCTTCCGGATTCCGGGTAACCGGCTGGTGGAACTCGGCGCGCAGGTGGAGATTTAATCTCCACCGTCGATTCCTCCAGAGATCCGTCCACGCATGGCGTGGATCTACCGTGCGGACCAACGGTCGGCCCCCGCCAAAGCAGAACGCCGTTCCGACAGACCGCAGGAAACTGTCGAAGGCGGGGTGGGTCCGGTTGCGGGTGCGTGAGCGCCATGGATGGCGCGACCGAGCCTACATGGACGTATTTACGGCGTCCCCCGCAACCGGACCCACCCCGCCATTCCCCAGGAAGCCCGCTTCGGCTGTTGCTCTGGATGTTGCCGTTGCCTCTGCGGGTGCCGGGCGCAGCCCGGCCGAATCACCCCGCTTTTGCCGCATAATCAGCACATGACCGACGACCGCATCATCGGCGCCGGCGCCACCCGCGAGGATGACGCCGCCGACGCCAGCATCCGCCCCAAGCGCCTGGCCGACTATCTCGGCCAGGCCCCGGTGCGCGAGCAGATGGAGATCTACATCGAAGCGGCCAAGGGGCGCGGCGACGCGCTCGACCACGTGCTGATCTTCGGGCCGCCCGGCCTGGGAAAGACCACGCTCAGCCACGTCATTGCCAACGAACTGGGCGTGGCCCTGCGCGTGACCTCCGGCCCGGTGATCGAGAAGGCTGGCGACCTGGCTGCGCTGCTGACCAACCTGCAGCCGCACGACGTGCTTTTCATCGACGAGATCCATCGCCTGTCGCCGGTGGTGGAGGAAGTGCTGTACCCGGCGATGGAAGATTTCCAGATCGACATCATGATCGGCGAGGGCCCCGCTGCCCGCTCGATCAAGATCGACCTGCCGCCGTTCACCCTGATCGGTGCCACCACCCGTGCCGGCCTGTTGACCGCACCGCTGCGTGACCGCTTCGGCATCGTCCAGCGGCTGGAGTTCTACAGCGTCGAAGAGCTGACCCGCATTGTGCGCCGTTCGGCGGCGATCCTGGCCATCGACTGCACCGCCGATGGGGCAGGGGAGATCGCGCGCCGCGCGCGTGGCACCCCGCGTATCGCCAACCGCCTGCTGCGCCGCGTGCGCGACTACGCGCAGGTAAAGGCGGGCGGCCACATCGACGAGGCCGTGGCACAGGCTGCGATGCAGATGCTGAAGGTCGACCCGGAGGGCTTTGATGAGCTCGACCGGCGCCTGCTCAGGACCATGGTCGACTACTTCGATGGCGGCCCGGTCGGCATCGAATCGCTGGCCGCGGCCCTGTCCGAGGAGCGTGGCACGCTGGAAGACGTGGTCGAGCCCTACCTGATCCAGCAGGGCTTCCTGGTGCGTACCGCGCGTGGCCGCATGGCCACCCACAAGGCTTACCGGCACATGGGCCTGAAGCCGAAGAACCCGCCGCAGGACCTGTTCGCGGAGGTTCCCGATGTTGGTTGAGCCACTATTCAGTTGGCCGACACGCATTTACTGGGAAGATACCGACGCAGGCGGCGTGGTCTACCACGCCCGCTACGTGGCCTTCATGGAACGGGCCCGGACCGAATGGATGCGTGCGCTCGGCTACGGCCAGGAGCGCATGCGCGCCGAGCATGGGATGGTCTTCGCGGTGCGCTCGATGCAGATGGATTTCATCAGGCCGGCACGGCTGGATGACACCCTGCAGGTGAGCGCCCGTCTGGTCCAGCTGAAGAAGGCCAGCATGGTCTTCGACCAGCAGATCCTGCGCGACGGCGAGTTGCTGCTGTCGGCCCAGGTCCGCATCGCCGCACTGGACGCGGCCAGTTTCCGCCCGCGTGGCATGGACGAGGCCGTCCTTGCCGTGCTGCAACCCCACCTCCACCCCGAATCTGAACACTGAGGAACAACGGATGATCGCAACGCTCCTGGCCCTGCAGGCCACGGTCACCGAGGCACTGCCGGCCGACGTCAGCAACGCCGCGACACAGACCCTTGCCCAGGCCACCACCGGCGGCGGCATCAACTACCTCGAACTGATGGCCAAGGCCAGCCTGCCGGTGAAGATCATCGTGCTGCTCCTGCTGGTCGGCTCGTTCGTCAGCTGGGTGATCATTTTCCGCAAGGCACGCGTGTTCAAGCAGGCCACCCGCGAAGCCGACGAGTTCGAGAACCGCTTCTGGTCCGGCGCCGACCTGGGCAAGCTGTACAGCGCCGCCACCGACCGCAGCCGCAGCGTGACCGGCCTGGAAGCCATCTTCGAAGCCGGTTTCCGCGAGTACACCCGCCTGCGCGACAAGCGCCGCCTGGACGGCCGTGCGCAGCTGGAAGGCGCGCAGCGTGCCATGCGTACCACCTACACCCGCGAAGTGGACCAGCTTGAGCGCAACCTGGAACTGCTGGCCAACATCGGTTCGACTGCCCCGTACGTGGGCCTGGTCGGTACCGTGTTCGGCATCATGGTGACCATGCACGACATGATCAGCAGCGGTGCGCAGGCCGGTATCGCCGCCGTCGCGCCGGGCATCTCCGAAGCGCTGTTCGCCACCGCCATCGGCCTGTTCGTGGCGATCCCGGCGGTGTGGGCCTACAACCGCTTCACCACCCGCGTGGAGCGCATGTCGGTGCGGTTCGAGACCTTCGCCGAAGAGTTCAGCTCCATCCTGCAGCGCCAGAGCGCTGGCGACGAGTAAGCGCCTGACCCGGGAGTCCAAGCCATGTCCGCTGCCATCGGCCGCCGAAAGCGCCGCAAGCTGAAATCGGAAATCAACGTCGTCCCCTACATCGACGTCATGCTGGTGCTGCTGATCATCTTCATGGTCACCGCGCCGCTGCTCACCCTGAGCTTCGACGTCGACCTGCCGCAATCCAACGCCAAGGCGCTGGAAAGCAAGCAGGACCCGGTGATCGTCTCGGTGCGCCAGGACGGCCAGCTCAGCCTGAAGCTGCCCGACGCCAAGGAACCGGCCGCCGTGTCGGCCGAGGAACTGGAAGGCCGCCTGGCTGGCATTGCCGCCCAGGACAAGGGCGTGCGCGTGATCGTCGCCGCCGACCGTGCCGTGGCCTATGAGAAGGTCATCGCCGCGATGGATGTGATCAAGCGCGCCAAGGTAGACAAGGTAGGCCTGGCCACCGATGCACGCTGACGCCCTGCCACCTCCGCAGCAGCGCGAACCCGGCTGGGGCCTGCCCCTGGCACTGGCACTGCTGGTGCACCTGCTGGTCGCGCTGGTCTTCATCGTGGCCTGGTTCTGGTCGCCCGAGCGCAATACCGATGCCGCTGCCGGTGACCCTTCGGTGGAGGCCAGCCTGGCGCTGTCCGCGTCTGAGGCGTCCGCCGCGCGCCAGGCCCTGCGCCAGTCGGAAAAGCTGGAAGACCTGCCGCCGCCGGTGGCCGAGCCGATCCCGGTGCCGGAAGACACCATTCCGCCGCCGCAGCCGATTCCCGAGCCGCGCCCGCAGGACGCGCCCACGCCCCAGCAGCAACAGGCGCAGGAGCGCGTCGCGCAGCCGGACACCAAGGACCAGGAAGCGGTGAGCGCACTGGCCATCTCGCAGGAGAAGGCCAAGCAGGAACAGGAAGCCAAGCGCCGCCAGGAGCAGATCGACCTGACCGAACGCAAGCGCCAGGAAGAAGCGGAGCAGAAGCTGCGCCTGGCCAAGCAGCAGGAAGCGGACGAGAAGAAGAAGCAGGCCGAGCAGGAGCGCGTCGCGGCTGACAAGGCCGAGGCCGAGAAGCAGAAGAAGATCGCCGAGATCCGTGCCCGCCGCGAGCAGGCCGAGAAGGAAGCCAAGCTGGCCGAGCGGAAGCTGCGCGAGGTCGCCGCCGCGCGCAATGCTGCCGGCAGTGCCGCCGCCGGTTCCAGCGGTGCATCCCAGCCAGCCGCCGGTGGTGGCGGTAACAGCGACGATCTATCGGCCAAGTACGCTGCCGCGATCCAGGCCAAGGTGCTGTCGCAGTGGGTGCGTCCGGATACGGTGCCGTTGGGCCAGCGCTGCCAGATCACCATCACCCAGATTCCGGGTGGCACAGTGATGCAGGCCAAGGTCAGCCCGAACTGCCCGTACGACGAGGCCGGCAAGCGTTCGATCGAGGCCGCCGTGCTCAATGCGCAGCCGTTGCCGTACCGCGGCTTCGAGTCGGTGTTCGCGCGCACGCTCAACTTCACTTTTACCGCCCAGGATCGCTGAGGCGGGCAGGGCAGGGGGGGGGGCTCGGGCCACTCCTGCCCATGGATGTCGCGCTTGCCTCTGGTGTGCTCGGTTTCGGCCGGGCAGGCTTTAGGCTTCTGTCGAACACCGCCCCGCTGGGCGGAGTGACCGGGGCAGGCAGGTGCGATGTTAGCCACGACGTTAACGGTGCGTGAGAGGACGGGCTGGAACTGACCCGGAATTCACGTACCCTTGGTTCATGATTGCGAAGCGGTTCACTCCTGCTTTGCTATCCCTCGTTCCGGTTTCCCCTATTGAGCGCTCCATGAAAAAGATGCCTCGCTGGCTTGCCGTGTTTGCGGCCCTGTTGCTGCCCTTTGCTGCCGTCGCGCAGCAGAAGGGGCTGGATATCGACATCATCGGCGGCAATGCCTCCGCGCTGCCGATCACCATCGTGCCGATGCCCTACCAGGGTTCGTCGGCCGCTCCGCAGACCGACGTCGCCGGCGTGGTCCGTGCCGACCTGGAGCGTTCGGGCCAGTTCCGCACGCTGCCGGAAGCGCAGATCGTCGAAAAGCCGGTGCGTGGCGGCGACATCCAGTTCGCCACCTGGCGCGCGCTGAAGCAGAACTACATCGTGGTCGGTCGCGTACTCGACGCCGGTGCCGGTGCCTACCGCGTCGAATACGAACTGTTCGACGTGCCCAAGGGCGAGCGCCTGCTGGGCCTGGCGATGACTGCCCGCGGCAACGCCATGCGCGACGTCGCCCACCAGATGGCCGACGCCATCTACGAGAAGATCACCGGCATCCGCGGCGCCTTCTGGACCCGCATCGCCTACGTGACTGCCAGCGGCAAGGGCGACGCCATGCGCTATGCGCTGATGGTGGCCGACTCCGACGGCTTCAACCCGCAGACCATCGTGCGTTCGGCCGAGCCGCTGCTGTCGCCGTCGTGGAGTCCGGATGGCAGCAAGCTGGCCTACGTCAGCTTCGAGCGTGGCAATTCGGCCATCTACATCCAGAACATCGGTACCGGTGCGCGCGAGCTGGTCACCAGCTTCCGCGGCATCAACAGCGCCCCGGCGTTCTCGCCGGACGGCCGCAAGCTGGCCCTGACCCTGTCGCGCTCAGGTAACCCGGAAATCTACGTGATGGACCTGGGCAGCAAGCAGCTGACCCAGCTGACCAACCACTTCGCCATCGATACCGAGCCGACCTGGGCACCGGACGGCAGCGCGGTGTACTTCACCTCCGATCGCGGCGGCCGTCCGCAGGTCTACAAGGTCGGTGCCGGCGGCGGCAGCGCCGAGCGCGTGACCTTCCAGGGCAACTACAATGCCAAGCCGTCGGTGTCCTACGATGGCAAGAAGATCGCCGTCGCCCAGGGCTCGGGCAACAGCTACAAGATCGCGATGATGGACAGCTCGCTGGGCTCGCCGCGCTGGAGCACGCTGTCCCCGGGTTCGCTGGATGAATCGCCGAGCTTTGCGCCCAACGCAAGCATGGTGCTGTACGCCGCCCGCGAAGGTGGCCGTGGTGTGTTGTATGCCGTGTCGGCCGATGCGCGGGTTCGCCAGCGCCTGGTCCTGGCTGACGGTGATGTGCGCGAACCGGCATGGTCCCCATACCGTACCCAGCGCTAAAAGAGTGTTAATATTTTCGTTGTCTTGAACCCCTCATCGGCTTAGGAGCCACAAAGGTATCGCCATGAACAAGTCCACCCGCGTTCTGCTTGTTTCCCTGCTGTCTGTGGCCGTCCTGGCCGGTTGCTCGAAGAAGGTGAAGGAAGAGCCGGCAGCCCCGGTCGACACCGGCACCTCGACCACCACCCCGACCGGTCCGTCGACCTCCGGCCTGTACGGCCCGGGCGACCTGGACACCGACGCTTGCCTGCGCCAGCGCGTGGTCTACTTCGACCTGGACAAGGAAGACGTGAAGCCGGAATTCCAGGCCATCATGGCGTGCCACGCCAAGTACCTGCGTGACCGTCCGTCCTCGCGCATCACCCTGCAGGGCCACACCGACGAGCGCGGTTCGCGCGCGTACAACCAGGCCCTGGGTGAGCGTCGTGGCAACGGCGTCAGCTCGGCCCTGCAGGCCAACGGTGGTTCGGCTTCGCAGCTGACCGTCGTGTCCTACGGTGAAGAGCGTCCGGTCTGCACCGAGTCGAACGAGTCCTGCTGGTCGCAGAACCGTCGCGTCGAAATCGTCTACACCGCGCAGTAATCCATGCGCATTGGCATCAAACTGATGCTGGTCGTTGCGGCAGCCCTCGTGGCTGCCGCACCGGCGCACGCACAGCGACAGAGCCTGGCTGACCGTGTCGGCGCGCTCGAGCAGCAGATGTACAACAACAGTGCCAACCAGGACCTGTTGAACCAGATCAATCAGCTGCGGCAGCAGGTCACCAGCCTGCAGGCCTCGATCGAGCAGTTGCAGCACGACAACGCCCAGCTCAAGCAGTCCGCCCAGGACCAGTACCTGGATCTGGACAGCCGCCTGAACCGGTTGGAAGGGGGCAACGCCGCCCCGGCCCTGCCGCCCGTTCCGGCGAGCGCGCCCAAGGCCGCACCGGCCCCGGCAAAACCCGCAGTGGCGGCCACTTCCGAGCGGCCGCCTTCCGTCCATGGTGATGCCGGCAGCCTCGCCGCCACCGGTGACGAGCGCACCTCCTACAACGTTGCCTTCGATGCCTTGAAGGCCGGCAGGTACGACGATTCGGCGCAGCTGTTCCTGAGCTTCCTGGAGTTGTACCCGAACGGCGTCTACGCGCCGAACGCGCTGTACTGGCTGGGCGAGAGCTACTACGCCACCCGCAATTTCCCGATGGCCGAGACCCAGTTCCGAGAGCTGCTCTCGCGCTATCCGACCCACGACAAGGCCGCGGGCGGCCTGCTCAAGATCGGCCTGTCGCAGTACGGCGAGGGAAAGGTCGACCAGGCCCAGCAGACGCTGGAGACCGTCGTGGCGCAGTACCCCGGCTCGGACGCCGCGCGCACCGCGCAGGACCGTCTGCAGTCCATCCGCCTGGGCAAGCAGATCCGCTGATCCGCTGACCGGGCGTACAATGTGTGCCCTGTAGAGCCGAGCCCATGCTCGGCTGCTTTCGTTTCCGGACCGGCAAACCCGCCCGGTTGCTGTTGTAGAGCCGAGCCATGCTCGGCTGCTTTCGTTACCGGCCACGGTAGCCCACCCGCCACGTGTCCCACCAAGAAGTGCCCGCCATGACCGCCGTTACCCCGTCCAGCGCCGCCGCCACGCCCAGTGAGATTGTGCAGTCGCCCCTGCCACGCCTGAAGATCACCGAGATCTTCACCTCGCTGCAGGGCGAAGCCGATACCGCCGGCTGGCCGACCGTGTTCGTGCGCCTGACCGGCTGCCCGCTGCGCTGCCAGTACTGCGATACGGCCTATGCCTTCCATGGCGGCACCTGGTGGGACATCGACGACATCGTGGCCGAGGTGCTGGCCCAGGGCGTGCGCCACGTCTGCGTGACCGGCGGCGAGCCGCTGGCGCAGAAACGCTGCCTGGTGCTGCTGCAGAAGCTGTGCGACGCCGGCATGGACGTCTCGCTGGAAACCTCCGGCGCGCTGGACGTCAGCGCGGTGGACCCGCGTGTATCGCGCGTGGTCGACATCAAGACCCCGGGGTCGGCCGAAGTGGCGCGCAACCGCTGGGAGAACCTGCCGCTGCTGACCGCACGCGACCAGATCAAGTTCGTCATCTGCAGCCGCGAGGACTACGACTGGGCCAAGGCCCTGGTCGCCGAGCACGAGCTGGTGAAGCGCTGCACCGTGTTCTTCTCGCCCAGCAAGGGCGAGATCACCGCGCGCCAGCTGGCCGACTGGATCGTCGAAGACCGCCTGCCGGTGCGCTTCCAGATGCAGTTGCATAAAATCCTGTGGAACGACGAGCCGGGCCGATGAGCCCAGGCAACGTTCCCTGATGTAACTCCGGCGCGGGACAGCGTGCTGGCTTTCCCCTCCCAACCGGATGTTTTACCCATGAAGAAGGCAGTCGTGCTTCTCTCCGGCGGCATGGATTCAGCCGCCGTCATCGCCATGGCCCAGGAACAGGGCTTTGCCGTGCATGCCCTGAGCGTGCGCTATGGCCAGCGCCATACCTCCGAACTGGATGCCGCCGCCCGCGTGGCCAAGGCCCAGAGCGTGGTCGCGCACAAGACCGTGGACGTGGACCTGCGCAGCATCGGTGGCTCGGCGCTCACCGATGACATCGACGTGCCCGAGGCCGGCGGTGCCGGCATTCCGGTCACCTACGTACCGGCGCGCAACACCATCATGCTGTCGCTGGCCCTCGGCTGGGCCGAAGTGCTCGGTGCCAACGACATCTTCTGCGGCGTCAACGCCGTGGATTATTCCGGCTATCCGGACTGCCGCCCCGAGTTCGTGGCCGCGTTCCAGGCGCTGGCCAACCTGGCCACCAAGTCGGGCGTGGAAGGTGCGGGCATCAAGGTACACGCGCCGCTGCAGTTCCTCAGCAAGGGCCAGATCGTCAGCGAAGGCGTGCGCCTGGGCGTGGACTTCGGCCTGACCGTGTCCTGCTACAACGCCGACGCCAACGGCGCCGCCTGCGGCCACTGCGATGCCTGCCGCCTGCGCGCGCAGGGTTTCGCCGAAGCCGGCGTGCCGGACCCCACGCTGTACGTCTGAGGTGATGGGGCTGATGCCCCAATGGTGGGTGCGAACCGTTGGTTCGCACTCTCTGTCCCGGCGCTACCGGCGGCTGGAGTCTGGTAGTGCCGGCCGCTGGCCGGCAGCCTCATCAGGCAACCACCCCGACGCCTCGATGAACGCCCGCACCGCCTTCGGATCGGCATAGTCCAACTCGATCATCCGCGCGATACCGGCCTTCTCGTCGGCCTGCTGGCGCATGTACTCCTGCGCGATGCGATACCCAGCGTAGTACCCCACATCACTCACCCCGAATGGATTGCGGGCGCTGTTGTAGAGCCAGTTGTCGAGGTTACCCCCGTCCATCTCGGCAATGAAGCGCGTGCGGATTTCCGGCTCGTGCGCGGGCCCGTAGGCATACAGCGGCAATGCCGGCCGACGCCCGCTCAGCCGCTCGGCCACACCCTCGCGCACCACGTACTGCGCCAGGCTGCCGGTGGTCTCGCGCTGCTGGGTATGCACGTACTCGTGCAGGTTGTTCTGCGCGTTGTTCGCCCCCGGACGGCTGTCGTAGAAGATCCGTAGCCGGTCGCGCATCTTTTCGGGCAGTTCGCTCACGTCCACGCGCTCATCGCCCAGCGCCATCTCGGCACCGATCAGCACCTTGTCACCCAGCGTGGTGCCGCCGGTGCGCAGCACACCGACTGCGTAGGTGATGGTGGCCGGACGCAGGGCGGGGTAGAGCGTGCGGAAGGCGGCCAGGTCCCGCTCCAGAGTGGCGCTGGCCTGCTGCGCGTTGGCGGTCAATGGGCGTACCGACGTCCAGAAGCGCGGCCACGCGCGCATGGCCTCGGCGTATTCGCGGGCAGTGTAGCGGCGCACCTGCATCAGCGCATGCAGGCCGGGGCTGCCTGGATCGATGTAGCGTTCCTGCACGAGTGCGACCTGGCGTTCAACGTCGGGCTCGGCGCGCACCGCGTCATAGGTGGCCCAGAAGCGGCCGATGTCGTCGGTGACGACCTGGGGCGGGGCGGCCAGTGCCTTGCAGGGCAGCAGAAGGGCGGCAATGAGGCAGAAGGGCAGGCGCATCCGTGGCTCCGGGCGGGAATCACAGCTGGGATGCGCGTGAGGCCCGGAAGGTTTAAGCGGGCTCGCCAGATCGGGTAGTGCTGGCCGCTGGCCGGCAACCTCGACGCAGCAGGGTTTCACCCGGCCCGGCAAAGTAGGGTAGAATGCCCACCCCGCCGAAAGGCTGGGGCAGTGCAATGGGCCGTTAGCTCAGTCGGTAGAGCAGAAGACTTTTAATCTTTTGGTCGAAGGTTCGAATCCTTCACGGCCCACCATATGCACCAAGGGTTTCAGCCCTTACCCCCCGCTCCGCAAAATATCGGCCGCTCCGCAATTCACTTCGTCGGGCTGGTCAGCGCACCGCGGCGCTTCCGCACATAGATCTCGGTTGTGGTCACCGACTTGTGGCCCAGCTGCTGCTGCGCCTGGCGAATGTCGCCGGCCGAGTCTGCCTTGTCCGTGCCTGCCTTTGCGCGCAGGTCGCGGAACTGGAATTCCTTCTTCGGGATGCCGGCGCGCTCGCGGGCCTTATCGAAACGGTAACGCAGAGCGTCCTTGCCGATCGGCAGCCAGTCCTCGCCCAGCAGCAGACGCGTGCTGATAGGTGCATCATCCGGGCGCTTCACCGACAGCAGGCGATCGATCAGCACCTTCAGCTCGCCGGTGATCGCGATGCGCACCGGCGTCTTGGTCTTGCCCTGGCGCAGCACCAGCGTCCCGTCCTTGATGTTGCGGCGGTCCAGCTCGCGCATGTCGGTCGGCCGCTGGCCGGTGAGGTAGGCAAGGTCCATCGCATCTTTCAGCACCTGGTCGGCGGCGTCGTACACCCGCTGCAGAATGTCGTCCTCCACGTACACGTCGCGGCCGTCCTCCCGGAATCGGTTCACGCCCGCGCATGGGTTCGGTAGGTCTGTGTAGCCCTTCTGCCGGCACCAGTTCCACAGGTGGGAGAGCAGCGACTTCTCACGGTTCGCAGCCACCGGCGCACTGCGGCGCCACTGCAGGTAGTTGAAAACGTGCGTCGGGCGGATCGCGTCGAGCGGACCCGGCGGGTCGTCGAAGAACTGGATCAGCGAGTCGAGCTCGCGGTTGTTGTTCCGCTGTGTACCCTCGGACTTCGTCGGGATCACTTCGACGCGGTAGCGCTCGGCGGCCTGCCGGAACGTCAGCTTCGCGTCGGGAGGGATCACCGCCGCGCGCTCGAACTCGGCCCATTTCTGGATGGCCAGGCCGTAGTCGCTGCCCAGCGCAGTTTCCTTGCGCGGCTTGCCGCCGTGGTCGTAGTAGTAGTGCACCACGCCGGATTTCTGCTTGCGCTTGCGGAACCGGGGGATCGCCCCGGGCTTTGTCGGCTTCCTTCCCATCATGCGGCCTTGTTCGGTTTCCAATCGGTCGCCGGCGGCGTCTTCGGCTCCGGCTTGCCCTCGATCGCGGACCACAGCACCACTGGCCACCCGTGGGCGTCCAGATAGTGCCGGATCCCGTTGTTGCGCAGAAACTCGGCCTGGCCCTTCCGCCGCGGTGTGCGGCAAAGCGCCTTGATATCGTCACGGGACAGGTAGGGGCTGTCGGCCATGTTGTCCTCCTTCAGTTCGTGGCCAGCGCAGCGCGGAGCTTCTCGGTGGCCTGGGTTGCTGCCTCGCGCAGGCGCTGGATTTCCTCCGCCTGCTCGATGATTCGGTTCGCCGCGACCACCAGCTGCTCGCGCAGCACGTCCTTGGCCGGCTGCTTCATGCGGCGCGGTTCGCGGGGGAAGAGTTGGTCACCCATGTGCGCACCTCCGCCAGCACCAGCGCAGCCCTGCGCGCGCGGCGCGGCATGCGCGGCTGATCGCCCACAGGGTGGCGATGCCGGCCAGGAACCCGGCCAGGGCGAACACGTGGACCATTGCAGCGGTGAGCAGCTGGTCAGCCATTGGGCACCCCGGTGAGAGCCTGGCGCAGGCATCCCATCGCTTCGTCGACCATGACGCTCGGCCTGCGGTCGGGGCTGGAATCCAGATCGTCCAGCGCGGTCGACAGGTAGCCCAATGCCTGATCGATCTTTGCAATCAACATCGAAAGGTCCACGGCCTGCGCGGGCTGCTGCGGTGACGCGTAGAAGGCCGTCAGCGGGCGGGCGTGCAGGAACGACTCTTCCAGTGCGCGATCCTGGTCCCTGGTCCAGAACCTGATGTTTCCGTTCTCGGCGAACTGAACCCACAGCGCTGCACGCTGCGCCCCCACCGGCTGGCGGGCGGCGACGGCGGCGTCGCGGTAGACCACAAAGGCGGCTGCATCCATGTCCTCGTGGCTGAATGACTGCCCGGTGCCGTCATATGTCCACCGACCCGCCGAAAACACTCGCAACGGCGCATCCCCCTGACCACCCGGGGAGGGCTGGGCGGAGAGGGCGGCATTCTCCAGGTGCAGTCGTTCGGCCTCGGCCCAGCCTTCGCGCGCCCACGTTTCCCACGTTACGGGCCAGAGCGGGCCGCAGCCATTCGGGCACGGCTCCGTCTTGCTGTCACCAGCACCGACAGCCCCGCTTTGCAGATACAGGTTCGTGCGGTGAAGTTGGAAAGAGCATTTCGCACAGCGCACGATGCCCGGAACTAGGTCGGAACGCTGATCCCCCAGCCTCACCATCCCACCGGGCTGCACGTCCGCCAGGGTCTTGTTGTTGTTGCTCATGCTGATTCTCCTTTGACGCGGGATACGGCAAAACCAAGCCGATCCCACATATCTGATCGGTCCATCAGCGACGTATCGTTATGGTCTACTGCCACGTAGTCGCTGAACTCCGTCGCGATCTGGATCAGCTCGGCGAATGCGGTGCGGGCTTCTCGCGCTTTGTGGTTCTGCCGTGGCTCGTACTCCGCATGCCTCTCCTCGAAGTCAATTAGCTCGTCCATCACCGCCAGCACATCGACAGCCAGGGTCTTGTTGTCGGTGTTCATGCAACCTCCTGCAGTTGGGAGGCCTGTTCGGCCTCGATCAGGGCATAGCCGATGGCCTCGACGCGTTCGCGCAGCTGGCGGCGTGCGATCAGCAGCTGCAGCGCGATGTGCCGGCGGTGGTCGTTGAGCTGGAACGTCCGCGTCTCGATGTGCAGCTTTCCGGACAGGTCGCGGCGGAACAGGCGGTAGGTGAGGACGTGGCCGCCCAGCACCTTGTCGATGGACCGGCCCCAGGCGAAGCCCTCGGTGCGCTTCGGCAGCCGGCGGTCGTAGCGGTGGTGGGTCATGCCGTGGCTCCTTCGCAGATTTCGATCACGCGGCGCAGGTTGTCGTCGCTCATCCAACCCATGTGGCAATCCCGCTCGGACAGGCCGGTCTGTTCCCGCAGCCAGGCATACGCCTTGGTGCGCTTCATGCGCCCGGTCTTCCAGAGGGGGTCGAACGCGGCATGTGCGGCCATCTTCAGGCGCCTGGTCTCCGCGGTCGCAAGGCGCCCCATGCGTCGCTCGCTGCCTGGGTGGCACCCAACCCACGCGCCATGCGGCAGGCATGCCCAAAACTTCTTTCCGTAAAGGTCCGGCCGGTGCGGGTAGACCTCGCGGCCGGTGACCAGCTTTGCCTCGCAGTTGCAGACTGGGCAGGGACGTCGAACAGCGCTCATGCGTGGCTCCGAAGCGGCACGCGGCGCACTGGCCCGTGCCACAGGTTGGTCAGGTTGTTCAGGCGCACCTGCAGCGGGTCGCGGCGCAGGGGGCGCAGCGGGTCGTGCAGGCGGCGCTCGGTGTTCCGGCAGGGCGCGCACGCGGCGGTGGCCTTGCCGTTGATCAGGGGGAAGAACCGCAGCGGCAGCCGGGCCGCGCACTTCGTGCAGGTCTTCATGCCGGCGGATCTCCGCGCAGGCCTTCCCAGGTGAGCGGGAACGGGCCCAGCTTCAGCCGCGCGGCGGCCATCTTCTTGGACAGGCCCAGCGCCTCGGCCACTTCCATGGTCGTGACGCGCTTGCCGTCGATCACGTGGTCGAACTGGCGTGCGCGGTTGTTGCCGCCGCGCTTCGTGCCGACGTGGGGATAGTCGTAGTTGAGGCCCCTCATGCCGCCACCTTCAGGCCGAAGGCCTGGCGCGCTGCGTGGTACTCGCGCAGGAAGCGGTCGAGGTGGCCCTGCAGCTTCTCGGTGAAGCCGTCGCGGTAGACGCGCACGATCAGGGCGTCGTAGCCGGGGCAGTACGACATGAAATCCCACCACTCGCGTTCGGTGATGATCAGGCCGCCGTGCACCTGGGGCTTGTGTTCGTCCGGCACGCCGCCGGCGCGCAGCCACTTCACGTGGGTGGGGCCGTCCGGGCATTTGATTTCCAGCCCGCCGTCCAGCTGGATCAAGCTGTCCGGGCTGCAGCCGAGGGTGCCGGCATCGTTGAGGATGAACCCGACCTGCTGCGGCACCACCTCGCGCTCGAAGGCGTACAGCTCGCGGGCGTCGTCCTCGAGGAATTCCCCGCGCTCTGTGTGCCGGTTGCCGGTGAAGGACTGGCCGGCGTCCGGGCGCACAACCTCGTCGATCAGCTGGTTGATGTAGGTGTCAGCGGCAGCCGCGTACTCGCCCTTCTTGGGGGTGATGATGCTGCCGAACTCGCTGGCGGTCGGCACGCCGCGGCGGGCGGCGTACCATTCCGGCGATCGCTGTTCGAAGGTCAGGATCTGCGCCATGGGTCAGTCCTTCGGCTTGGTCGCTGCGGCGGCGCGGTTGAATGCCTCGCGCACTTCCGGCGGCAAGTTGGCCGGCTTGCCACCATAGGCTCGCAACACCTCAGCCTTGCGGTTCGTGTAGTCCTCATAGGTGGTCAGGCCGTTGGCCAGCGTCACCCACTCTTGGGCGGTTTCGCGCGCGATCCGCTGCTGCTCGTTCTCGCCGGCAGCGTTGCCGTCGTCGTCGTCGCCGATCGTCAGGTTGAAGATCATCATCACCAGGTAGCGCCGGCCGTAGCTGATGGCCGAGCCGCGCCCGTGCGTGGTGGTCTTGTTCTTCTCGCCCTTGATGCCGACGTTGTCGATCGGGGCGTCGTAGGTGTAGGTCTTCGAATACCCACCGTCGTGCATCACGTCGCAGACGATCCCCACGTGGTCGGCCAGTTCCGAGCGGTCGGTGCCGAACGACAGGGAGAAGCCGTGGCGGGTGTAGATCGGGGTGATCAGCCGGTTGATATCCTCGAGCAGCGCATACCGGCTGTTGGTCTGCTTGTTCTTGCCGCGCTTTTGGATCGCCGGCATTTCCTTCTGGCAGGCCTTCATGGCGTCTGCGTAGGCACGGGCCGCGTCGCGGTCCTGCATGTCCTTCTGCATTTCCCACAGCTTCTGCAGGCGCTCCACGCCCTGGTCGGGCAGCATCATTGCCTGCTGCAGCGCCACGGCAAGGCCGGTGCCAGGCTGCTCGCTGGCTTCGGTGGTGACGATCTGATTCATGGGCATTTTCTCGACATGAAATGAGGTGCCCGGCTCTCGGAGCCGCCGCCGGGCTGGCGGGTGCTTCCCTGCGGGGTCAGAACAGAATTTCCTCGGCGGCCGCGGCGGTGGATTCTTCGCTGGCGGCCTCGGCGTCGTTCAGGACGGGGGTTACCTTGCAGCTGGTCACTGACTGGATGCCGGCCAGCTGGGCCTTCAGCTCGTCCAGTTCCTTTGTGAGCTTCTGGTTCTTCGTGTACTCCGCGTACCACTGGCTGTTTTTCTCGGACGCTTCCTTCTGTGCCTTCTCGACCAGGGGATGGGTCGGTTCCAGCTCGCCGCCTTCGGTGTATTCGATACGGACCCCTTCTTCGGTCCGCTTCCAACCGCTTGTGCTGTGGTAGCCGTCGCGTTCAAAGATGACTGCGCGCGCCATCAGTTCAGCGGCCAGCCCGGCGCATTCGCTGGGCAGGATGATTGCGGTGCGGTCGTTGCCGCCGATGGTGATCTTGATCTTCATTGGTCTGTCCTTGGTCTCTTGGGATGAATGCCGGCGTCGTGGAATCCCGGCCGGCGCGGGGCCCGTGAGGGCGGGGGAATGCGTTACGCGGCCAGGTCTTCCTGCTGCGGCTTGCTGCCCTTGGCCTGCTTGGTCGGCGGGATCAGGGTGATCTGCACGTCTTCCTGGATCAGCGCGCACAGGGCGCCGGCCTGCTCGGTGGTCGGGTGGAACAGGGCGCTTACGGTGACCTGCAGGCTGCCGCCGTCGAGCGCTTCGAACTTGAAGTTCTTCAGCGTCACGCCGGACAGCACCATCGGCTCGGTGAGGCCCAGGCCGCCGGCGATCACCAGTTCATAGCCCGGGTATTCCTCGTCCCAGGGCAGGGCGCCCAGCCTCGGGAACTTCACGGCGGTGAGCCCGTCGGCGCCTTCGATCAGGTCCTGCTGCTCACCCTGGCCTGGCTTGCGGTACAGGGCCTTGCGCAGATCCTTGCTGAAGAAATCCAGCACACTGCTGCCGGTGGTAGCGAGCAGCTTCAGGTCGCCGGCCATCTTGTTTTCGCCGCCATGCTTCTCGGCGCGGGGGTTGTAGTTGGAGACCTTGGCGGTCGCGTCGATCAGTTCGAACATCGGTGGTGCCTCTCAGGAAGGCCGGCCGCGCCGGCGGGAAGTCAGGACCAGGACCACGCCAGCGGCCAGCACATGGCGGCTGCGAGCGCGGCGGTGATGGCGTAGCAGGCGAGGCAGGCGGCGAAATCGCGCCAGCTGCGGCAGCCGATGGCGGTCAGAAAACGCATGTGGCCCCCGATTCGCAGGCCGCCAGAGCGGCACGCAGGCGGTCGTCGGCGGCCATTTGGTCGGCCAAGTCGCGGGCTGCGAGGGAGGCGTGGGCGGCTGCGAAGACTTCGGCTACTGCCGCGCGGGCTTCGCGCGCTTCATGGTTCTGCCGTGGCTCGTACTCCGCGTGCCTTTCCTCGAAATCAATCAGCTCGTCCATCACCGCCAGTACGTCGACCCGGCTCACGACAGCACCGCCTGTACCGTCACGGTGAAGACCACGCCGAGGCAGAAGGCCAGCAGGTAGCCCGAAGCCAGCTTCAGCGCCTGGAGGTGCAGGGCTCGGTCGGCGGCGGTCATGCGGCACCGCCTTTGACGCGGGCGATTGCCGCATCCAGACGGCGGAACAGATCTGCATCGTTGGCGTCATGTCGCACGCAGCTGTTCTCGACGGCCTGGGCCGCATCGATCAGCTCGACCACGTACCCTCGAAAGACGAAGCACTCAGGGCAGGGCGAGAAGAACACACGCTGGTCTGTACGTTCGTACGGGTTGTCGCGATCAAACACGCCCTGCGGTGCGCGGCTCTCGGCCACAAAGCCGCTCGACTGGCTTTCCTTGCCGCAGCAGGGGCAAAGCGGGGTGATCGAAACCTTGATCTCGTAGCCGCTCATGCCGCCACCTGCTGCAGTGCGCGGGCCATGTCGTTGGCGCACATCTGTGCCCGGGCCAGCATGTCGACCGCAGCCAGACCGCTGCAGGGGCGCATGGCGCGCATCCGGTACAGGCTGTAGGAGTGCCGGCGGCCAGCCGCCCGGCGCTCGCTCATCGCCCAGCCGAAGCGGCCCTTGCGGTACTTCGCCACCAGCAGCAGCGGGTCGATCAGGCCGTCGGCAATCTCGCCTTCGCCGCCGCAGCGGCCGCAGGCCACGCCGTACTCGCACTGCGGATCGCCGCTGGCGCTGTCGTTGCGGACGTGTTCGCCGGTGCCGTCACAGTCCGGGCAGGCGATGAAGTCATTGGCCGGGTGCAGCGGAAGGCCCCGTTCCTCGCGGGACAGCTCGCAGCAGCGCTGGTGGTCGCGGACGGTGGCATAGCCAAGCCGGGTGGTGCTGCGTGGCAGGTTCTCGAACATTTCGGACCCCGTTTCAGATGGCCCGGATGGGCCGACGGGGTCAATCTATGGCATTCCATAGACTTGTGTCAATGGGATCCCATAGATCTGACGCAAAAAAAATGGCGGCTCAACGGCCGCCAGCGTTTTCAGTGGATCAGCAGGGACAGGCCCTTGCCAATGCCGCCCCATATGGCGATGGGAAGGATTGTGAGCAGGGTGCTCATCCAGACCAGCCGGGAGGACTGTCGAAATTCGGGATCTGACTGCTGCTGGAAGTCACCCTGGGGGATGCGCTCCCCGGCGAACAGTACCCCTCGCGCCCAGCCCATCAGGAAGCAGGCCGCCAGCCAGGGCCAGGTGATCCAGCCGAATCCCCAGGCGAATGCTATCGCCCAGGTGATCAGCATGAGAACAGTCCGGATGCTGGCCATCAGCGTGCGCCAGTGGTTCCGCTGGCCGAGCAGGGGAACATGCGGCTCATCCCAATGGTGGTGAAGATGGCGACGTTCATCGACTCCCAATTCTTCGACACCTTGGCATGCGTCTCTGCGTTCTCTTTGATCTCGCTGTCAGTGGCCGTGCGGATCAAATCGATCGTGATTTTGACCTTTTTGGGCGGACAGAAGCTGAAGGGTTCCCGGACGTTTACCTTGCCAGTATCCATGTCCCTCTGAATCACGTAGACCTCTGAGATTCCTTGGAAATAGGAGTCAAGGACCATTTTGTATAGGTCACGCTCCGATCGATCTGGCGAGCCTTCTGCTTTCTCTCTGAACTTGCGGTAGTTGTTGACGTCGAGCGCCTGTGCAGGGCTCGACGCCAGTAGAAGCAAGCACACGATAGCCGCTGAAATCCCCTTCATCACCCCTCCCAACTTCCGATCCAGCGCACCCGGCCGACGATCTGGATCGGGTGCCGGGGGCTGTCCAGCCGCTTCGGCTTCCGCCAGTTGTGATCGCCCCGGGGGTTGTCGGCCTTGAAGAACACCAGGTCGTCGATCACCTCGCAGCGCTTCACGTGGTACTCCTTCGCAGCACCACCGCCATCGACCATGATCACGTACATCTGGCCGTCGCGAGGAATGGTGTCGCTGGTGTCGAACAGGATGGCGTCACCGCTGTGGATGCGCGGTTCCATGCTGTCGCCCTTGCCGTACATCACTGCGAGGGCGTTGGGGCGCAGGCGCTTGCGGGCCAGTGATTCGGCCCTGAATTTCAGCTTGTGGGTTTCGGCGTACTCCTGAGCCTCAGGGCCGCCGCCAAGGCCGATGGCCTGGGCGTATCCGCTGATATCCGCCCAGTCGCTGTCGTCGTTGCTTGCTGCAGTTCCTTCCATGGGCCCCCGGCCGGTTTGCAACCACTTCGGGGATACCCCAAGCGCCTCCGCGATCTGCGGTAGCTGCGTTGTCCCTGCCTGGTCGTTGTTCTCAATGCCGGCGAGGGTGGGGTATTTCACGCGCGCAGCCTCGGCCAGCTGGGGGCGAGACATGCCCCGAGCCTTCCGTGCTTCCTTGATCCGGTCACCTACGGTGTTCATGGAGGTGAGCATTACGGAAAACCATTATGGGATGCCGTTGACAGCGACCTATGGCATCCCATAGGCTGGTGCCACCCAACAGGAAACGGCACATGGAAATCACCTGGGCAGACCGAATCAAGGCGCTCGAAGAGCGCGGCTGGTCCCTTACCGAGATCGGCCGGGCCATCGGCAAGTCGCCGCAGACCGTCAGCGACCTCAAGCAGGGCCGGACGAAGGAGCCGGGCGGCATGGCCGCTGTGCAGCTCCACCACCTCTACGCCACCGGCGCCCGGCCGGCGACTGCAGGCTGACGTGACCACCTCACCGCGCCTTGGCGGGGAAGGGCACCACGGTGCCTGTGCCGGGCAGCGGTGGCTCACGGCGCCTACGGGGGTATGGGCGCACATCGACCCTTCGACCCTGACGGATCAGGGCGAAGCACTTCCCGCTGATCCACTGGAATTTCAGATCCACGACGTTGGATCGCGGCTTACGAACTGACCTGGGCATTCAAGGCTTCCATTTGAGAGGCCTTCTTTTTCGCCCGCAAACCCTTGGCAAATAAAGGCAAATCATGGAAAGCATTGGCAAGCAACAGGACAACCTCCGCCTTGTATTCGGTGTGCACAGCGCGCCGAAGGATGCCCCTCAGAAGCTGCTCCGCCAGATCGAATCGGCCGCTCAGGCCCTGGCGGTATCGATGCAGGCCGGTGGCCACAAGCTGGCGATGATCGCCGCGGCCATTGGCAAGTCGGAGAGCTACGTGTCGCGCATGCGCACCGGTGAACGGCCGATCCCGGCCCGCCTGGTGCTGTCGCTGTGCGCTGCCACCGGCTCGAATCTCATCCGCCAGTACATGGATCTGCAGGCGGCCCTGGAACAGCCCGACCCGCGCTCGGAGATTGCGCGCCTGGCGGGGATGCTGAGGTCCGCCTGATGGACGCCACTGAAAAGGCGCTGCTGGCTGTACGCGTGTTGTGGCACACCGCCGCGTACCTGCACATGCTGCGGGGTGCGTGATGGCCCGAATCCGTACCGTGAAGCCTGAGTTTTGGTCCAGCGAGCAGGTGATGGAATGCTCGCCGATGGCTCGACTGCTGTTCATCGGCCTGTGGAATTTCTGCGACGACGCCGGCAACCACGTTGCCAGTGCGAAGACCGTAAAGGCCGAAATCTTCCCCGCTGACGATATTTCCTCGTCGGACGTGCAGCGAATGCTCGACGAGCTTTCGTCGAATTCCCTGATCGCCTTCTATACCAAGGGCGACAAGGACTATCTGCACGTCACTGGATGGAAGAAGCATCAGAAAATCGACCGTCCCACCTTCAAACATCCGGCCTATTCTGAAGATGATCGACGAGGCCTCGACGAGTCCTCACCCCCGGAAGGGAATGGAAGGGAAGGGAAGGGAAAGGAGAAAGAACAATCCTCGCTTCGCTCGGATTCGTCCGCGTCTTCGACGCTGACCCTGGACGGTGGCAGCGCAGGGCAGGGTGAGAAGACCGAGCAGCAGGACCGCAAGCAGATCCGAATCACCGTGATCGCCAACGAGGCCAAGGACGCATACAACGCGATCATGGCCAAGCCGCATGGCGAGCTGCCGGCGTGCACCGTGCTGAACAAACCGCGCATCAAGGCCGTGGAAAAGGCGCTGCCGACCGTGCGCCAGCTGTGCATGCAGCTGTTCGGCAGCGAGCGGGTTACCCCCGATTTCTGGAAGGCCTACTTCGAGACGGCAGCGGCCGATGACTTCCATGCTGGCCGGCTGCCCGGTGGTCCTGGTCACGAGAATTGGAAGCCGGACTTCGAGTACCTGCTGCGCGAAACGGTGATCGCCAAGCTGGCCGACCGTGCGCTGTCCGAGGTGGCCCAGTGAACGCGCTGCCGGACTACTACCGCGACGAAGGGCTGCGCATGCTGCCGCAGGCGATCGAGGCCGAGCAGGCGGTGCTGGGCGGGCTGATGCTGCGGCCGCAGGCCTGGATGGACGTGCAGGACGTGCTGACCGCGCAGCAGTTCTACCGCCGCGATCACCAGCTGATCTGGCAGGCCATCGAGGACGTGCTGAAGAAGGGCCGCGAGGCCGACCCGGTCACCATCGGCGAGTGGTTCGAATCGCGCGGCAAGCTGGAGCTGGTTAGCGACGGCGCCTACCTGATCGAGCTGTCGGCCACCACGCCGTCGACGGCCAACATCCGTGGATATGCGGAGATCGTGGCCGAGACGGCCAAGCGCCGCGCCCTGATCGATGCAGGGCAGGAGCTGATCGACGCCGCGTACAGCCCGGAAGGTCGCAGCGCTCTGGACCTGATTGGCTCCGCGCAGACCCGCATCGGTGGCCTGCTGGACAGCGAACCCTGCGACCTGGAATCGGTGGCGCCGGTGATGGAGCGTGTCTTCCACCGGCTGGGCGAGAGGGCGAACAACGAGGGCGGCATCAGTGGCCTGACCACCGGCGACCACGACCTGGACGAGCTGCTTGGAGGCCTGCAGCCCGGTGGCCTGTACGTCCTGGCCGCACGCCCCAAGATGGGCAAGACCACCAAGGCAATCAATGTCGCCGAGCATGTGGCGCTGCGCCTGCGTAAGCCGGTAGCGGTGTTCACCTTCGAAATGCAGCCCGAAGAGCTGGGTGATCGCATGCTGGCCAACCAGGCAGGCATCAACGGCACCCGGATCCGCACGGGCAAGCTGGACGACGTCGATTGGGCCAACGCATCCGAGGCGACCCGCAGGCTGTCGCAGGCTCCCATCTTCGTGAGCCGCCCGAAGCGTGCCAGGGTCGAACACGTGTGCGCGCAGATCCGCCGCATGCACGCGCGTGATCCGCTGGGCCTGGTGGTCATCGATTACCTGCAGCTCATGGAAGTGAAGGGCGACAACCGCGCGGCCGGCATCGGCGATATCACCCGGACGCTGAAGCTCACAGCCAGCGAGCTTGGGGTGCCGTTCCTGCTGCTGAGCCAGCTCAACCGCGAGCTGGAAAAGCGGACGGACAAGCGGCCAATCGTCGCCGATCTGCGCGATTCGGGCTCAATCGAACAGGACGCGGACGCGGTGATCTTCATTTACCGCGACGAGATCTATAACCCTGGCAGCTCCTGGGCGGGCACCGCCGAGCTGATCGTGGCCATCCAGCGCAACGGTGCGCCCGGCGTGGTCCGGCAGCTGTACCAGCCCGAGTACTTCCGGTTCTCGCCGCTGCCTGAGTACTGGCAGCCCAAGCAGACCAGCGCCAGCGCACCCGCCGCCGGCACCGCACCCAGGCAGAAACGCGGCTTTGCCGGCGTTGCCGCTGCCCGCCAACAGGAGGACTGAGCGTGAAGAACAACACCTTCATCCTGCGGATCGAGAACGCCAGGGACGCGATGAAAGCCGCGTGGCTGTTCGCCTGCGAGTACCTGCAGGTAGGGCGCGCCGTCCGCGTCACGGTCGAGGAACACAAGCCGTGCCGCAGCCTCGAGCAAAACGCCATGTTCCACGCCATCTGTGGCGAGCTCGCCAAGAGGAAGAAATGGGCCGGCCGCTACATCGACGACGAGGGCTGGAAGCGGCTGCTCGTCGATGCCTGGGCGCGGGAGTCCAACCGGCAGCAGGGCGACGTTGTCCCGTCCCTGGACGGCGCCAGCATCGTCAACCTGTCGATCCAGACCCGGCGCATGACGGTGGCTGACATGGCCGACCTGATCACCTTCGCGCAGAGCTGGGCCGTGGAGAACGACGTGCTGCTGCGGGACGTGGCGCCGCGCCGCGACCAGCGCCTGGCCGAGCAGGCGGTGGCATGAGGACGAAGAACGCCAAGGCTTTCACCCGGCAGGAAGAGGACCACGTCCGCCTCGTGAAGCTCTGCCCCTGCAGCGTGTGCGGCAGGCCGGGGCCGAGCGAGGCCCACCACATGCAGCAGGGCGACCACTTCACGACCGTGGCGCTGTGCACCGATTGCCACCGCGGCAGTTTCAATGGCTGGCACGGGGAAAAGCACATGTGGCTGGTGATGAAGATGAACGAACTGGACGCACTGAACGTGACGATCCGCAACGTGCTGCTGCTGATGAAAAGGGGACACCTGTGACCATGCGACTGACCTTCGGCATCGACCCCGGCCTGTCCGGCGCGATCGCCACCTTGATCGACGGCGAGCCCGGCCCGGTGCTGGACATGCCCACCATGGACGTGGACGGCTGGGGCGAGATCGACGCCCGCGCGGTGACGGTGTTCATCCGCGAACAGCGCGCCAACCACCCTGGGGCCTACGTGTCCGCCTGCATCGAGAAGGTGGGCGCACGCCCCGGTGACGGCGGCACCAGCGCATTCCGCTTCGGCCAGGGCACGGGGAAGCTGCAGGCCATCCTCGAGGTGCTGGGCATCCCGACCACTCGGGCGATCCCGGCTGTGTGGAAGCGAACCTTCGGCCTCCTGAAGCAACCCAAGGACGCTGGCCGCCTCTTGGCCTGTGCCCGATTCCCAGCGGCAGCCAAGACCATGAGCAGGAAGAAGGACAACGGCCGAGCCGATGCTCTGCTCATCGGTCTGTGGCACGAGAACACCCAGCTCGGAAGCCATCTGCTGGGAGGGGAGGGGGAAACTGCCCCTGCTGCGCCTCGCGTGCGCGCGCGCGTTTGCGACGACGCGGCGGCCTGAGCATGCGGCGGCTGGCGACAGACCCTGATCGCGTCGACTGGTTCCAGGTCCTCACCGACCTGAGCCGGAAGGGCGTGCCGGTGCTGGCCGTGTCGTCAGCCATCGGCGTGCCGCAGTCGACCATCCTGGGGTGGAAGCAGGGCGCGGAACCGAAGTTCGCAGACGGCGAGCGGCTGGTGGCGTTGTGGCTGGGCCTGACTGATCGCCCCATCGAGCAACTGCCCCGCATGGGGAAATAGTCGGGAATCCGCATGGGTGGGTGGCGAACACTCCGGGCTGTTCGCCACCCATGCAGCCCACAGGAGCAGCACATGCCCGCGCCCGAACTGACCGTGAAAGTCCCCGGCGAAACCGCCGACACCAGCGCCGCCGCAGCCGGCACCACCAGCACCACGCCGCCGGACGAGCGTCTGGCCGCCGTCCTGACCCTGTCCAAGCAGACCGTTGCGGTCATCACCGAGGCGCTGCCCGGCCTGGTGGCTGGCGACCTGATTGCCCTGCGCGACCTCGAGGTGGCCGGCGACAACCGCAAGGGCGTCCTGGCAGCCATCGAGGCCGAGGACAAGCGCCGTGCCGAGCTGGGCTCTACTGACCCGATTGCCCCAGCCGACCCACTGCCTGCCGACCTGTGCGTGGTCATCGCCGGCGCACTGTTCGACTTCGCCGGCTTCCTCACCACGCGCGACAAGGTCATCGCCCTGGGCGCATCCGAGGAAGCTGGCGCGGCCGTCGAAGCGATCGAGGAATGGGCCGCTACCCGTGGCCTGTCGCTCGATGAGGCTGCCGTGGGTGGCTGGCGCGAGCTGGGTGTGGATCTGGTCGAAGCGGCAGCACAACCCCCGATTCCGGTCGCAGAACTGCCGAAAGCGGAAGTGAATGCGCCGCGCACCGCCGGCCAGGCCGTGCTGACCCCCGACGGCTGGGTCGTCCCCGAGCCGCAGCCGAAGGCCTGAGCCATGTGCGGCAACAAGGCCAAGATCATGGACCCGGCCGGCCTGCTCACCGGCAAGAACGCCAAGTACGCGGATCCGCTCGGCATCACCAAGACGGCCATCGGCGATCCCACCGGCGACCTTCGGAAAGAGCGCCAGCGCATCGCCGCTCAGGAGGCGGCCGACCGCAAGGCCCAAGAGGACGCCAAGAACGTCCTGCCGAACGCCCTGGCCGATGCCCGCCGCCTGGCAGCGCAGTCCACGGAATCCACCCTCAACCAGCGACTGAAGCGGCGCAGTTCCTTCGCCGTAAGTCTGCTGGGCTCTGCAGGAGGCTGACCCCATGTGTGGGAAACCCAAGGCACCCAAGGTCGTCGAACGCGACCCCGTGGCCGAACAGCGCGCCGCTGAGGCGCAGGCCACGACCCAATCCAACCTCGAGCTGGCATCGCGCCGCCGCCGCCGCCGCGAGTCGTCGCTGCTGACGCTGGGGGCGCAGGGCCTGGCCGGTGGCGGCGGTGGCCGCTCGCTGCTGGCCAGCGCCGTTGGCAAGTCCACCCTGGGCGGTGCCTGATGAGCGCCGGTGCCCGCATCCACAAGCGCCTCGGTGAGCTGAAGTCGCGCCGGCAACCCCATGAGCAGGTGTGGCGCCACTGCTTCGAAATGACGTACCCGCTGCGCGCCGATGGCTTCGATGGCCAGCAGCTGGACGCCCAGCAGGGCATGCGCAAGCGCGGCGAGATCCTGGACAGCACCGGCACCGACGGCTGCCGCATCCTGGCCTCGGGGATCATGTCGGGCCTGACCCCGGCCAACTCGCGTTGGTTCGAGCTGGACGTGGAGCAGGCCACCGACGACGAGAAGGAATGGCTCGGCGAGGCTGCCGACACCGTCTGGACCAACATCCATCAATCCAACTTCGACGCCGAAGGCTACGAGGGGTGCCTGGACGCGGTCGCCGCGGGCTGGTTCGTCCTCTACATCGACGAGGCGCCGGACGGTGGTTTCAGCTTCCAGCAGTGGCCGATCGCCACCTGCTACGTGGCCAGCACCCGCGCCGATGGCCTGGTCGACACCATCTATCGGGAACACAGGCTTTCGGCCGAGGCTGCCGCCGCGCAGTTCGGGGCCGAGAACCTGAGCGAGCAGCTGCAGAAGCTGGTCAAGGACAAGCCGCTGGAACTGGTGAGCTTCATCACCTGCATCGAGCCGCGGCCCATGCACGTGGTCGGCGCGCGCCTGGCCAGGAACCTGCCCTTCGCGTCCTGTGTGGTCGAGGCCAACACAAAGCACCTGGTGCGCGAGTCGGGCTACCACGAGTTCCCCTGTGTTGTGCCGCGCTGGATGCGCCTGCCGAACAGCGCATACGGCGTGGGCCCGGCCTTCGACGCGCTGCCCGACATGCGCATGCTCAACGAACTGAAGGCCATGCAGCTGGCCGCGGCGGATATCGCCATCGCCGGCATGTGGATCGCCGAGGACGACGGTGTCCTGAACCCGCGCACGGTCAAGGTCGGCCCGCGCAAGGTCATCGTGGCCAACTCGGTCGACTCGATGAAGGAGCTGAAGACCGGAAGCGACTTCCAGCTGGCCGAGTACATGGTGACCCACCTGCAGGCGGCGATCCGCAAGATCTTCATGGCCGACCAGCTGCAGCCGCAGGACGGCCCAGCCATGACGGCCACCGAGGTGCACGTGCGGGTGGAGCTGATCCGCCAGCTGCTGGGCCCGATCTATGGCCGCCTGCAGGCTGAGTACCTGCGCCCCATGGTTACCCGCTGCTTCGGCATCGCCGCCCGCGCCGGCGTGCTGGGTCAACCGCCGGAGTCCCTGGCAGACCGCGAGTACACGGTGAAGTACGTCTCGCCGCTGGCCCGCGCGCAGCGCCTCGAGGAAGTGACCGCGATCGAGCGCCTGGTGCTGAACATGGGTGCGCTGGCACAAGCCACTGGCGATTCCAGCGTGTTCGATCAGCTGGATACAGCCGCAGCCGTCCGCATCACCGCCGAGGGGTTGGGCGTTCCACCGGAGGTGCTGCACAGCCAGGACGAAGTGCTGGAAGTCCAACAGGCCAAGCAGCAGGCAGCGGACGAGCAGCGGCAGGCAGCGGCCGTTGAACAGGTGGCCATGGGCGCAGCACAGCAGGCCGTTGGCCAGCAGGCCGCCGCATGACCGACCAGCGCGAACGAGTGACGCCGGAAATGTACGCCAGGGTGTTCGAGAACCACGCCGAGGGGGCACTGATCCTCGAGGACCTGGTGCGGCGCTTTGGCGGTAACCCCTGGGTCCGCGGCGGTCTGGACGGCCAGCGACAGACGGATTTCAACGCGGGGGCGCTGTCGGTCCCCACCTTCATCCTCAATCAGATCAACCGAGCGAACGGAGCAGAACCCGATGAACATGAGCAGCAACCATGAAGACACCTCGGCCGCGGGCGCAGGCGGTACCGATGCCGCAGCAGCAGCTGCCGGCGCGGCGGGCGCGGGAGACGCTGCCTCGCTACTCCAACAAGGCGCGGGAGAGGAAGCCGCGTGGCTGCCGGAGAAGTACCGTGTAAAGGTCGACGGCAAGGACGAAATCGACTTCCAGGCGTCGGCCCGCAAGCTGGGTGAGGGTTACAAGGCACTCGAGGCGAAGCTGGGCAGCGGCGCCACCGGCACAGTGCCGGAGAACCCCGACAGCTACCAGCTGACCGTGCCGACCGACTCCGAGGGCAAGCCGCTGGTCGAAGGCGTCGACCTGCAGGAGTTCATGGCCGACCCGATGTACAAGGCCCTGGCCACGAAGGCCCACGCCGCCGGCATCAGCAACGAGCAGATGAATTTCTTCGTCGGCGAGTACCTGCAGATGGCACCGCAGTTGTTCGAGGCCAACCTGCAGCTGGGCGCCGATGAGGCCCGACAGACCCTGTCGGCAGTGTGGAAGGACGACGCAGCCATGAAGGCGGGCCTGGCGAGCGCCGCCCGTGCCGCCCAGGGCTTTGCAGCTCCTGCCGGCCAGCCGGGCAACTACGACAACGTGATGCAGAAGTTCGGCAACGATCCCGACTTCCTGGCGCTGATGGCCAGCATCGGGAAGGAAATGGGCGAGGACAAGCCGATCAGTTCGGACCCGGTGGCTGCAGCTGACTGGCAGGATCAGGTGGATGCCCTGAAGGCCAACCCGGCCTACATGGACAAGAGCCATCCGCAGCACGCCAGCGTCGTGCGGCAGGTGAGCGACATGTATCAGAAGCGCTACGGCACCCAGCAGCGCCAGCTCGGCGCATCAGCCGTTCGCTGATCGCAACACGTCCCGCAAGAGCCCCGCCCAGCGCGGGGCTTTTTTGTGCCCATGCAAATAGTCGGGATTCCGAATGGGCCGCACGGCCATCCTGCCAGCCATCGGCCCGGGGTGGCACCCGGATACCCGCGAAAGCCCGCGACGTTGCCACGCGAACCGCACGGCCCCGCAAGGGACACCCGGGCAGGCACGAGCCCCCTTCAAACCCTTCGGAGCCCTATATGAGCCAGCAGATTACCGAAGCCTTCGTGCAGCAGTTCGCGGACAACTTCCGCCACGTGGCCCAGCAGATGCCGTCCCGCCTCGAGTCCTGTGTGACCATCGAGTCGGGCATCGTCGGCATGTCCAAGTCCATCAACTTCCTCGGCCAGCGCACCGCACAGCGCCGCCTGGTGCGTCACGGCGACACCCCGATCAACGACCAGCAGCACGGTACCCGTTTCGTCGACCTGTACGACTGGGAAGACGGCGACATGATCGACGACCTGGACAAGGTCCGCATGCTGGTCGACCCGACCAGCGACTATGTCAAGGCCATGGTGTCGGCCTTCAACCGCTCCAAGGACGACGTGATCATTGCCGCTGCCCGCGGCAACTCGCGCGCAACCGCCGGCAACATCATCCTGCCGGCCACGCAGAAGATCGCAGTAGGCGGCGCCGGCCTGACCAAGGCCAAGATCATCCAGGCGAAGGGCATGTTCCGCCGCAACGAGGCGGACGAAGAGAACGGCGAAGAGCTGTACATGGCCTATACCGCTCAGATGCTGCAGGACGTCCTGAGCGACACCACCCTGACGTCTGCCGACTTCCTGGCCGTGCAGATGCTGCAGAACGGCTCGCTGAAGGGTAAGTGGATGGGCTTCAACTGGATCCCGACCGAGCGCCTGGACAAGGTCGGTACCACTCGCTACGGCCTGGCGTGGGCCAAGTCCGGCATCACCCTCGGCATCGGCAAGGACACCACCACCGAAGTCGGCAAGGACCCGGGCAAGGGCTTCAACACCCGCGTGTACGGCAAGCAGGCCATCGGTGCGGTGCGCTCCGAGGAAGTGAAGGTCGTCGAGATCGCCTGCCAGGAAGCCTGATCCATCCGGCGCAGCGGCTTCGGCCGCTGCTCCACCCAACCCATTCGCATACGAGGTAGCCACCATGGCAGTCGTCAACAAGCTCTCCGCCGCACTCGCCCAGCGCGATGGCGTGCCCTCCCAGCTCAACAGCAATGCCGCGCCGACCAAGCTGGCCACCGGCCGCGTCAAGGAATCCATCGGCGTGATCGCCGTGGCCAACGGCGACAGCGCGGCCAGCGTGCTGCGCCTGTTCTCGGTGCATTCCAGCTGGCGCGTGAGCGCGCTCCTGCTGTCCTGCACCGCGATCACCGGCGCCGCAGCCGATATCGGCCTGTACGACCTGCCGACCCGCAATGCCGGCGCAGTCGTGGATGCCGATCTGTTCGCCTCGGCCGCTGACCTGGCCACCGCGCAGAACGGCACGAACGTCCTGATCGAGTCGGGCACCGTCACCCCGGACAAGCTGGAATGGCCGCTGTGGCGCGTGCTGGGTCTGGCTGCTGACCCCGGCCTGTACTACGACGTGGCCGCAACGCTGACTGCGGGCGCGACCGCCGCCGGCAGCATCGCCCTGAAGGGACACTTCATCGACGGCAACTGATCCAGGTTTTCAACCCGGATAGCAACAGGGACACCATCCGGGCGCCGAGTGCGCCCGGCTTTTTTTGAGGGCCGCGCACCATGACTGACCCCATCACGATCTGCTCCAACGCGCTGATGATGCTCGGCGCCAAGCCGATCGCCAGCTTTAGCGAGTCCGAAGGCGCGGGCTCGAACCTCGACCGAGCCAAGCTCTGCGCCGCTCTGTACCCCGGCCTGCGGCTGGCCATCCTGCGTGGCCACTACTGGAACACCTGCGCGCGCCGCGTGCTGCTGTCGCCAGACGAGCAGAAGCCGGCCTTCGGCTATGCCTACCGCTTCCGCCTGCCCGGCGACTGGCTGCGCACCTGGGGCGTGGGCGATCGCAACACCCGGGGACGTCTCGATTACCGCACCGAGGGGCGCTACCTGCTGTGCGACGAGCCGATCATGCCGCTGCTCTACGGCGCCGACGTTCCCGAAGATCAGTGGGACACCCTGCTGGTGGACGTGATGACTGTCGCTGTGGCTGCGCGTCTGGCGTACCCGATCACCGCCAGCACCAGCGTGGAGGAAGCCAAGAAGATCGAGCTACGCGACCTGCTGCGCGAAGCCAGGGCCACCGACGGCCAGGACGATCCGCCGGAGACGTTCGGCGACTTCCCGCTGCTGCAGAGCCGGATGAGGGGCTGACCATGCGCCTGACCCCCGCTCAAACCAACTTCACCGCCGGCGAAATCAGCCCGAAGCTCTACGGGCGCAGCGATATCGACCGGTACCGCAACGCGGCGGAGATCCTCGAGAACGTCATCATCATGGTGCAGGGCGGCGTGCAGCGCCGGCCAGGCCTGCGCTACTGCGCGCAGGCCAAGCACCAGGACAAGTACGCGGCGTTGGTCCCCTACGTCTTCAGCCGATCACAGGCCTACATGCTCGAGGTCGGCGACGCCTATATCCGGGTGTTCCTCGAGAACGGCGCACAGGTGCTGGTGGAGTCGAGCCCGGGCGTGTTCGCCCCCTTCGAGATCGTCACCGACTATGCCGAGGCGGACGTGGCCGCGATCGACTACGTCCAGAGCGGGGACACAATGTTCCTGTTCCACCCGGACTACGTGACCCGCCGCCTGCGTCGTTTCGGCGATGCCTCGTGGATCCTCGAGGCAGTGCCGTGGGTGGAAGAGCCCTTCGGCGAGGTGGGCTATGCCCCGCCGGTGACCATGACGCTGGACAGCCTGGCGCTCGGCCCTGGGCGAACCATCACCACCAGCGGGGATGCGTTCCTCGCTGCGGACGTTGGCCGCGAGATTGAGGCCCTGGGCGGCCTGGCGGTCATCACGGCGGTTACCAGCCCGACCACCGCGACGGTCGACACGCAGACGCCTTTCCCTGCGCTGACCACCGCGGCTGGGCAGTGGGTGATCACCGGCAGCCCGTTGGCCGTGCTGACCCCCACCTACCCGGGCGGTGGGGCGAACGATCTGCCGCCGGTTGGCGCCTCGGTGACGCTGACCCTGGACGCGCCTGGCTGGCGCTCGGTGGACGTGGGCAAGTGGGTAGAGCTGAACGCCGGGCTTGTGCAGATCGATGCTGTCAGCTCGTCGACGGTGGCCACGGCGACTGTCCGGCGCGCGCTCACGGCGTTGGTGGCAGTACCTGCCTTGGCCTGGGTGCTGAAGGGTACGGTGTGGGGCGGCCGCAACGGCTACCCGGGCACGGGAACGTTCTTCGAGCAGCGCCTGTGGCTGGCTGGCTCGCGCGCGTTCCCACAGACCGTGTGGGGTTCGCGCATCGGCGAATACCTCAACTTCGAGCTGGGCACCAACGACGACGATGCGGTGTCGTTCGACCTGGCCAGCGATCGCCAGAACCTCATCCGGCACCTGACCCAGGTAAACGCCCTCGTGGCGCTGACCAACGGCGGCGAGTTCACCCTGCAGGGCAGCCTGGACAAGCCGATCACGCCCACCAACGTGCAGATCCGCAACCAATCCAGCTTTGGCTGCGGCGACGTCTCGCCGGAGCGAGTGGGCCGGGAGCTGGTGTTTACCCAGCGTGCCAACCGCAAGCTGCGCGCCCTGTCTGCCGACCGCATCGACACCGCGCAGTACGGGGCACCGGAACTGACCGTGTTGGCCGACCACATGACAGCGGGCGGCATCACCGGCAGCGCCTACGAGGCCGAGCCCGACTCGCTACTGCATTGCGTGCGCACGGACGGCCAGCTGGCGACCTGCGCCCTCGATCGCGACCAAGAGGTTGTTGGCTGGTCCAGGCAGGTGACAGACGGCCTGTTTATCTCGGTGGCCACGCTGCCGCGCACGGACAGCGATCAAACCTGGGCGATCGTCAGCCGCACTGTGAACGGGGTGCAGCAGCGCTATGTGGAGCGCTTCGACCGCGACGTGATGACTGACGCCTGTGTCACCGCCACCAGCGTTGCAGGCGACACCACCTGGCTGGGCCTCGGCCACCTCGAGGGGAAGACGGTCAAGGTCAAGGCAGACGGCGTGGCGCTGAACGACCGTGTTGTGGCTGGCGGCCAGATCACCATCGAGCGGGCCGCCAAGCAGATCGAAATCGGGCTGGGCTACTCGCCGCGCGTGAAGCTGCTGAGGCCGGAAATGTACAGCGATTCGGGATCTGCGCAGAGCAGCAACATCCGCGTTTCCGAGGTCGTGGTGCGCGTTCTCAATTCCACCGGCCTGCTGGTCAACGGCCAGGTGATGTTCGCGCGGAAAACCGGCCTCGGCGTGTTGGACCAGCCGCCGCCGCTGCTGACCGGCGATGAACGGGTCGAACAGCTGGGCTGGGAGATGGGCGACTTCCGCATGGAGATCACCCAGCCGCAGCCGTATCCCTTCCACCTGCAGGCAGTGATTACAACCATGACGGTGAACAAATGATCCGCCACGCGACCGACGATGACATGGGCGCAATGCTGATGCTGGCCGAGCAGATGCACGCCGAGTCCGACTACCGCCGATTCCCCTTCGCCATCGACAAGATGGCGCGACTGTTTCAGGCGTTGATGGACGGGCAGGGGGTGGTGCTGGTCGCCGAGCAGGCCGGCCGAGTGGTCGGTGTGATGGCTGGCTACTGCGAAGAAAGCTGGTTCACCCCCGCGAAGGTGGCTGGCGAATACGGCGTGTTCGTCGAGCCCGGCGCCCGTGGCGCTGCGCTGGCCGCTGGGCTGGTGCGCGCGTTCTGCGCCTGGGCAACGGAGCAGGGCGCCGACTTGATCCAGGTGGGCGTCACCACCGGCGTGACCACTGACCGCACGGCCCAGCTGTACGAACGGCTTGGCTTCCGCCGCACCGGCGTTGTGTTTGAGTACGAAGGAGACTGACCCATGGGTGTTGCCGCGATCCCTATCATCCAGTGGGGCGCCCTGGCGCTCAGTGCTGGCGCCGCCGTCTACCAGGGCGAGCAACAGAGCAAGTACAACAACTATCTGGCAGCGCAGGCAGAGGCCGACTCGCGCGCCGAGCGCGGGGCCGCGCAGGTGGAAGCCGAGCGCATCCTGAAGGCGTCGAAGCGGCAGCGCAGCGAAGCGGTGGCCGCGCTGGCCGCGTCCGGCGTCGACGTGAACAGCTCCACGGCGCTGAAGATCGACGAAGAGATCTCCCGCGGCGCCTCGGAAGACGCGTTCCTGACTCTGACCGGCGGCAACGACCGCGCAGCACGGCTCAACGCCGAGGCTGCCGGCGCGCGCTATGCCGGCCAGCAGGCGCGGACCAGCGGCTACATCAACGCGGGGACGTCGCTGCTCAGCACTGGCTCGAGCATCGCCCGAGGCTGGAAGCGCACCAGCAACCTGAGCGGGGGCCGCTGATATGGCACGCATCGATATCGGCCAGTTCGGCCAGGGTGGCGGCACCGCGCCGCTGGTGCGATCCCGGGTCAGTGGCGCCGGGGTAGGGGACGTGGCGCAGGCTGTGGGGCAGCTGGGCGGTGTGGCCACGCAAATCGGCAACTCAATGGCTGCCGAGGAAGCGCGGGAGGCTGAGGGCCTGGCGCGCGCGAAGGCGGCCAATGCCCAGCTCGACTACGAGCTGCAGGTGGGCGACGTCCAGCGCAAGCTCGAGGACGACGTGGCCACCGGCAACGTGCCGTATGCCGAGGCGGCGAGTCGCTACCAGGAAGCTGTCGGCAAGATCGAGAAACCGGCCGTTGCAGGCCTCACTCCCGATTTGCAGTTGGCCTACGATCGCGGGCTGCAGCGCACCGTTACTGCCGGGCAGCTCGGCGTCGATCGGGTGGCGCGCACGGCCAAACGCGCCGACTTCCGCGGGCAGTTCGACGCTGCCCTGGACAAGCTGGGCAAGATCGCCGGCATGCCTGGCGCCGATATCGCCGCGGTCAACCAGCGGGCGCAGGCCTTCGCGCCGCTGGCCAAGCAGGCCGGCCTGAGCGATGCGGCAGTGAGTAAGGCCCTGCAGGACTTCTATGACCGCACCTGGACGTCGCAGGCCACCCAACGGGCGATCTTCGCCCGCGAGGACCCCGCGGCGCTGAAGACGCTGGAAACGGACCTGTCCAGTAGCGATGGCTTCTATGCCGACAAGCTGGATCCCGAGAAGCGCAACGCGCTGCTGTCGCAGGTGATGACCCGGCAGCAGACCCTGCAGGATCGAGCCGAACGGGCGGCCGATCGCATCGACGCGAAGGCGCAGCGCGTGCTGGGCCAGATCGATCGGCAGATCGCCAGCGCCGTACCGGCAACGCCGGAAATGTGGACGGCTTGGGCCGATTCGATGAAGGGCGCCAGCCCGGACGTGCGTGCCGAGTTCGACCAGCGCGTGGCCGAGGAAAAGGAAGTCCAGAAGGTGCTGCGCATGCCGACAGCACAGCAGCAGACCTACCTGCAGAAGGCCGAGGCAGAGCTGGCCACCGCCGGTGGCACCGTGCAGCGCAAGGAAAACCTGGCTCGCACGCGCTCGGCGATCGAGGCGGCGCAGAAGCAGCTGGACGAGACGCCGCTGCTGTTCAACGCCTCGCGCGAAGGTGGCGAGGTTGAGCCACTGAACCTGGCCGCGCTGGCCAGCCCGGCCGACGCTTGGGAGGTGGGTGCGCAGCTGCAGAACCGCGCGGCCACCATCGACGGCATGCGCAAGCGCTACGGCTCGCAGGTCCAGATGGCCGTGCTGCTGCCGCAGGAAGTGCAGGCGCTCAGCGAGCAGCTGAAGCAGGGAACCAGCACGCAGCAGGCGCAGATGCTGGCCCAGCTGCGCACGGCGACCATGGATGACCAGGTGTTCAACGCGGCCATGAAGCAGCTCGCGCCCGAGCAGCCGGTGGTCGCCTACGCCGGCATGCTGGCCGCCCGTGAGCGGGCGCAGGTGACCACTCAGAAATACACGTTCAAGGCGGACGTGACTGCCAATGGCAGGGACGTTGCGGCCACCATGCTGGAAGGCAACCGATTGCTGCAGGGCAAAGGCGATACCAAGTTTCCGCTGCCTCCTGAAAAAGAGTTTCGAACCACCTTCGAGAGCAAGACGGGGAAGTTGTTCGCTGGCCGTCCGGGGGCTGCCGACGTCGCCATGCAGGCGGTGCGCGCGTACTACACCGGCCAGTCGGCTGCGGTCGGTGACCACTCCGGGGACGTCGATACAGCGCGGGTCGAAGAAGCCATCGCCGCGGCGCTCGGCGAGGTGGTCGACGTCAACGGACGGGGTGAGGTGCTGGCGCCTTGGGGCATGGGCTCGGACACGTTCGAGGATCAGGCGGAGCAGGCATTCACCGAGTCCGCGAGGGCAGCGGGCCTGCCCGACACCGTGGTGGGCAGCTTCAGCAAGTACGGCCTGCGGCAGCAGAGCGAGCGCACCTACTACGTGACCCGCGGGCGCGAGTTCCTGACCACCAAGGACGGCAAGCCCCTGACCATCACCATCACCGGGAGCGGCCGATGAGCGTTTTCGATCTGGACGAGCAGGGCCGCAAGCAGCTCGACGAGCAGGCAGTGGCCCATCCGCTGGACCTGTCGAAGGTGAAGCCCGGGTTCTTCGAAGGCCTGGGCTCGTCGATTTTCAGCGGCACCATGCGGGGCGGTGCGCGAGCCGGTACCGCCGTACTGACCGCCGGTGTGGTTCCGGTTGCGGCGCGTGACGATTACCTCTCGTCATTTATGACGGACGACGTGGCGGACTTCCTGCAGGCGCAGGGTGTAGCCAATCCGACGCGCGGCACCACCACCGCCGGACAGGATGCCTACTTCGCGGACGTGGTGGAGGGGATCGGTCAGCGGGCGGTCGACGCCTGGACGCCGGACCCCACGGAAACGGGCACCGCCGGGCGTGTGCTGGGTGGCCTGGCCGAGATCGTGTTGCCGCTTGCTGCAGCGGGCGGCAATCCAGCACTGCTGGCAGCAACTGAGGGCATCGAGCGGCCGGCCTCGCTGGTCAAGCAGGGTGTCGGCGCTGGCACCGCGCAGGCGGTTGGCCTGGCCGGCTCCGTTGGTACGCTGGCCGGGTTCAAGCTGCCGGCCGCATTCGGATCCACCCTCACTCAACGGCTGGCCACCGGCGCCGCGGGCAACCTGCTGCTGGGTGCCGGTGTCTCTGGCGCGCAGTACGCGGCACTGCAGGCTGGTGGCAGCGCTGAGCAGGCCAAGGCCTTCGATCCGCTGGACGTGGAAGCCCGCGCCGTTGACGCGCTGACCGGCCTCGCCTTCGGTGCGCTGGCGCATGCCACCGCGCCGCGCGTGCCCCTGGAACAGCGCGATGCGCTGCTGACCGCGCGCAATGCTGACCGCTTCCAGCGCACCGCCACCGCACCGCTGGTGGCCGATGAGGGTGCGGCCATCCGTGGCCAGGACGCGCTGCAGGACGCCCTCGAGCAGCTGGCGCGCGGCGAGCCAGTGAACGTGGTCGACACCATCCGGCCGTCGGACTTCCTGCTGCCCGTGGCAGATCAGACGCCGGCACCGGCAGCCGCCGCGCTGGGCGGGTATCAGGCGTTCCGCCGCGCGCTCGAGTCCGGTGGCCGGGCCGATGCCCGTAATCCGGAATCCAGCGCCCTGGGGATCGACCAGTTCACCGCCGGCACCTGGCGCCGAATGGTGGCCAAGACCAAGCCGGAATGGGCGCAGGGACTGGACGACGCGCAGCTGCTGGCGCTGCGAGCCGATCCGGCGCGATCAACGGAAATGGTTGCCGCGCTGGACGCTGAGAACGCCGCAGGGCTGCGTGCTGAGGGCCTGCCGGTTGATGCCTACACCCTGTATGCCGCGCATCACTTCGGCCTCGCCGGCGGCCGGCGCTTCGCCCTGTCGGACGGCGCTACGCCGATGGAGCGGATCCTGAGCCGCGGCCAGCTCGAGGCCAATCCCTACCTGCGGGGCCTGACGAAGGATGAAGCGGTTGCCAACTGGAACCAGCGCGCCAAGCGCGCCGGCGTGCTGCCGGATGGGGGCTTGGTCGATACCGATCCCGCAGGGCAGGCCCTGCGCGAGCGCTTGGTGACGGACCCGGACAAGCTGCTGCGCGACTATGCGGCGCTCGAAGACTCCGACGGCGGCCGGGTGCTGAACACCGACACTGCGCGCGAGCTGTCGCCGGAATACCTGGCCGACCGCACCCGCAGCGCGGACGTGCACGAGGCGGCCAGCGACACCATCAAGCTGCTGTACGAGCAGAGGCTGGCCCAGCCCACCCCGGAGGGCTTCGATTCGACGGTGTTGTTCACCGCCGGCGGCACCGGGGCAGGCAAAACGTCGGCGCTGAAGGCCCGCGGCGAGGTAGGTGGCCGGCCAGAGATCATCTACGACACGAACATGAACACCCTCAGTTCGGCCGTGGACAAGATCGAGCAGGCACTGGCCGCAGGCCGGGACGTCGATATCGTCTATGTGTACCGGGATCCGGTAGATGCGCTGACCAATGGCGCAATCCCGCGCGCCCAGCGCCAGGTCGAGCGCTTCGGCACCGGCCGCACTGTGCCGCTGCGGGAGCATGCCCGCACGCACGCTGGGGTGCGACCGACCATCGAGGCCCTGGCCGTCCGTTATGCGGATGACCCCCGGGTCAACATCGACGTCATCGACAACAGCGGCGGCAAGGGTCAGCAGAAAATGGCCGATCTTGCAAGCCTCCCCCGAGTGGAGGAAGATAGTCTCCATGGCAGCCTCCAAGACGCCCTCGACCAAGCCCGTGCCGGCGGACTCGCAGAAGACCTCTACCGAGGATTCAGCGGCCCTGGACGCGGCGCACCAGCAGCGCTGGGGCGAGATCTGGCAGGAAATGGCCGACGCCAAGGCGGCGCGCAAGGCACGCCTGGCCGCGAAGCCGGCAGCCGCGGCGAAGTAACCCCCGCTCCCGAAACGCCCCTCGATGCCGCCCGTCAGCTGGCGGCGCAAAACCCTGATGCCTCGATCGTAGTCGGCGCCGATGCCGACGGCGGCAACGTGCACCGCACTGTTGCTGACGAGGTCGCCGATATCGAGGCCGATCTGGCCCGAGCAACCACCGATGCCACCGCCTTCCAGGCGGCCGTCAACTGCTTCCTGCGGAGGGGATGATGCAGCCTGCATGCGTTCAAGAAGTGGCCGCCGCCATTGGCCGCGAGCCCACCACCACCGAAGTGGCCCGGATCGAGACGGATCTGGCCAGGCACATGCGCCAGCTGGCGCGCACCGATGACCAGTGGCGCACGTTGTCGCACGAGCAGCGCCTGCAGCGTGCAGCGGAAGCCGCGCAGGCTGAGGCCATCGCAGATGCTGAGAAGGCCGCGTTCCGCCGGGCTTCGCGGCTGACGGCGCAGGTTCGGGAAACTGAGCGTCAGGCCGCGCGTGCGGCGCAACTGGCCGCGCAGGGAGTGAAGAACCCGCATCACTCCGCGCTGTTCGAGCGCATGCGCCAGGCCGACGACTACATTTCGGGCGTGCGCAACGAGTACCTGTCGGAGCTGGTCGACGCCGTACAGGCTGTGGAACCGAAGTTCCTGGGCCTGATGCACGACCCTGATTCAGTTCGAGCATTCGCCCGCGCGGTGGTGGACGGCGATACCAGCGACCCGAAGATGGCCAAGGCCGCCGCCACCTACATTGCCGCGCTCGAGGACATGCGCCTGCGCTCGAACGCTGCCGGCACTGACATTGGCCGCCTCGACTACGGCTATCTGCCGCAACCGCACGACGTGGGGCGCATTGCCAATGCCGGCAAAGACGCGTGGGTGGATTACGTGTTCCCGCGCCTGCGCCGCGAGCAGTACCTGCGCGAGGACGGCGAGGCCATGGGCGATGCTGAGGTGCGGATCTTGCTGCGCCAGGCATACGACACGATCGCTACCGAGGGCCGCAACAAGCGCGTGCTGGGTGCTGCAGGGCAGGGCTCGCGCGCCAGCCGATTCGACGACGCTCACCGCGTGCTGCACTTCAAGGACGCCGACAGCCATCTGGACTATCTGGCCGACTTCGGCCGGGGCTCGATGATGGACGCGATCCTGGGCCACGTGGGCGGCATGGCCAAGAACATCGGACTGATGGAAGAGTTTGGCGCCAATCCCAACAGCACCTATCGACTGCTGAAGGACACCGCCGAGAAGGCCGACAACGTGACCGGCGCCCGCGCGGCCTGGCACGAGTTCGCCACCCTGGACATGACCTGGGACACGCTCAGCGGCACCACCGCGCAGCCGGTGAGCCCGGCGATGGCGCAGTTCTTCCAGGGCGTGCGCAACTTCACCGTGGCGGCCAAGCTGCAGAGCGTGATGCTGTCCTCGATCACGGACGCGCCGCTGCAGGTGCTGGTCGCGCGCTCGGCCGGCGTGCCCATGGGGGAGGCCATGAAGTCGGTGTTCCGTGGCTTCGGCAAGGGCAAGCGCGAGCTGGCGCACGACCTGGCCATCGGCATGGACGAGATCGCCGGCGAAATGACCCGCTGGCACCAGGACAACCTCGCACAGGGCTGGTCGGCGAAGCTGGCGAACAGCACTATGAAGCTGACGCTCGTGGAAGGGTGGACCAACAGCCTGCGCCGCGGCTACGCGTTGACCCTGTCCCGCGCCCTCGAACGTCACCGCGGCACGGACTGGAACGCACTCGATGAGGCGGGCCGCCGCAGGATGGAGTCGGCCGGCGTCACCGAAGCGGACTGGAAGATCTGGCAGCAGGCGCCGGCCCAGGACGGCATGCTGACGAAGGACGGTATCCGGTCCGTCGACGCCAGCGAGGCAGATCTGAACCGCGCAACGGCTCGCCTGCTGGGTTATCTGGACAGCGAGGCCCGCACCGCGATCCTGGCGCCGGACCTGACCACGCGCGCGAGCCTGCAGCAGGGCACCAAGGCCGGCACGTGGGGCGGCGAGGTGCTGCGCTCGCTGATGCTGTTCAAATCGTTCCCGCTGGCGATCGTGGACAAGCACCTGCGCAGGCTGCGCAACATCCCGACCACACAGGGCAAGGTCGCGTACAGCGCGGCGATGCTCACCAGCCTGCAGCTGTTCGGTGCGGTGGCGCTGCAGCTGAAGGATCTGCGCGACGGCAAAGATCCGCGCGACATGACGACCGGGAAATTCTGGCTGGCGGCGGCTGCGCAGGGCGGCGGGCTGGGCATCTTCGGCGACATTCTCTACACCGGCATGGGCGGAGATAACCGCGGTGGCCAGGCCAACTGGACCTCGATGCTTGGCCCGGTGTTCGGCACCGTGATGGATGGGTTCACCATCGCGCGCAAGGGCGCCGGCTGGGCGATCGCCGACGAGAACAAGGCCGACGACAAGCTGGACGACCTGGGCGCCGAGGCGCTGCGGTTCGCAAAGGGGAACACCCCCTTCATCAACCTGTGGTATCTCCGCGGCGCCACCGACCACATGGTGTTCCATGACCTGCAGGAGCAGCTGAGCCCGGGATATCTGCGGCGTATGCGTAAGCGCGCGCAGAAGGATTGGAACCAGCAATACTGGTGGGAACCGGGCGAGGCCGTGCCAGAGCGTGCGCCCAACGTCGCAGCTGCAGCGGGAGAGTGACATGCGCGAAGACCAATACCTGCGCCTTCAGGCCCTCAGCGAGAAACTGGCCGAGGCCTTCATCGAGGAAGCCGACCCGGCCACGTGGACCGGCGCCGGCAAGGCCCCCAGCGAGATGGACAAGGCGGAGCGCGGCGATCGCTACTGGTGCAAGCGCAATGCGGCGGCCACTGGTGGGCTGCTGCTGCGCGTCGGGTCGCTGGTGTCGATGATCCAGCGCGACAGCAGCGGCAACGGCGGTGCCGGTGAGGTGGGAGCCGCGGACGATCAGGACGGCGACGGCGGACTGGAAGCCGAGGTAGCAGCGGCGGAGAAGGAGGGCAAGCGGCTGCTGGACCAGGTGATGAAGCAGCAGCGCCGCGCAGCCGGAGTGGCGAAGATCCATGGCAAGCCGTGACGTCTCGTTCCTGACGTTCTTCATGATGTGGGCACGGGTCCAGGGATGGGACGTGCCCCTGTTGCATGTGCGTATCTGCACGTGGTTGGAAACCTGCGTCGACCCCGAGCGGGTGCTGATGGTGTTCCGTGGCGCGGCCAAGTCGACCATCTACGCGGTCTACAAGGCCTGGAAGCTGTACCGCAACCGCGCGCACCGGTCCCTGGTGTGGTCGGCAGACAACGACACGGCCGGCATGCTGACCGCCGACACGATCAACGTGTTGCGCAACCACCCGCTGTGCATCGGTATGCTGCCCCGCAAGCCCGGCGCAAAACGCTTCTCTGTGCTGGGATCTCGAGACGCCCGCAACCCCAGCATGCGCGCGAACGGCGTGACCTCGAACGCGACCGGCGCGCGTGCGGACGATGTGGACTTCGACGATATCGAGGTGCCCGGCAACATTGAGACGCCAGAGGCACGGCTGAAGCTGCGGCAGCGCATCAGCGAATCGACCCACATTGCGGTGCCTGGCGCGCAAAAGACCTTCATCGGCACGCCGCACACGCACGACAGCATCTACCCGGAGCGCATCGCCGCCGGCGCGTCTACGCTGATCATCCCGCTGTTCGCCCACGCGACCCGATACAAAAAGACGGCCAGCAAAACTCGATACCCGATAAAGTTCGCGCCGGCCGAGGACGGGCTGTATGTGGTGGTCGGCATCCACAAGCACGCCCGGGTGCTGGTCGAGGGCACCGACTACCACGTGGACCGCGGCGAAGTGGTGTTCGCCAAGCCGCCCGGTGCCGTGCTGGATATCTACAGCGGCTGCGCCTGGCCGGAGCGGTTCAACCGGAACGAGATCGAGCTGCGCCGGAAGGAGACGCGCACCCTCAACGCATGGGACAGCCAGTACATGCTCGAAGCCAAGCCCATCGAAGAGATCCGCCTGGACCCGGAGCGGATCACCCCCTACGCCGTCGAGGCGGTCATCAGAAAGGCCAACGGTACGGCTGCCATGTTCCTGGGCGGCGTGCAGATCGCCATGGCGTCGGTGCGCTGGGATCCGGCCAGCGGCAAGATCAACTCCGACGTGTCGGCCGTCGCTGTGGTGCTGCAGGACTTGATCGGCCGGCGCTACCTGCACCGCATGGAGCAGTTGACCGGCGAGGTGGCGGAGTTCGACGACACCGGAAAGGTCATTACCGGCGGCCAGGTGTGGCAGCTGTGCGACCTGATCGAGACGCTGAACCTCCCGCGCGTGGTGGTGGAAACCAACGGTATCGGCGCCTTCGCGCCGGCCGTGCTGAAGGCCGCGCTGAAACAGAGGAAGCTGCGCTGCGGTGTTGCCGTCGAGCAGGCCGTGGCCAACAAGAGCCGCCGCATCCTCGAGGCTTGGGAGCCGCTACTGGAATCGGGCGGCCAGCTGTGGGCGCACGTGAGCGTGCTACGGGGTCCGCTGTGGGATCAAATGAAGGAGTGGATCCCCACGGCACCGAACCAGAAGGACGACTACCTGGACGCCGGCGCGGGCGCGCTGACCGATACACCTGAACGAGTCGGGCAGATAGTCGGGAATCCGAACATCACCGCGCGGGACGATTGGCGCCACAGCGCAGGGGAGCATGAGGTCGTGTTCGAGCGCTGAACGTCCACCCGTTCGGAGCCTCGATGAAAGAGCAGATCACCCAAGACCTTGCCGTGGCCGCGGCGAAGATTGCCCCGGCCGCTGGCGTCACGGTCGGCACGTACAACCCCGGGTACACGCTCAGCGACGTGGCCGTGGTCTGCACCATCGTCTTCACCTTGGCGCAGACCTTCACTGTCGTGGTGAAGAACTGGGGCGATTGGAGCGCATGGTGGATGGCCCGATGGGCCACCGTCCGCCGGGTGATCGCCAAGGTGGCCCGCCGTGGCTGACCAAGCACCGAGCGGCAAGGGCCGCAAGTTCGGGTTTGCTGCCGCGCCGGCCGCGCTGATCCTTGCGCTGGTCGCAGCCCTCGGCCAGGACAATTCCGCGCACGAGGGCAGGAAGTACGTGCCCTATCGAGACTCGGGCGGCATCTGGACCGTGTGCGCCGGCATCACCGGGCCGTCTGTTGTGCCCGGTCGGCGCTACACCCCAGCCGAGTGCGGGAAGCTCGAGCAGGACTATGTGCAGGCCATGCTGCACAACATGGGTCGCTGCGTTCGCGGGGAGTTCGAATTCCACGAGGTGAAGGCCTGGGGCCATTTCGCCTACAACGTGGGCACCAACGGCTTCTGCAGCAGCACCGCGGCCAAGCGCCTGAATGCCGGCGAGCGCACCACCGCCTGCGATGAAATCTGGAAGTGGCGCTTCGTCACCATCGACGGCGCCAAGCGCGACTGCGCGCTGCCGCAGTGGCGTTCGAAGTGCGGCGGCATCATCGACCGCCGGCAGTGGGAAATGGCCACCTGCAGAGGAACCCTGTAATGACCCCGCGACAGGCAATCACCATGGCCGTGGTGGTGGTGCTGCTATCGATCGGCGGCTGCTACTACCTGAAGGGGCGAACGGACGCCGCCACCTCAGCCGACAACAAAGCGCTGAAAGCCCAAGTTCGGGCCACAAGCACCAGCGTCCAGATCAGCCGCGACACCTCCGCCGCCGTCGACCTGGAAGCCCACGAAACCCGCGAACGCACCGCCAAGGCGGTGGAGGCCATCCATGCGACTTCTTCCGATCCTGATCCTGCCGCTGCTGCTGACGTCCTGCGCATTGCTCGGGAGGCGCACGACCGCGCCATACGTGCCGCCTGCCGGGTGCAGCGAACGAGCGATTGCCCTGCGGCCGCCGGCACCGCCGACAGACCGTGATTGGGTGAAGTGGTCCGCGGCCTATGTGGGCGCGGTCGGCGCCTATGAGGACAGCGAGAACAAGCGCGCCTACACCGCCGAGTGCCTGGACGAACACCGGGGGAAATAGTCGGGAACCCGAAGCGGGGCCAGGCCGACCATCTGCTGCAGTCTCCCGCAGGTGCCGCCATGACCGTCCCCGCCTACACCGGCCCCAACACCTCTATCGCCAACGGCGTCACGACGGTGTTCCCCTACAGCTTCCGCATCCTCGACGCGGCCCACATTCGGGTCACCGTCAACGGCCTCGTCCGCATCCTCGGCACGCACTACACCGTCGAAGGCGTGGGCAATCCAGCCGGCGGCAATGTCGTGTTCGTGGCGCCGCCGGCAGCCAATGCCAAGGTGGTGCTGCACCGGGCAATGCCGATCGTCCGAGTCATCAACTACGAGAACCTGGGCGACCTGCTGGCGCAGACCCTCAACGAGGATCAAGACGCGCCGGTGATGATGATTCAACAGCTCATGGCCGACTCCATGCTGCTGGTGCCAGACCCCGAAGGCAGCGGCGACATGGTGTGGGATGCCAAGGGCTCGCGCATCATCCATGTGGGCGATGCCACCCAGGACATGGACGCCCTGAACAAGCGCACCGCGCTGGTGCTGATCGAGCAGGTGCAGAACGGCGGCGGCACGGTGGGGGTTTCTCCCCGGCTGTGGACCTTCGTCGGCGACGGCGAGGTGACAGACTTCCCGCTGGCCGGCGCTGACGTAACGGACCCGCTGTTCTACGACACGGCGGTGGAGCTGGCCGCCAACGCGGGCAATTACAAGGTATCCCGTCCGGTCGACGCCAACGGCGTAGGCGAGTTCCTGATCGTGCCAGGCGTCAGCGGAGCGCCGCCGGCTATCCGGTTCCTGCAGCCCCTCGGGGACGGCGTCCGGGGCTTCACCACCCTACGCGGCTACGCGCGGCCGTGGATCGGACAGCAGCCGATCTACACCGTTGCCCCCCGGATCATCAGCGTCACCGGCAACGTGACGCTGGGCGGGGACATGCACAACACCCTGATCCTGGCCAACTCGCCGAACCCGATCACCATCACCATCCGCGCGAACACCGGCGGCAGCGCTGACTGGAAGGAGGGACAGTTCTTCTCCGTGCAGCAGGTCGGCACGGGCCAGGTCACCCTCGCGGTGCAGGGCGGTGGCGCGCTCACCGTGCCGGAGTCGTTCCAGGCCAAGAGCCGGGCAATCGGGAGCATCTTCAGCGCGACCTGTACCGCTCCCGATGCCGACGCCTGGACTGCTGCCGGCGACCTGCTGCGCGCGGCGTCCAATCCCGACCTGCAGTGCTTCGTGCTGCCCGATCGTTCAGCGCTGATCGGCACCAACGTCACCACCGGCACCACCAAGGGGTCGCTGGTGCTGCCGTATGGCATGGTCCTGTCGGCGGTGAACCAGCGCGGCATCTACGCCAGCCTGTCCGAGGCCCAGCCCAGCGGCACCCCGCTCACGGTTGACGTGAAGCGGAATGGCACGAGCATCCTCAACGTGAAACTGACGTTCGACAACGGCGAGCGTTCCACGCTGACGGCTGCACTGCCGCCCACGCTGGCGCCTGGCGGCGACGTGCTGGCCGCAGGAGACGAAATCACCTTCGATGTGCAGCAGGTGGGCACTGCCGGCGCCAAGGGTCTGCAGGTCTACCTGGTCGGCCAGAGGTCCAGCTGACATGTCGGCGCGCATCTACGACCGTCCGGATCTCGACCAACGCAGTCGGCTGCTGCCGCTGCTGGTAGTCGGCGACCTGCCGAAGGCGCTCCCGTTTGTGGCCTACGAGGGGCGCCTGCAGATCTACAACGCCGTGGGCGGCTGCACGGTGCGCCAGATCGACGGCGACCGGCTGCCGCCGGGCCACCAGCTGTACGTGGACCAGGCCACAAAGCAGGTGGTACTGACCTGGCCGGCGTACCAGGCCGGCGCCGCGCCGATCGCCAACCCTGGTTTCGAGAGCGGCCCGACCGGCTGGGACACCGGCGCGGGCTGGGTGATCGCAACGGAGAATCCGCCCACCGGGCAGTGGGCCGCCGGCTACAACAACAACCGGGGCGAGTCGATCATCTCCAGCACGTCGCGGTATGAGGTCTATCCAGGGCAGCGCACCACGGCGAAGTGCAAGGTGCGCCAGGGTGCGTCGGCCGAGGGCAACGCCGGCGCCTCGGTCCTGCTCGAGTACCGGGACCAGGACGGCCAGGTGGTCGGCAGGGTCGAGGGCAACCGGGTCATGTCAGCCAGCAAGAACCGGGTGTACGACTCCAACGTGGTCGGCATCGCGCCTGCCGGCGCCGCCACGATCAACATCGCCGGCAACGGGATCCGGTATCGCGAAAACAAGATCCTGTTCGTCGACGACTTCGAATGGGATCACACCGTCGCTGCGGTCGGTTTGGATCACCAGGAAGAGTTTCGCCTGACCCTTCAGGTCAGTGATTCCGCGGGGCGCTCAGCGATTTGGAAGGGAGTGATCGGAGATCGCCCGATCTACTTCACCAGCAAGCCCTATCCGCTCGTGGCAGTGGACGACTTCCTGGTAAGGGGGGACGCCGTTGCGGGAACGATCCGAACTGCGCCGGACTTCAGCCAGCCTGCCGAGATCGTCCTGGTAGCCGGTGCGCTGGTCGGCGGCGATTTGCGAATGCCGTTCGTGGCGCTGGATCAGGGCTTCGAGCCGTTGCGCGTCAACGGCCAACTGGTCGCGGGCGACCTTCGCGCGCCGCTGAAGGAAACCAACGTCCGGGAGGACGTGCTGGTTACTGGCTCGCTTCAATCCGGCGACCTTAAGCAGATCCTCATCCAAACCACCTCTTTGCCCGAAAACCTCCGCGTCACTGGCGCGCTTATCCAAGGAACGCTCGTATGAACAATTCCGTTATCGAAATGACCGGCCAGGTTGGTGGCTTCTTCAAGATCGACGCTGTGAGGCTCGATGCTGATGGAGAAGAGCTGGGGCGCCGAAATCTCGCGCCTTGGCAGTCGAACCTCATTACCAACAGCGGTATGGAGCAGCTGAAGACCAGCGCGGCAAACGTCCGTGATTACTGCCATGTGGGAACGGGCAGTGCTGTGCCAGCATTCACCGACACCGTGCTGCAGACCTGGCGAGCGTCTACCAACAATCTCAACGGTTCGGACGCTCGTGGACTGGTCGTGACCCCCGCGTATTACTACTACGCGCGCAAGGTTTATCGCTTCAATGCAGGGTCGGCCTCGGGGAATCTGTCGGAGGTCGGCTTGGCTACCGGCGGCGCCTCATCCTCGGCCCTCTTTTCCAGGGCACTGATCCGCGACAGCGGCGGCAACCCCACCACCATTACCGTTTTGCCGGACGAAGTGCTGGACGTTACCTATGAAGTGCGTGTCTACGTAGACACCTCGGACGTGACCGGCTCTGTGGTGTTGGGCGGCGTAACCTACGCGACCACTTGCCGGCGAGCGATGCTGGGGGGCTCGAACGCATACACGAACCGCTTCCTGCAAGGGCAGTGGTTCCAGAGCAACTTCTCCAACGAGGCCGGAACCCACGTCTATACCGGCACTCTTGGCCCGGTCACCGGCAAGCCTTCGGGCACTGAGGGAATCAACGTCTACAACGCCGGGGGCACCACCGCAGCAGGCCCAGCTGGAAGCTATTACATGGACACCACTTCGACGTGGCAGCTGGATCAAGGAAATTTGGCCGGCGGTGTACGTTCATACGTCCCCGGGTCGCAGTTCGGTGCGTTCCAGATCCAGTTCGATCCGGTCGTCCCGAAGGACGCTACCAAGCGGCTGACGCTGACGTTCCGCTGGTCTTGGGAGAGGTACACGCCATGATCCCCGACGGCGTTCTGTCAGTGGTCCCCATCTCGGCCGATTTTGTGGAACCCAACCGGAACCGGATGCGTCCCCTCGTCGACTACGAAATGGGGGGCGCTGGCCTGCAGGATCCTACCGGCGGGCTTCAGTACCAGCTGTGGACGCTGGAATCGGACGGCACCGACGTCTGGATCAGCGCCGAGCATGTTGCCCGGGTGCACCTGTTCAGCCGGCCGGGCATCAGTAGGGTAACGCTCGGGTTCGACCTGAACATGCGCGTGCACGTTGCGTTCGTGCAGAACGGGTCGAGCTGGCTGTGGTGGTACGACAGCCAGGCCGGGGCCATGGTGTTCACTGAGTACCCGGCCTTCTCCTATCCGACGCTCGGGACCGACGAGAAGCGATTGACCGAGCTGGCCAACAGCGATCTGATCTTCGCCTACATACGGGCCGACAACCTTTGCATGCGCGTTCAGCGCGATCGGTTCCAGACAGAGTATGTGTTGCACAGTGGGGATACCCTCGAGCTGGTTGCTATCGGGATGAACACCGAGAACAGGTTCCAGTTCGAGTGCGTGCGCGCCTGACCGCGCGAGGGCGTGCCAGGCTCGGCTCTGCCCGAACGGTTCAGGGAGGTGGCCGGCCCGTTCGCAGGATCTGCGACGGCCGGCCGTATCCTTCCGGCCATGCCGCTCCCCGCCGACTTCTACTGGACGACCAGGTCATCCAGCCACCGGGATGACCTCCCGACCGTCATTGCCTGTGAAGGGGTGTGGGTGGTGGCCATGACCCAGCGGGTGAACGACGGGATCTGGATCGCCTCGCTGGACCGGCACCGGCATGGCCCAGGCGGTCCATTCCGCTGGTGCAGCAGCTACGAGCAGGGCCGGGTAGGCGCCGAGCTGTGGGTGACCAGGCACGAGGCCCGTCTGCGCGAGGACCTGGCCAAGATCCGAGAGTACCGGGAGGCGATCGCGGGGAACCGCCTGCTGAAGGACCGCCTGAAGCCGCCGTTCGAGTGGATGGGGTAGGGCGCTTCCGGCGCTCCGCAACGAGAAACAGCGCCAAGCCACACAAGGGTTTCAGGGCGCTGTTGCAGATGGTGTTGCGGAGCGGATCTTGAGGCCAAAGCCTTGTGCCGCAATGGTTCTTCGTCAGACTTTTAATCTTTTGGTCGAAGGTTCGAATCCTTCACGGCCCACCATTGCATCAACGACTTAGGCGCCCACCGGGCGCCTTTTTCATGCCGCCGGGAAAATTGGCGGGAAAATTACGTGGTTCCACGCTCAAGTGCATTTCTCCTGCCTGGCGGTTGAACCAACGGCAGTTCATGGTCGTAGCGCTGCCGCATCGTGTTCCTGCACTCGCCGGGCGGCAGCAAGGACGGTCTGAAGCTGATTCCCGTCAGCGAGGTTGCGGCGAAGGATGAATTCACCGGCATCAAGAGCGTGACCCGAGACGACATGCTGGCCTCGCTGCGCACCCCGCCGCAGCTGCTGGGCATCGTGCCGCAGAACAGCGGTGGCTTTGGCTCGATCCGCGAGGCGGCAACCGTATGGACTGCGATGGAACTGTCACCACTGCAGACGCGACTTACGGCACTGAATGAATGGCTCGGCGATGAGGTGATTCGCTTCCAACCGTTCGAGCTGGCGCCCATTGCGTGATTATGGAGCAGCGGAACCTGGGCTACAGCGCATGCGCTCGCCTGCTGGCTAAGACTATCGGCGCTCACGGACCGACACGCCGGAGTAAGCCGTCTCCACCTCGCTTGGTTTGACTGTCCGGGAGCTGGCAGGATGCATGCGCCTGCGGCTGGAGCGCTTCCGAGAGAAGGCTGAGCACGTGAAACGCCGGGCGACTAGTCGCCCGGCGGAAGGTCTATTTGCTCAAAAGTGCAAGCACTCGTTGACAATACGCTCTCAATTCAGCCTCGACGAGAGGCGGTTCCTGCATACCATCTTCGTGCATGAACTGAGTTGCGTAGTCGTTGATGTCATTGAACTCACCAACTAACGGCTTCAGGGCGAAGTACGGCGAGTTCTGATCGGCGCTCTGGATGAAAGCGATAAGGTTCCCAAGCATGTTTCCGGTTGGAGGGCTGAGTGGAAACCGGTTTCTTATGTATCCTTCAAGAACCGGGCGGATGGTTCTAGAAACTAGGTGGGCGGAGCTGGAGGACGGATCTGCTAGATACGCAGAAAGGATATCGATGTTTCGCCGATGCCTTCCTTTACATTCGTCTTCTACGTTGAAGGACGACAGATCAGACGCATTTCCTGCTGTTGCGACCACTTTGATGTAGCTGACTTTGTTCTTCGTTTCAGGAAGTTTTGACAGTCCTTCACCTAGCGCGCGAACAAAGAATGCGTCATGCGCAAGGACGATCAATTGCCTGCAACTTCTTGCTAGACGCAGCAGTGAACGTATGGTCGCGGCACGTCGGTTCCAGTCCAGGCTGCAGACTGGATCATCAATTAGTACGGTCTTTACGCTCAGGTTGGGAGTGGTGATGACCTTTGCGAGAAAGAAGGCGTAAGCCAGCGCTCGCTTATCGCCTTCACTGAGAGTATTCCCGAAGTGCGCACCCTCTGTGGATGTTAGGGATACCGGATTTCCACGAACTATCAGTTCATACTCTGTTCGACCAATGGCCCCCTGTCCACGGAACGCTGGCTTAAGAGACCGAATCTCAATTTGCGCGCCAAAGTCGGCCAGCAGCTTGTTGATATTTTCACCATACGTTACGAAGATGGCCTCCATCTGTCCGTTGAGCGTGGTGCGAGCTGTCTCTTTCTGCTTTGCGAGTGCGTTGCGAGTCTGATCAGCACTGTCATATTCAGCGAGCTGATTGATCGCAGCGGTGGTGTGCCTGTCTCTTTGTATCTCAAGCTTCTTTATTTCAAGTTCGATCAGCTGCTGCTGCACTGTCTCGAGCGACTGCTTATATGAATCGATCAGCTGATTGCACGTGATGAGGCTCTCATTGAAACAATTGAGCTGACCAATCAAGCCCTGCCACATCTGAACTGCTTGCTCAAGCTCAGCCTGACCTCCGATGGGTCTGAGTGGGGACTCGCTTTTCGATCTTGCGAGGCCGACAAGCAGTTCGCGTAATTCTGCGAGTAGTGAGCTGAACTTTTCTTCTTCAAAGTCTGTCGCCGGTAGGCTGAGTACGCTTCTCCAATAGCTGAGCTGCGCTTGGGCCTTCTGAACGTTGCTATGGACTATAACTGCGACCTGTTCCCCAACGCGCGTCTCCACGTTCGCGGGCAATGTGGATGCTTGTTCCTTCAACGCGTGATACTCGTCATTGAAGTAGGAATGGTATGCAGCGAGAAGGGGCTCGTCACCTTTCGCGATCCCGCAGAACGGACAGTTATCGTCCACCACGTACTTCAGTCCCGCAGCCAGCCAGCCCTCGAATGCTGCCGAGCTGCGCGATGCGATGTGCGCTTTCACGCGCGTGGCTGCTGCCTCGGAGACGTCAGCAACACTCTTTCGCAAGATCGCAAAGAGCGCTTCAATGTCCAGCTTCGGTGTTGGGATCAGCTGCGCCCCAGGCGTACCTTTTACCTTTGCCAAGTCTTTGGCTTGATTCGACCGCAGTCGCAGCGCATCAATTCTTTGCTGCAAGTCTGCGTCGGCGGGAAGCGCCCGGTACTGTTTCAAAGTGAAGGGACCACGGGCGTGACTGAGTGCCGACTCAACCGCGCGGAATGTTGCGGCGGCCGCATTCGCCTGAGCCGTGAGATCGTCGAGGCTCTTCTTCGTTTGAACGGCGGCCTCGCCAACAGCGAAGGACAGGAGGCCTGCTCTTTGGTCCGGGGAAACGCCGTGCCCTGCGTAAACGTTCTTACTAACGAACTCGGCATCGAACACGATCAAGTCCATCCAGTGGCTGGACCATGTGTTGCTATTCAGATTGAGGGTTTCCACACCTCCGGCACTTTGTATCTCAATGCTGGCGGTCTGCGTAAGAGAGTTGCCTAGTGTGCGGCGCGCATTGATATCTGATCCTTCCTCTCCCGTCGAAGAGCGGAGTAGAGAAGCGAGGGTGGATTTACCACGGCCGTTCTCGCCAAAGATCAGAGTCGCTGCAGTGAACGGCGGCGATGCTCCAGCGGATTCAAAGAGCCCAGTTCCTGTGATGTGGTTGATTTTGGTAAGCATAGATCCCCCTTTTGTCTACAAGTATGCAGACACCTTGCTTACATTTCATTCAGGTTTTTCCTACCCGCGCCCGGTGGTGTGCACTCGTCTCCCCGCCACGCCGCGCACTTCAGGGGGTGCTTTTTCTGCGCTGCCCGCACCAAGCCTCAGCCCAGGCCCTGTATGGCGCTCCCCGGAGTTCCAAAGCGCCGGTCGGACCTGCGGTTCCCTGCGCGGGAGGGGCGCCTGCGAGACCCTACGCGGGCGTTCCATGGCTCTTCTCGGCAGGCCCGACTTTTCATGTGACCACGGGGACAAGGTAACCAGGTAACACGCGGGTCCGAACGTGGTCTAAGTATATGATTTAAAAGGCATAAGAATGGTTACCTTTTGAAGTGATGGGAGGTAATTTTTTGCTTCCTACAAAGTAATGTCATTGATTAATAAGGACTTTTTACTCTGCCGATGTTACCCCTCTAAAAGGTAATCTGGTCACTCCAGGGTTACCTTATTGTTACCTTCATTTAAGCTATATAAGTGATTGATAATAAACGTAAATTGTTAGGATCTGGGTGCCTGATTACCTATGTTACCTCTTTCCCGTGGTCACCTCAAAAATTGCGCTCTATCGCGCGTAAGCGGGCCATAAGCCTCCCCGCCGCCGCACGCGCTCACGCCTGCAGCCCGCGCCCTTGTCGCAGCGCTTGCGACGCCCAGCCGTATCCTGCCGGCCATGCCGCTGCCCCCCGACTTCTACTGGACGACGCGATCTGCCTGCCTCCCGGATGATGCCCCCACGGTCATCGCTTGCAGCGGCGTGTGGGTGGTCGTACTGCTACAACGGGTGAACGATGGGATCTGGATCGCCGGTCTCGACCGGCACCGGCATGGTCCCGGCGGGCCGTCCCGCCGGTGTAGCAGTTACGAGTAGGGCCGCGCCGGCGCCGAAATGTGGGTGACCAGGCACGAGACCCGCCTGCGCGAGGATGTGGCCAAGATCGAGGCCTATCGAGAGGCGGTGCGGGCGAACCGGTTGGCCAAGCTGCAGATCTCGCCGCCTTTCGGTTGGGCTGGGTAGCGCGTGCCATACAGATGAAGTCGAAGGCAGGTCGCGTCTTTCACAGTCGCCGTTTGCTGATACCTTCGCAGGTTGGAACTTGACCACTGGGGGGACGATGAGCAGCCAGTCGGCATTCTGGACGGCAGACACCATCAGTGCGGCGGGTACAGCACTGTCGGCCCTGCTCGCTGCAGGGGTATTTGCTTATGACCGCGCCTCAGCCTGGTCCCGGAGGCGTTCAGACTCTTCCCGCCTGTCACAGCTAATTGCTGGCGATTTAGGGCTCGAGATAGCGCAGCTTCGTTCAATTAGTGCATTTACTAACGGAAACGCCGAGATAGCCGGCTATTCGAACGGCCTGGGACTTCTAAGTGCCAAACCAGGTGCGGAAGCAGCTCTGCTGGTCTATTTGAAGCAGTTCAATACGACGCGAATAGATCGAATTTGCGAGACCACGAACGTGTTTGATGCCGGCTTGAGTGACCGACTGTCGCTCATTATTACGTTGAGGGCCGGGGCCTTGATGTCGGTGGAAACAATGGAATCAATGGAGCCAGATCAAGACAGAGCTGACGTCGCGAAGCATGTATGCCTACAAGTGAATGCCCTGCAGCGCACCATGATCGAGGTGTTCAATGCGATCATCGCTTCTCGGGGAGTTCGTTCGCTACAGGTTGAGTGTCTGATCTCTTCCTAGCGCTCAACGTTCCTCGTGCTAGGGAGCCTCGATTGATCAGAAGTAGATCGTCGTCAACTCAAGAGCAAGCACACAAGGCCAAACGCATGGCGTCGGATGTGACCGACGCGAATACCCCCGTCATGACGCGCTGGAGCATCCGCCTGTGGGGGAGGCTACCTGCCTGCGCCGCTGCTGGCCTATATCTTCATTTCCCGTCTGAAGAATCAAAATTCTGCCGACATTGGCGGAATTCCTCCGCATGAGCCACTACCCATGTCCACATGGGAATCATCAGTACAAGAAGGTCCTTGCCCAGCGCTGTGATGCTGTACTCCACATGTGGCGGTACTTCGTGGAAATCCTCCCGGCTGATCAACCCGTCACGCTCCAATTGCCGGAGGGTGCGCGTAAGCATGCGCTGGGTGATCCCCTTCATCCGTCGTGCGACCTCGGCATGACGCAGCGTTCCATACACGCCAAGCGCATGGATGACGCCCAGGGACCAGCGGCTACCAGCGTGCGCCAAAACCTCCCGGCGCAGTCCATCTTCGTCCTCGCTCATCCCGTCGCATATGGCTTGAGAGTGCCTTAGCAGTTCTTCCGGACTCATGAACGGTGCGGTCGGTATCATCGATGTGCCTTCTTACGTGTGGGCCAGTAGGCGAGCAGAATCGCCGCCATCGTACACACACAGGGCGATTTCCATGTCATCTCATATCAGCACTACCCCCTCTCGGTCGATCCTGGTGCTCGGCGCAGGCGAGCTTGGAATGCCTGTCATCCGGAACCTTGCACGTTTGGCCGTAAGTCATCCAGGCACACGGATCAGTGTGATGCTACGGGCGACGTCGATTGACTCAGAACTGCCGGAGAAGCAGCGGGTGGTCGATGAAATCCGCGCCTTGGGGGTGAATATCGTTGCTGGTGATCTGGTGACTGAATCGGTAGAGGCGTTGGCGGCTACCTTTGCGCATTCTGACACAGTGATTGGATGCACCGGCTATGCCGCAGGCCGCGATACGCCAATGAAGGTTGCGCGTGCGGCGGTGAAGTCGGGTATTCCCCGCTACTTTCCTTGGCAGTTCGGTGTCGATTTCGATGCCATTGGGCGCGGTGGTCCCCAGGACCTGTTCGATGCCCAGCTGGACGTGCGCGAGTATCTGCGTTCGCAGACTGCGATGGACTGGGTGATCATCTCTACTGGAATGTTCACCAGTTACCTCTTCGAGCCGGACTTCGGGGTGGTCGACCTGGTTGGGCATAAAGTGAACGCGTTGGGCTCGGCGAGCAATGCTGTCACCCTGACCACGCCGGATGACATCGGCGCAATGACAGCGCGCATCGTGTTCCACACACCTGCGATCCGCAACGAGATCGTGTATCTGGCAGGTGACACCATCCGCTACGGCGACCTTCCGGATATTCTGCAGAAGGCGTTCGGCGAACCTTTCGAGCTGGTGATCTGGGGCGTACCCCAGCTCATGCAGGAACTGGCTAACGACCCGGGCAACATGATAAAGAAGTATCGCGCCGCCTTTGCCCAAGGGAGGGGCGTTGCGTGGGATGTGGAGCGAACCTTCAATGCGAAGATCGGGGCCGAGCTACAGGGCGTGCAGGCGTGGCTGGATTCCAACGTGCAGCGCTCCTGATTTGCCGCTGGATTGTGAGGAGGCGCCCGCTGGGCGCCTTTTTCATTGCCGTTCCCGCCCGCACGCTCACGATGGTCGCACGTCGCGGCACACCAGTTCACCAGTGGCTCGGTAACCGGCGTCAAACGGTGGAACCTTGGTCGTGGACCCCGTGTATATCCCTTGAGACGGCGGAAAAATTGTCGAGTGAGCTTAGGATCGGCAATGGTTCCACGCTCGGCGGGCGGAAAAATAGAGCGGCGCACCCGGTTGTTTTCAAAGGAGTCGCAAGCCTTCTTTTGATCTTTTTGGTCGAAGGTTCGAATCCTTCACGGCCCACCAATGCAATCAATGACCCAAGTCATTCAAAAAGGTACCGCTCAGCGGTGCCTTTTGTGTTGTTGCCCGCAAAATGCCTATTTCGCCTTGGCGCCGCGCGCCCGCGCCGCCTCGCGTTCGGCGGCTGCCTGCGCGGCGACCGCTGCGGCGTTGGCGGCAGCATTCGCAGAGCGTTCCGCTGTCGCACGATCCGCATCGAACCGCGCCTGCCGCTGGGCGCTGTAGGTGCGTTCCAGTTCCAGCGAGGCAAGGAAACTGTCTGGATGCTTCGCCGCACACGCCTGCTGTACCAGTTGCACAGCATGATCGGACAGCCCGGGCTGGATATTGCCCAGCAGGCAATCGGCATACGGTACGGATGCAGCGGGGCCGCCAGCCAGCGCGGCAACGATCACGACATTCAACATACAAACCTCCTTGTAGGTTTCGATGGGACCCGGTACCGGCCGGCCCGGCCCCAGTATGGCCCGGTTTGCGGTACAGGGTGAGGCTACTCCGGCCTCACATCCCGGCACACCAGCTCGGCCAGCCCGCGGCAGGCAAAGAACAGCCCTTCAACCACGCCGGCATCCAGATGCCGGTCGGGCGTGGCCATTGCCCGGCAGCGGTCGGCGGCATGCAGCATTTCCGCCACGGTCAGCATGCCGATGGCGGCCCGTTCCACCCGCGACAGGGCAACCCCGCGCCCGGTGGAAACGCTGGTTTCAGGCCAGGGCTGGCCATCGGCACCTTCGCCCGCGCGGATGCGCTTGAGGCAGCCCAGAAACGTGCTCAGTTCGGGCGAAGGGTTGTCGTCGTCATAGTGAGTGCTGGCGGTGTACGAAGCATAGGGCGGACGATCGGTCATCTCGGCTTCCTCGACTCTGGAGTGGGCGTGCCACCGCGCAGAACGGGTGGCGGGCGATGCGTGGCTGCAAGCCGGAATGACATCACGCAGTAACCGGCGGGCCAGAAGGCCCCCACGCAGCGCCCGCCATGAAGGCCGACGGATCACCCGCCGGCACGGTCCAAAGACAGTGTCGGCGGGTGAGCGCAAACAACAGCGTGAATGTCATTACGGGCTTGCAGGCCCGCTGCCACCCGTTGTCGGTGGCGCAGCATGGTGTTTACGCCTGCGCATGGAACTCAATGAGGATTTTCCGAAGAACGATGCGGAATCCAGGCGCGCGGGAATGCTCGCGCAGGGGCAGCTATTGCAGCAAGCGACAGCTCGCGACGCATGTGCTCATGCGCTTGGCTGATCGCGTTGCAAAATGCTGTTAGCTGCCGCTGACGGCACGTTTGCCGTGATGGGGTACGTGGAAAGTGGGCGCCACGTTTGCCAGCCGTGGTGGTACGGAACAGCGGGTCACGCACTCAAAAATCGGTGCATCTGCGACGTCCAAGGTGTTGTAGAGCCGAGCCATGCTCGGCTGCGATTTGCATGGGAAACCGAGCCGTACCCGGTTGCGCGCGGGGAGGTCATCCCCGCATGGCATGGATCCACGCATCTGGCAGGGATGCTGAGCGTGCAGAAGCCGCCAATGCCTGCCGCTGGGCGCTATGCTCGGCCTCTTCCCAGGACGGGTCACCCCATGCGCTTGATCATGCTGTCGCTGTTGTTGTCCGCCATCTCCGTCGCGCCGCTGATGGCCGCCGAACCGGCACCATCCGCACAGGCATCGCCGGCAACCCCGCTGGTGATCGGCGAAACCTTCACCATCGAATCGAAGGCGCTGGGCGAGACCCGCCGCATCAATGTCTACCGTCCGCAGCCGTGGGGCCTGGACCCGAAAGCGCCGCTGCCGGTGCTCTACATGCCCGACGGCGGCATCGGTGAGGATTTCCTGCATGTGGCCGGGCTGGTGCAGGTGCTCAGCGGCAACGGCAGCATGCGTCCGTTCCTGCTGGTCGGCATCGAGAACACCGAGCGCCGCCGCGACATGACCGGCCCCAGCAGCGACCCGCAGGACCAGAAGATCGCACCGCGCATCGGTGGCTCGGTGGCCTACCGCGCGTTCCTGCGCGATGAACTGATGCCGCAGGTCCGCCAGCGTTACCCGACCACCGACGAGCGCGCACTGATCGGCGAGTCGCTGGCCGGCCTGTTCGTGGTGGAAACACTGCTGCAGGAGCCGATGCTGTTCAACAGCTACATCGCGCTGGACCCCAGCCTGTGGTGGAACCGGGGCACGATGCTGGCGGCCGCGGCCAAGCAGTTGCCGGCCGTGATGCGCGCGCAGCCGCGCGTGTTCCTGGCCAGCAGTGGGCAGCCGGAGCTGGCTGCGTCCGCCGCACAGTTGGCCACGCTGCTGCAGCAGGCGTCGCCATCGCCACTGGTGAAGTACCTGCCGCTGCCGGAGGAAACCCACGCCACGATCTATCACCCGGCCGCCTTGCAGGCGCTGCGCACGCTGTTCCCGGCGCCGCCGCCGGCCTCGCCCTGACCGCACTGGCAGCGGCGTGCACAGCATGCAAGGATGCGGCAGCGGCGCCATCCGGTGCGCCGCCCGCAATGGGAGCGTGTGGATGCAGCGTGTGCGTGGATGGAGTATGGCGGCCTGCGTGGCCGTGAGTGGCTGTGCGATGTCGGTGGCGCCACCGGCAACGCAGCCTGAAGCGAAGGGCGACGCGACCAAGGCCGCGACGGGCGTGGTGCTGCCGGATACCGAAGCGCTGCGCGTGCATGACCCGGTGGGGCGCGATTACCCGATCTGGGTGGCGCTGCCGGCCGACTATGCGGCGCATCCGGAAAAGCACTACCCGGTGCTGTACGTGACCGATGCGTTGTACAGCTTCCCGCTGGTGCGCAGCGTGCGCAACCTGGTGGGGCAGCAGGGCGTCAACATCGAGAACTTCATCCTGGTCGGGCTGCCGCCGCAGGAGGGCCTGACCTCCAAGCAGAGCCGCTCGCGCGATTACACGCCCAGCAATCCAGCGCATACGGTCGATGGCTACTACAGCGATGACGTCACCTACGGCGGTGCCGCGCACTACCGCGATTTCCTGGCAGCGCAGGTGCTGCCGATGGTCGATGCACGCTACCGCACCGATCCGGCGCGGCGTGCCTATGCGGGTCATTCCTATGGTGGCCTGTTCGGCGCCTACGTGCTGACCACGCGCCCGGATATGTTCCGCACCTACATCCTGTCCAGCCCATCGCTGTGGTTCGACGACCATCGGGTGCCGCGCATGCAGGCCGAAGCCAAGGCGCCGGCGCAGCCGACCACGGTGGTGCTGTCGGTGGGCAGCTTTGAAACGGTCAAGCCCGAACCGCGTTATTTCACCCGCAACGACATGCTGCGCCACAACGCAGAATTCGCCGAGCAGCTGCGCAGCAGCGGGCGATCATTGAAGGTGGAGAACATGGTGATCGATGACGAGGATCACTTCACCGTCTACCCGGACATGATCACCCGCGCACTGCTGAAGGTGTTCCCGGGTACCGGACCGTACAGCAGCGGTTGATGATGGGCGCCATCCACGCATGGCGTGGATCTACAGGGCCATTGCAGTAGATCCACGCCATGCGTGGATGAACGCCTCAGGCCGCCTGTGAATCCGGCCCGGTCAATACGCCCACATCGGCATGCCGGAAGCACAGCCGGATGGCGTCGAGCAGCTCGCTCATGTTGTACGGCTTGGGCAGGAAATGGATGCCGTCGCGCAGCTGCGGCAGCACCTGGTGCTGGTCCATGCCCGACGTCACCAGGATCGGCAGCTGGGGATACAGGCCGCGGACCCGGTTGGCGGCTTCGATGCCACTGATTGCACCCAGATTGACGTCGGTGAACAGCAGATCGAAACGCTCACCGGCGGCCAGTAGGCCCAATGCCGCTTCGGCAGAGCTCACGCCCGCCACGTGGCAGGCCTGGCTTTCCAGCGCCAGCCGACTCAGTTCGCGGGTTTCCTCGGCGTCCTCGATGAGCAGGACGCGGGGTTCGACGTGGCGCTTGGACAGCAACATGACGCTACAGCTCCGGAAAGCAGCAATGAAAAGGCGCGCAAGTATGCGCAAGCCGGGGGTGATCCCGGCGTGCACGCCAGGCTAAGTGGGCGTTGCAGCGAGCGCTGGCGCTGGCGGCGTACCTGCCAGGCCAGCACCGCCACCGCCAGCAGCGCGGTGCCGATACGCAGGCTGGTGGCCTGCCAGCCCAGCGCAACGACGTCGTCGAGGCTGAACACGTTCCACGCCATGTTCATCGATACGTGCAGCACCAGGCCGCACCACAGGGTGTCGCCGTCCAGATGGTCGAGCCAAGCGAAGATGAAGCCGCCCAGTGCGATGACCGCGCCGACGAACAGGGCAGTGCCGCCGCCGTCGAAGCCGCCGAAGCCCAGCCAGTGCACCCAACCGAACAGCAGCGCCTGCGGCAGCGCAAACAGGGACCACGGGCCACGCATGAGCTTCACCAGCAGCACGAAGCCGAGGCCGCGGAACAGCACTTCCTCGGCCAGTGGGAACAGCACGGCGAGCATCGTCGCATCGAGTGCGGTCAGTGCGGTGTTGGGCGTGCCCAGCACCGCCAGGCCCAGCCAGCAGGGCAGGCTGGCCAGCAGCACCCACAATGGGCCGCGCCAGCCGTTCCCGTGCAGCCCCAGGCTGGCCATCAGGCCCACCCCACGCGGGCGCAGCAGTGCGGCCAGGAGCAGCGCCAGCAGGACGGCCAGTGCGTTGTCCAGCAGGCTGCCGCCGTAGGGCATAGGCAAGGCGGGAATCGGCGCGCCTGCGGCCGCAGCGACATCGCGCAGATTCAGGCCAACGCCGACGCCGAGCAGCACCAGCAGCAGGCGCGCGGCGTTGGGCAGGCGGGACAGGACGGTCATGCACGCACTCCCTGCGGAACCAGCGTGAAGTGTGGAAGGCGGCCGGGGACGCTGGCACGCGCCGGAAGTCCCTGTGCCATCGGTCATGTGTTGCCGCACAGTCATCGGTGGGCAGGTAAAGTCGTTGCCAGACCTTCAGGAGCCATGCCCATGCTGTGCCCCGTGTGCAAGACCCAGACCCTGCAGATGGCCGAGCGCCATGGCATCGAGATCGATTACTGCCCCGGCTGCCGTGGCGTGTGGCTGGACCGTGGCGAGCTGGACAAGATCATCGAACGCGCCGGTGCCGGCGCTGCGGTGCTGCCGCCGGCACCTGTGCAGGCGCAGCCGGCCGCTGCGACGCCGCCGCCGGTGATGCATCGCGATACCCGCCACCTGGGCCAGCGCTACGACGACAACCGTGGCCAGCAGTACGGCCATGGCTACAAGAAAAAGAAGAAGGATAGCTTCCTGTCGGAGCTGTTCGATTTCTAGCTTGTAGCGTCGCGCCATGCTCGACTGGATGTTGCCGCCGATAGTCGAGCATGGCGCGTCTCTACAGAGACGCGATCACGGCCGCCGCAGGATGAACTCGCGGTCGCGCGTATCCCCGACGATGAAGTCGTACTCGCCGACCTTGCTGCAACCGTAGCGCGCGTAGAAGCGCTGCGCGCCGAAGTTTTCTTCCCATACGCCCACCCACAGGGTGCGGCGGCGCGGCTGGTCCAGCCAGGCCATGAACGCGTCCATCAGGCGTGCACCATGGCCGCCGTTCTGGTGTGCGGCCAGGATGTAGAACCGCTTCAATTCGATGTCGCCCTCGCGGGCCTCGGCATGCGGCAGGGTGTTGGCACCGGCGGCCAGGTAGCCGACCACGGCGTCGCCGTCCATCAGCAGCCAGATGGCACTGCGTGGGTCGGACAGTTCGATGCGCTGCGGTTCGCTGCTGTAGTGCGCGTGCAGGAAATCGTGCAGCTCCTGCGGCGGATAGGAGTCGCCCCAGGTTTCGTTGTAGGTGGTGATGGCGATGGCCGACAGCGCATCGACATCGGCCAGGGTGGCGCGGCGGATCTGCAACGGCATGATGGAACCTGCATTGGAACGTGGCGCAGTGTAGCCGGCCCCGGCGGTTGCCGGGGCTGGCCACTGCTCACGTAACGCTGCTCAGAACCACATGCGCACGCCAGCGACCCAACGTGTGTCGCGCGCGTGGTCACCGGCATAGTCGGCGGTGTCGCCGAAACTGCGTTCGTGGCTGATGCCGATGTACGGCGCGAAGCGGCGGCTGAACTCATAGCGCAGTCGCAGCCCGGCTTCGACCTTGTTCAGGCCACGGCCGATGCCGTACTCCGGTTCATCCTTGGCTGCCACCGTGGCTTCCAGCAGCGGCTGCAGGATCAAGCGGTTGGTCAGCAGCACGTCGTACTCGACTTCGGCCTTGGCCAGCATCTGGCCGCCGGAGCCCATGTACAGCGTGGCCGAGCTCTCGAACTTGTAGGGCGCAAGGCCCTGGATGCCGATCGCCGCCCAGGTGCGCGAGTCGGCGGGGCGGAAGTCCTGGCGCACGCCGACCAGCACGTCCCACCACGGCGACACGCTACGGCCGTACAGGGCCTCCAGCGATGACGACTCGGTGCGGCCACGGCTGCGTTCGCCATCGGTGCGCAGCCACAGGCGGTTGATGTTGCCGCCGATCCAGCCGGTGGCTTCCCAGGCCTGGCCGTTGCTGCTCTTGCCGTCCCAGTGTTCGAGGCGGTCAATCAGCAGCAGGCTGTTGATCTCCGGCGCGTGTTCCATCGCGCCATGTGCGATCGGCGGGAAGGCGGCGGCGCGGTCGGCATCGGTCGGGACCGGGATCGGTTCGAGAGGTTCGGTGGGTGCGGGCGTGCCGTGACCCATCGCCGCGTGATCCATGCTGGAGTGATCCATCGTGGAATGATCCATCGTGGAATGATCCATCGCGGAATGGTCCATCGTCGCCGGCTGCATCGCGGCGTGGTTCATCTTCGAGTGATCCATGGTCGAGTGGTCCATCTTCGAATGATCGACCGGTTCGGCAGGCGTCTTCGCGGACTTCGTGGCCTTCGCAGGCGCGTTCATCGCGCCCATGTCATGGCCCGCGTGCGACTGCGCGAACACCGGCAATGCGGCGGCCAGGCCCAAGGCCAGCAGGCTGGGGGAAAGCAGTGAGCGGCTCATTCTTCGATCCTCACTTCGCGCATCATGCCCGCTTCCATGTGGTACAGAAGATGGCAGTGATAGGCCCAGCGGCCGAGCGCGTCGGCGCGCACGCGGTAGCTGCGGCGTGTACCGGGTGGCATGTCGATGGTGTGCTTGCGCACCTGGAATTCGCCTTGTGCGTTTTCCAGATCGCTCCACACGCCGTGCAGATGGATCGGGTGCTGCATCATGGTGTCGTTGACCAGCACGATGCGCATGCGTTCGCCGTAGTTCAGCCGCAGCGGCTCGGCGCTGGCAAACGGGATGCCGTCGAACGACCAGGAGAATTTCTCCATGTGGCCGGTCAGGTGCAGCTCGACTTCACGACTGGGCTCGCGGCCATCGGGGTCTTCGAACAGGCTGCGCATGGCGCCGTAGGTCAGCACCTGGCGGCCGTTGTCGCGCAGGCCGATGCCGGGGTCGTCCAGCTTCGGTTCGGTGGCCGAACTCTGCATGTCCACCAGCGGGTTGTTGCGTTCGCTGGCCGGATGCTTCGGTGCCTTGCTGGCGGTATCGCCGCCGTGCGCGCCGTGACCCATGCTGGCGCCGCAGCCGCCTTCCATGCCCTTCATCGCGGCCATGTCGTGGCCACCGTGGCCACCACTGCCCAGGTCGTGCCCCATGTCGCTCATCGTCAACAACGGGCGTGGGTCGCGCGCGGGAATCGGTGCCTGCAGGCCATGGCGAACGGCCAGTGTTCCGGCGGCGTAGCCGGTGCGGCCCATGTCCTGGCAGAAGATCGTGAAGGCGTCCTGGCCGGTGGGTTCGACCAGCACGTCGTAGGTTTCGGCGGGAGCGATGCGGAACTCATCGATGCTGACCGGATGGATGTACTGGCCATCGGCGGCGACCACGGTCATCTTCAGGCCGGGAATGCGCACATCGAAGTAGGTCATCGAGGCGCCATTGATGAAGCGCAGCAGTACCTTTTCCCCGCTGCGGAACAGCCCGGTCCAGTTGCCGGCTGGCGCCGTACCGTTCATCAGGTAGGTGTAGGTGTGCGCGTTGATGTCGGAGATGTCGGTGGGCGTCATCCGCATCCGGCCCCACATGCCACGGTCGGACAGCGCGGCCGACCAGCCGTCGCGCTTCACGTCACGCAGGAAGTCGGGCAGCGTGCGCTTGTAGTAGTTGTCGTGCTCGGCAAGCTTCTTCATGCGGCGGAACAGCGCGCCCGGGTCCATGTCGGTCCAGTCGGACAGCATGATCACGTGCTCGCGGTCGTGGTGGTACGGCGCCGGTTCGGCCGGATCGATGATCAGCGCACCGTACAGGCCGGCCTGCTCCTGGAACATCGAGTGGCTGTGGTACCAGTAGGTGCCGGACTGCTTGAGGTCGAAGTGGTAGTGGTAGGTCTCACCGGGGCCGATGCCGTTGAAGCTCAGCCCGGGCACGCCGTCCATGTTGGCTGGCAGCAGAATGCCGTGCCAGTGGATCGAGGTCGGATGGCGGTCCAGCGTGTTGCGCACGAACAGATCCACCGTCTGGCCTTCGCGCCAGCGCAGGATCGGGGCCGGCAGCGAGCCGTTGACGGTGATCGCCGGGCGGGTGCGGCCGGTGAAATTGGCCAGCGATTCGCCGATGGCCAATTCGATGCGGGTGTCGCTGAGCACGGCAGGGGCGCCGGCCAGGCGTGGGGCGGCCGTGGCGGCGGCGAGCGCGCGCTGCGGCACGCCGACAGCGGCGATGCCGGCAACCACGCCACCGGCGGCCAGGCCCTGCACGAACAGGCGGCGCGACGGCATGGGCACAGCGCCCGGACCGGGGGGAATGCGGGTATTCATGGTGGTGACTCCAGACACGTAAAGACGCCGGCAGGTGGCCGGCTACGGTGCGCAGGGCGCACGGTGCGTGTGGAATCAGCCGATGGGAGGGCGTGAGATGGGCGGCAGCGGCGGCGCCGGCCGGCCAGTGGCCGGCATCGGCTGCGGCGCCAGCGACAGTGCCGGGCCCGCCAGATAAGGCAACGGCTGCACCACCAGCAGCGGGTGCTGGGCGCAACTGCGCACGCAGTCCTTGATCTGGCAGTGGGCGTCGTGGGCGGGGGCCTTGGCCTGTGGGGCCTCGTCGGCCTGCATGGCGGCGTGGTGGTGGCAGTCGGCATCGCTGCCATCAAGGGCGGCTACCGCGTGGGCCATCCGGCCCATTTCCTCGTGACCACTGGCCATGGCCGCGTTCAGCCCGTTGAGCAGCAGGCTGAGCATGAACACGACACGGAGCAGGGTCGAGGCGAGGGACATGGCGCTAATCTAGCCGCAAGCGGCCGTGGATGCACCTCCGGCTGAATGGGCGGTTCAAGGTTGGACCTGCACCAGTGTAGAGCCTAGCCCACGCTCGGCTGCCGTTCACGCAGAAGCAGCCGAGCGTGGGCTCGGCTCTACAGGGGGACGAGCGCACGGTTGGCGATGGGGAGGCGCCTGGCCAGGCGCCCGGCGCTACCCCTCTTCGCGCACGATCTCGACCAGGCGCGGGCCGTAGCGGCTCAGCTTGGTGCCGCCGATGCCGCCGACCCGTGCCAGTTCATCCAGGCTGGTCGGGCGCTGCTCGGCGATGTTGCGCAGGGTGCTGTCGTGGAAGATCACGAAGGCCGGCACGTTCTGTTCGCGGGCCAGTTCGGCGCGCAGACCGCGCAGCGCGTTGAACAGCGCCAGATCCTGCGGCAGCACAGACAGGCCGGTGCGCTGCGCGCTTCGCTCGCGCCCGCTGGCGCTGCTGGCCGGGTCGCGGCGCATGCTGATCTGGCGGCGACCGGTCAGCACGTCGCGGCTGGCATCGGTCAGGCGCAGGCCACCGTGGCCCTCGCTGTCCACTTCCAGCAGGCTGGCGGCCACCAGCTGGCGGAACACGCTGCGCCAGGTGCGCGCATCCAGGTCGCGGCCGATCGCATAGGTACTGAGCTTGTCGTGGCCCTGCTGCTTCACCTTCTCGTTCTCGCTGCCGCGCAGAATGTCGATCAGGTGGCCGACGCCGAAGCGCTGGCCACTGCGGTAGACACAGCTCAGCGCCTTCTGCGCCGGAATGGTCGCATCCCACGAGGCCGGCGGCGTCAGGCAGTTGTCGCAGTTGCCGCAGGGCTGGGGATAGGTCTCGCCGAAACCGGCCAGCAGCACCTGGCGGCGGCATTGCATGGATTCGCAGTAGCCCAGCAGGTGGTCGAGCTTGCCCCGTTCCAGCTGCTTGCGTTCTTCGCCCGCCTCGGATTGTTCGATCATCTGCTTGAGCAGTACCACGTCGCCCAGGCCGTAGCACAGCCAGGCTTCGGCAGCTTCGCCATCACGACCAGCGCGGCCGGTTTCCTGGTAGTAGCCTTCCATCGACTTGGGCAGGTCGGTATGCGCCACGAAGCGCACGTCCGGCTTGTCGATGCCCATGCCGAAGGCGATGGTGGCGCACATGACGATGCCGTCCTCGCGCAGGAAGCGGCGCTGGTTGTTAGCGCGCACCTCCGGCGGCAGGCCGGCGTGGTAGGGCAGGGCGTTGAAGCCCTGGCCGCACAGGAATTCAGCGGTCTCCTCGACCTTGCGCCGCGACATGCAATAGACGATGCCGGCCTCGCCACGGTGGCCGCGCAGGAAATCGATCAGCTGCTTGCGGGCGTTGTCCTTCTGCACCACGGTGTAGCGGATGTTGGGGCGGTCGAACGAGCTGACGAAGTGGCGCGCTTCCTGCAGATCCAGACGCTCGGCGATCTCGCGCTGGGTCGGCGGGTCGGCGGTGGCGGTGAGCGCGATCCGCGGAATCTGCGGCCAGCGCTCGTGCAGCACGGTCAGCTGGCGGTATTCCGGGCGGAAGTCGTGGCCCCACTGCGACACGCAGTGGGCTTCGTCGATGGCGAACAGGGCGATCTGGCTGCGTGACAGCAGCGACAGGAAGCGGCCGGTCAGCAGTCGCTCGGGGGCGACATAGAGCATGTCCAGCTCGCCGGCCAGCAGCTCGCGTTCGACGCGGCCGGCGGTCTCGGCATCCAGGGTGGAATTCAGGTACTCGGCACGAACGCCGAGCTGGCGCAGGGCTTCGACCTGGTCCTGCATCAGCGCGATCAGCGGCGAGATGACGATGCCACATCCGTCACGCAGCAGGGCCGGCACCTGGTAGCACAGCGACTTGCCACCGCCGGTGGGCATCAGCACCAGGGCATCGTGACCGGCAGCGACATGCTCCACGATGTCCTGCTGCGGACCACGGAAATCGTCGTAACCAAAGACGCGTTGAAGCAGGTCGTGCGCGGGACGGGAAGCCATCCGGCTAGTTTACCCCGGCGGGGGAGTCGGCAGGGCTGCGCCCTGCACCCGCTGCAAGCCAGTGCAACGTCAAAGGCAACAGCCGGCTCTGGGGTGATTCGTGGTTTGGTGGGGCGGTGTCGGATTGCGGGGACGCCGCAAGTACGTCCCTGTAGGCTTGGCAGCCGCATCCATGCGGCTGACACCCCGCAATCCGACACCGCCCCACCTTCGACAGTTTCCCGCGGCCGTTGGTGGGTGTCGACCTTGGTCGACACATCTGTCAGATATCGACAAACAAAATGGGGTCAGATCCGTTTTCCTGCGGAAAACGGATCTGACCCCAATGGCTTTGCCGGCAGATCGCGGAAATCTGTCGAAGGCGGGGTGGGTCCGGTGGCAGGGGTGTCCGCGGCATGGATGCCGCGGCCAAGCCCCCAAGGACGGGTTTACGGCGTCCCCTGCCACCGGACCCACCCCGCCAACCCACAGGAAACCAGCTCTTGCTCTTGCTCTGGTAGTTGCTGTTGCTTCGGCCACTGCGGGTGCAGGGCGTAGCCCTGCCGAGACCCCCAAAACCCTTACTGGAGCAGGGAACGCAGCATCCAGGCGTACTTCTCGTGGGTCTGCAGGCGCTGGGTCATCAGATCCTCGGTCGGGGCATCGTCACCCTTGGCCGCCACGTCCAGCACTTCACGGGCCGTACGGCATACCGCTTCGTTGGCGACCACCAACTGGCGTACCATTTCACGCCAGTCCGCACTGTCGGTCAGGCCCGGTTCCTCGGCGATCGAGGTCAGCGCAGCAAATTCCCGGTAGGAGCCCGGGGCATTGAAGCCCAGCGCGCGGATGCGCTCGGCCACATCGTCCAGTGCCGCCCACTGCTCGGTGTACTGCGTCTCGAACATGGTGTGCAGCGAGTTGAACATCGACCCGGTCACGTTCCAGTGGAAGTTGTGCGTCTTCAGGTAGAGCGTGAACGCATCGGCCTGGAAGCGCGACAGACCGTCGGCGATCTTCTTGCGGTCGCCCTGGGTGATCCCGATATCGATGTTCGGCGCCGACGGTGCCGCCGCCGCAAGCTTCTGCTTGCCGGTCTTGGCCTTGGTCGTGCTCTTGGTCTTCGCCATGGGGTTCCTCCTTGTGGAATCGTTGGCCTTCACAATAAACCGGTCGTGATGACTGGTCGCTTTCAAAGTTTTGAACGAACCGATTGATGAACTCTATCGATAAAAATCCATCGCCCCGCCTGCGCCAACAGCGCGCCGCCATCGACGGCGCCATGAGCCGCGACCGGGGCAGTTTGCTGGGGATGCTCTCGCGTTGCCAGGCCAAGCCACAGGATGCGGCACTGGCCGCCACCTTCGAGCAGGCCTTGCAGGCGTCGGTGCAGCGCCGGCAGGTGCGGGCGCAGCAGCAGCCGTCCATTACTCTGGACCCGCAGCTGCCGATTGCGCGTGAAGCCGACGCCATCATCGGGCTGATCCGCGACCACCAGGTCGTGGTGATCGCTGGTGAAACCGGTTCGGGCAAGACCACCCAGCTGCCGAAACTGTGCCTGGCCGCCGGCCGTGGCCAGGCCGGCATGATCGGCTGCACCCAGCCGCGACGGATTGCCGCACGTGCGGTAGCCAGCCGTGTCGCACAGGAACTGCAGAGTGAACTGGGCCAGCTGGTGGGCTACCAGGTGCGCTTCAACGACAAGGTCAGCGAAGACAGCCGCATCAAGTTCATGACCGACGGCATCCTGCTGGCGGAGATTGCCAGCGACCGCTGGTTGTCGAACTACGACACGATCATCGTCGACGAGGCGCACGAGCGCAGCCTCAACATCGACTTCCTGCTGGGCTACCTGAAGCAGCTGCTGCGCAAGCGCCCCGACCTGAAGCTGATCGTCACTTCGGCCACCATCGACACCGGACGCTTCGCCCAGCATTTCGACAATGCGCCGGTGATCAGCGTTGAGGGCCGCACCTACCCGGTGGAGGTGCGCTACCGCGCGCTGGAAGGCGAGGGTGAAGACCAGGGCGAACGTACCGTCAACGATGCCATCGTGTCGGCTGTCGACGAGATTACCCGCTTGGATGCACGCGGCGACGTGCTGATCTTCCTGCCGGGCGAGCGCGAGATCCGCGATGCGCACCAGTCGCTGGAACGGCGAAAGTACCGCAACACCGAGGTACTGCCACTGTATGCGCGGCTGTCCAACCAGGACCAGGACCGGGTGTTCAATCCCGGGCCGAACCGGCGCATCGTGCTGGCCACCAATGTGGCGGAAACCTCGCTGACGGTGCCGCGCATCCGTTACGTGGTCGATCCGGGCCTTGCCCGCGTCAAGCGCTACAGCCCGCGCAACAAGCTGGACCGCCTGCACATCGAGCCGATCTCGCAGGCCAGCGCCAACCAGCGCAAGGGGCGCTGCGGCCGTATCGCCGAGGGCATCTGTTACCGCCTGTATGCTGAGGCCGATTTCCAGGCGCGGCCGGAGTTCACCGATCCGGAAATCCGCCGCTCCAGCCTGGCCGGGGTGATCCTGCGCATGCTGCAGCTGGGCCTGGGCCGCATCGAGGAGTTCCCGTTCCTGGAAGCACCGGACGAGCGCGCGGTGGCCGATGGCTGGCAGCAGCTGACCGAACTGGGGGCGATCGATGCCGAACGGCGCCTGACCACCATCGGCAAGCAGATGGCGCGCCTGCCGGTGGACGTGAAGCTGGCGCGCATGCTGGTGGCCGCGCAGGCCGCCGGCTGCCTGCGGCCGATGCTGGTGATCGCATCGTTCCTGGGCATCCAGGATCCGCGCGAACGCCCGCCCGAGGCGCGCGGTGCGGCCGACAGCGCGCATGCGCAGTTTGCCGACGGCCGCTCCGAGTTCGTCGGCGTGCTGCGCCTGTGGGATGCCTACCGGCAGGCACATGAAGACCTGACCCAGTCCAAGCTGCGCGACTGGTGTGGCCGTCATTTCCTCGGTTTCCTGCGCATGCGCGAATGGCGCGAGCTGCACCGGCAGCTGCGCCTGCTGTGCGAGGAACTGGGCTGGAAGGAAGAGCCCAGCGAGGCATCGATGGCGCCGCTGCTGGCGGGCAGCACTGCACCGGCCCCGGCGCGCGATGACGCGGCGGCGGTGAAGGCGACCCGGGGCCAGCTGCACCGGGCTGCACGCCTGGCCCGCGAAGGCAAGGCGGAGGCCGCACCGGCGCCGGTGGCCGTGCGCGCGCAGAAGGAACAGGCGCCGGTTGGCGGCGGTTTCAGCGAACGTGTGCGCGCTGCTGCCTACCAGACCCTGCACCGGGCGCTGGTGGCGGGCCTGCCGACGCAGATCGGCCACCGCACCGAGAAGGGCGATTTCCAGGCGCCGCGCCAGCGCCGCTTCCTGCCGTTCCCCGGTTCGGCGCTGGCCAAGCGGCCACCGCCGTGGCTGCTGGTGGCCAACCTGCTGGATACGCAGAAGGTATGGGGCATGACCCTGGCCGCGATCGAGCCGGACTGGGTGATCGCCGAACTGCCGCACCTGCTGCTGCGCAAGCACTTCGACCCGCACTGGTCGCGCGCGCAGGGCCAGGTGCTGGCGTCTGAGCAGATCAGCCTGTTCGGCCTGGTGCTGGCACCGAAGAAACCGGTCCATTACGGCCGCATCGCGCCGGGCGAGGCGCATGACATCTTCGTGCGCCAGGCACTGGTGACCGGCGAGATCAATACCCGCGCCAGTTTCGTCGCCGACAACCAGAAGGTGCTGGAGGTCGCGCGCGAGGAAGAAGCCAAGCTGCGCCGCGCCGGCATCGTTGCCGACGAAGACTGGCAGGCACGCTGGTACCTGGACCGGGTGCCGCCGCAGATCCATTCGGCCTCCGGCCTGGATGCCTGGTGGAAGGGTCTTGCGCCGGAACAGCGCAAGACCCTGCACTGGACGCTGGCCGACCTGTTGCCGGGCGAAGGCAGTGAGCAGGAGCGCTACCCGAAGTACCTCGCGCTGGGCCAGGCACGATTGCCGCTGCATTACCGCTTCGAGCCGGGTGCCGAGGATGACGGCGTAACCCTTGACGTACCGCTGCACCTGCTCAACGCATTGGATCCGGTGCAGCTGGGCTGGCTGGCGCCCGGCTTCGTTGCCGACAAGGCTGCGGCGCTGATTCGCAGCCTGCCCAAGGCGATGCGCCGCAACTACGTGCCGGCGCCGGACTTTGGTCGCGCGTTCTACGAGGCGTTCCCGCAACCCAGTGCCGATGCCATCACCGGCGAACTGGCGCGTTTCCTCTCACGCGCGACAGGCGCCACGGTGACCGCGCTCGATTTCGAGCCCGGCTCGATCGAACCGCACCTGCACATGAACCTGCGCCTGCGCGACGAGCAGGGCAGGGTGCTGGCCACCTCGCGCGACCTGGACGCATTGCGCGCGAAGTTCGGTGGGCGCGCGGGCGACGCCTTTGCTGCACGCGCCGGACGTGAAATGGCGGCTGATGGCCTGCGTACCTTCCCGGCCACGCCGATTCCGCTGCAGGTGCCCGGCGAAGCCGGCGTGCCGGCCTATCCGGCGCTGCTGGACGAGGGCGACAGCGTGGCGCTGCGCATCTTCGCTGATCGGCAGCAGGCGCAGGCGGCTCATCCGCTGGGTGTGCGCCGCCTGCTGGAGATCGCGCTGGCCGAGAAGATGAAGCAGGCACGCAAGCAGTTGCCGGTGGGTGCCAAGACGGGCCTGCTGTATGCGGCGATCGAATCGCAGGAACGCCTTCGTGGCGACCTGGTCGATGCGGCGATGAACGCCGTACTGGCTGAAGGCCTGGAAGACATACGCGATGCGGCGGCCTTCGAGCAGCGCCGCGAGCATGCGGCCAAGGCGCTGTTCGGTGAGGCCATGTCGCGGCTGAAGCTGGCCGAGACCATCCTGGCGCTGGTGGCCGAATTGAAGCCGATGCTGGAAGCGCCGCTGATGGGCTGGGCGCGCGGCAACCTGGACGACATGGAGGCGCAGCTGGCCGGGCTGATCCATCCAGGCTTCCTGCGCGATACACCGGCCGACGCATTGGCGCAGTATCCGCGCTATCTGAAAGCGATGATCCTGCGTACCGAGCGCGCCAAGCGTGATCCGCCGCGCGATCAGGCGCGCATGCTGGAACTGCATCCGTTCCTGGAAGCGCTGGAAGTGGCTGAGCAGCAGGGCCTGCGCGAGCACCCGCAATGGCAGGCGCTGCGCTGGGATCTGGAAGAGCTGCGGGTGTCGCTGTTCGCGCAGGAGCTGGGCGCGCGGACCGGCATCTCGGCGAAGAAGCTGGCGCAGCGGGTAGCCGCACTGCGCCAGGCGTGACTCCGATGATGTGATGACGTAGAGCCGAGCCCATGCTCGGCTGCTTTTTTGATGCCTCGTCATCTTCCCGTGCAGATCGCAGCCGAGCGTGGGCTCGGCTCTATACGATGGGCGTCGTTACTTGGTACGACGCACCTTCGGCTGGGTGTTCACACCGTCGACCTTCAGGTACCAGACGCCCATCACACCGGGCTTGATGCTGACGGCGGGCGACTGCCTGCGCACGCCTGCCAGGGTGGTTGCATCGATCTGCTCCCATTCCTGGCCGTTGTCCAGCACGTAGACGCGGCCCTTGCCGAACCCGCGGAACTCACCCTGCAGCACGCCGACGATCGGCTCACTGCTGCCGAAATCGAAGAAGCCGCGATTCTTCACGATCACTTCCTGGCGGCCTTCCTCGCGCGCCGATTCCCGTACCGCTGCAACTGCCTGGGTCGTGGCCGCCTCGACCTTGCCCTGCAGCCAGCGGTTGAGCGTGGCCAGTTCCTGCGCACTGAGCTTGTCCAGGCCAGCAGCCTTGAATTCGGCCGGTGACATCTGCTGCTGCAGGTCACCCTCTACCACACGCTGGGCCAGCGCAGGCGCCGACAGGGACAGCAACAGTGCGGCACAAGCCAGCAGCCGTAGGCGGAAACGCGGGACGATCGGGGACATGACGGGATTCTCCTGGGTTTGCCCGCGAGTGTAGCGGCATGTCTTCATGCCGGGGGATGGTGGCCACGGTCATTGTCCCTGAACGGCGCCGGCGCTAGTGTAGAGGCCTCTGTCTTGCCTGCTTGATGCTGTGAACCGCGCTTCCGTCCCCGGCCTGGATGCCTTGTTGAACCGTCCCTCGGCAGCGGTGCTGCCTGCCCCGCTGCGCCAGGCCCTGCGCGAGCACTGGGAAGCGCCGGAATGCGACCACCAGATGCGTGCCACCTGGTCGGTGCTGGGCGACACCCTCGACGCGCTGGCGATGCTCTCGGCCGACGAAGGTGCAGTGGTGGCCGCATTGTTGTTCGACCTGCCGGGCCTGCGTGCCAGCCTGGAGCAGCTGCCGCTGGGTAACCACAAGACCGCGGTGATCGGCCTGCTTGACGGCCAGGATGCGGCCGACCCGGTGTGGGCGCTGCATGCCGGTCGCGAAGCGGGGCGCAACAGCGAGGGCCTGCGCCGGCTGCTGCTGGCCATCATCCGCGACCTGCGTGTGGTACCCATCCTGCTGGCCCGGCAACTGGCGCGGATGCGCGCGGCCGACAAGCTGGACGACGAGCAGCGCCGCGCGCTGGCCCAGCTGACACGCGACATCCACGCGCCATTGGCCAACCGCCTGGGCATCTGGCAGCTGAAGTGGGAGCTGGAGGACCTGGCGTTCCGCCACCTGGAGCCGGAGACCTACCGGCGCATTGCGCGGGAAGTCGACGAAACCCGCATCGCCCGCGAGCGCTACGTCGAGAATGTCAAGAAGGTGCTGTCGCGCGAGCTGGTTGCGCAGGGCATCAAGGCCGAGGTCAGTGGCCGCCCGAAGCACATCTACAGCATCTGGCGGAAGATGCAGAAGAAGCGGCTGGCGTTCGACCAGCTGTACGACATCCGTGCGGTGCGGGTAATGGTCGACGATGTCGCCGCCTGCTATGCCGCGCTGGGCGTGGTGCATGCACTGTGGGCACCGGTGCCGAGCGAGTTCGACGATTACATCGCCCGGCCCAAGGCCAACGACTATCGCTCGCTGCATACCGCCGTGGTTGGTCCGGAAGGGCGCACCATTGAAGTGCAGATCCGTACCCACGAGATGCATTCGCAGGCCGAGCTGGGCGTGGCCGCGCACTGGAAGTACAAGGAAGGCGGCAAGGGCGCGGAGAAGTCCTTCGACCGCAAGATCACCTGGATGCGCCAGCTGCTGGAGCAGGCCCAGGACGGGCAGGGCAACGAACTGGCCGGGGCGCTCGATGCCGAACTGACCGAGGACCGGGTCTATGCGCTGAGCCCGAAGGACGAGGTGCTGGACCTGCCGCAGGGCGCCACGCCGCTCGATTTCGCCTATCAGGTGCACACCATGGTTGGCCACCGCTGCCGTGGCGCGAAGGTCAATGGCCGCATCGTACCGCTGACTTACCGTCTGCGCAGTGGCGACCGGGTCGAGATACTGACCGGCAAGGAGGCCGACCCGCGCCGCGACTGGCTGATGCCGGCCAACGGCTTCCTGGCCAGCAACCGTTCGCGCGAGAAGGTGCGCAGCTGGTTCCACAAGCTGGACCGCGCGCGCAACGTGCAGGCCGGGCGCGAACTGCTCGAGCGCGAGCTGAAGCGCCTGGGGCTGCAGCACTCGGACCTGGCCATCGCGGCGAAGAAGTTCCATGCCGACAGCGTTGACGACCTCTACATCCAGGTGGCGCTGGGCGATACCGGGCCGAACCAGGTCAGCCGTGCCCTGCTGGAAGCCGAACGTGCAGCAAGCCAACCGGCGCCCGCGCCGAGCCTGCCGCGGCCGACCGCGCGCCGCGAGAACCTGGGCAAGTCCAAGTTCACCGTACAGGGCGTGGGCAACCTGCTGGTACAACTGGCGCGCTGCTGCCAGCCGGTGGCCGGCGAACCCATCGTCGGCTACCTGACCCGTAGCCGCGGTGTCACCGTGCATCGTGCAGACTGCGCTGCGCTGGCCCGTCTGGCGGCCACCAGCCCGCAGCGCATCCTGCCGGTGGAGTGGGGCCAGGCCGGGGGCGGCTACGAGGTGGACGTCGTGGTCGATGCGGTCGATCGCCGCTGGCTGCTGAAGGACATCACCAACCTGATCGCCCAGGAAGACGCCTACGTGCTGGACATCCACAGTGACAACGTGCGCAACAGTGGCCGTGCCCACCTGCGCCTGCGGCTGAAGGTGAGTGACTACGGCCAGCTGTCGACCCTGCTGGGCAAGCTGGACGCGCTGCCCGGCGTGAGCGAGGCGCGTCGTCTCGGCTGAGCTTCACGCTGCCCCGGCTACCCTGCACGCATGGAACGCGAGCCCCCGCATCGCCCGCATGGCGCTGAACTTCCTGCGCTGGACCGCGTCCGCCGCGAAGGCCGTTGGTGGTGGCTGCAGGCACGCCACGCGCGCCGGGTGTGGCGCTGGGCGCTGGTCGCGGCGCTGGCGGTGTTTGTGCTGCTGGTGCTGCTGCGCAAGCCGCTGGCCGACTGGTTCTGGGATGAGCCTCGGATCGAGCAGCTGCTGGCCGAAGGTGATGGCGCACTGGCGGCCGGGCGGCTGAGTGCCGCCGATGGCAGTGGTGCGCGCGAGCGCTACCAGGCCGTGCTGGCGCTGGATGGAGATCGTCCGCAGGCCCGCGAAGGCCTGGCCCGTACCGGCGCGGCGGCCCTGCAGCAGGCCCGCGAAAAGATGCAGGCCAACGATCTCGACGGCAGCGCGCAGGCGCTGGCACTGGCCCGGGAACTGCAGGTACCACAGGGCGAGGCGGACGCCGTGGCGCGCCAGCTGCGGGCCCGGCGCAGCGCAGGTGCCGGCATCGGCGCACTGCTGGCGCAGGCACGCAACGCCTTCGCTGCGGGCCGGCTGGATGAAGGTGACAGCAGCGCGCTGCCCCTGTTCCAGCGCATCCTGTCGCTGCAGCCGGACAATCTGCCCGCGCTGGAAGGTCGCGAAGATGCACTGAGCGATCTGCTGCAGCAGGCGCGCGCGCTGGCGGGACGCGGCGAGCTGGCCGAGGCCGCCGCACTACTGCAGCGTGCGCGCCAGTTCGATGCCGGCCATGCTGATCTGCCCGCCAGCCAGGAAGCATTGGCGCAGGCCGTCGAGCGGCGCCTGCGCCAGGCCCAGCGCGCCCTGCAGCGCGGGCAGCTGGAGTCCGCAGCAAAGGGATTTCTCGCCGTTCTGGCAGTGGCGGCCGATGATGCCAGCGCCCAGCGCGGCCGTGAACAGACGTTGCAGGCGGTGCTGGCACGCAGCCAGACGCAGGCCGACGACTTCCGGTTCGAGGCGGCGCGGGCCGATGCCGCGCTGGCGGAGGAGCTAGGCGCTTCGCCGGCCGCGCAACAGCAGCTCGCGCAACGCCTGCAGCGCGCACAACAGGCGCAGAAGGCGCTGCAGCAGCCGGCGGCCAGCAACACGCAGCGCGAGCGCCAACTGCGCGACCACCTGCGCAGCATCGAGCGCGCCGAACGTTCCGGGCAATGGATCAGTCCCCCCGGCCACAGTGCATTCGACGCATTGCGCGAAGCGCAGTCACTGGCGCCGCGCGATGCTCGGGTGAAGGCTGCTGCGGCGCGGCTGCTGCCCGCCAGTCGCGGCTGCTTCGACGACAACCTCCGGCAGAACCGCGTACAGGCGGCAGGGGCCTGCCTGCAGGCGTGGCAGACCCTGTCGCCGACTGCGGCCGGGCTCCCCTCGGCACGCCTGCGCCTGGCCCAGCGCTGGCTGGCCATCGGCAGCGAGCGACTCGGCAGCGGCGACCTGGCTTTCGCAGCGCATGCCGCCGAACAAGCCCGCTTGCTGCAACCGGACCTGGCCGAGCTGCCGGCGTTCGAAGAGCGCCTGCGCCGTGCCGGCGGTCTCCCTGATTAGGTGAAAAACACCCGCTGCACGGTTGCGCGCGCAGCGTCGAGGGAGAAGTGCTCTGCGATGTTGGCCAGGCCGGCTTCGGACAGTTGCCGCCACAGCTGCGGATCCTGGTACAGGCGGACCACCGCATCGGCGAAGCCGGCCGCATCATCGGCCACCAGCACGTCCTCGCCCGGGCGCAGGTGCATCCCTTCCACCGCGCAGGGGGTACCTACCACCGGCTGGCCATGGGCCATGCTCAGGTTGATCTTGCCTTTCACGCCGGCACCGAAACGTAGTGGCGCGATGGAAATGCGTGCGCCATCCATGTAGGGAGTGATGTCCTCGACGAAGCCGTGCATCTGCACGCCGGGCTGGCGCGCGGCCAGGGCCAGCAGGGATTCCGGCGCGGCAGCGCCGATGCAGTGCAGGCGCACATCGGGCAGGCGGGCGCGGATGCCGGCGAAGACTTCGCCGATGAACCATTCCATCGCGTCCAGGTTCGGCGGGTGGCGGAAGCCGCCGACGAACACCAGGTCATGACGCTGCTCGAACGGTTTGCCGGCACCGGCGATGTCATGGAGGTTGGAGATCAGCTCCACCCGCACCGTTGGCGCGTCGGCCTGCAGCTGCTCGCGCTCGGCGGAACTGACCAGCACGGTGACGTCGCACTGCTCCATCACCGCCAGTTCGCTGGCGCGGGTACGCTCGGCAGCGCGCAGCAGTCCAGCATCGCCGGCCACTTCGGCACCACGACGTTCGCGCAGGTAGTGCAGGTCCACCGTGTCGAACACGGTGCGCGCCTGCGGCGCATAGCGCTTCAGCAGTGGCAGGCACTCGTGGGCAACATGGTGGCGGACCAGCAGCGCTACGTGGAAGCGTCCACCATGCGTGCGCAGCCAGCTGGCGACGCCATCGAGGAACGGTGCATACCAGACTTCCACACCCATCCGCTGCAGCGCGTCGGTGGCGGCGCCGCCGTGTTCGCGGCGGGTGGGAACGAACACCACATGGGCCCCGCCCTGCAGCAGGAGGCGGATCAGGTTCACCTGGCGCAGCGACGCGGAATCGCGATCCGGCTGCGGCACTGCCTCGTCCAGGATCAGCACCTGGCGCCGGCCACGCAGCAGCAGCGCCGGTGACGGCACTTCGCCCACCGCCGGGCGGCGGGCCAGCTCGGTGGCCCAGCGGTCGGCGAAGATGGCCTGGTTGCGCACCTGGTAGGCCTTCACGCCGCTGCCGGTGTCGGTGCCGTTACTGGTGCCTTCGTCATGGACCACCCGGCTGGCCGGCTGAACCAGGACGCGCAGGCCCTGCGCACGCACGCGGAAGGCCAGGTCGGTGTCCTCGTAGTAGGCCGGCTTGTAGCGGGTATCGAAGCCGCCCAGCTGTCGCCAGAGGTCGCGCGGCAGCATCAGCGCTGCGCCGGAGCAGTAGTCGACGTCGCGCAGGCTGGCAAAACGCGGGTCGTCCGCTGCCTCGAAACGGCCGTAACTCCAGCCACTGCCATCAGCGAAAATCACCCCGCCCGATTCCTGCAGCCGGCCGTCCGGGTAGAGCAGCTGGCTACCGACCAGGCCGGCGCCGGGCGTGCTGGAGAACGTGTCCAGCAGCGCGTCGAGCCAGCCCGGCTGCGGCACCGTATCGTTGTTGAGCAGCACCACGTAGCGACCGCGTGCGCGCGATACGCCATCGTTGCAGGCCTCGATGAAGCCGCCGTTGTACTCGCGCACTTCATAGCGCAGTCCGGCAACCTGCGGCATCCACTGCACGGTGGCGTCGGTGCTGCCGTCATCCACTACCAGGATCTCGCACGTGGCCTGCGGTGGATGCGCCGCCAAGGCGCGCAGGCAGGCCAGGGTGTGATCGACGTGGTTGTAGACGGGGATGACAATGCTCGCTTCCGGTGTTTCGCTGAACGGCACCGTGAAGGGAGCGAACTCCTGTGCCGGCGGCAGGAACAGCGGCGTGCGTGGCGCGGGCACGGCGCGCTGGGCATGCACGCGGATGCGCTGCCAGGTCGCCCGCCAGCCACGGGTACGCAGGCTGGCCAGGCTCCGGCGGGCCAGGCCCGACAGGCGGTTGATCAGGTATCGGATCTCGGCCAGGGACATCGCCATCCGGTTGCAACTCCAGCTTAAGCAGGGGAACCCGGGAGAATTCGCCAGCCGCAGCGGCTGGGGTAGACTCGCCAGACTCTACATTCTCGCATTCCCGTGCCCCGACGCTACGATTCCGACGACATCGACGATTTCGACGACGACGACCAGCAGGACAACGGCCCGCTGTGGCGGCGCCGGCTGATCACCTGGAGCATGGCTGCGGTCGCGTTGGGATTGGGTTTCCTCATTCCCTATACGCTGTACCTGAACCAGCAGGTGACCCAACGTTTCGGCGAACTGCGCTGGCAGATCCCGACGCGGGTGTATGCGCGGCCGCTGGTGCTCACTCCCGGCAAGGCGATGGATGCGTCCACGCTGAAGACCGAGCTGGCCGCCTCCGCCTACCGCGATGATGGCCAGGGCAAGGAGCCGGCCACCTATGCGGTGAATGGCGGGCGCTTTGTCATCTCCAGCCGCGGCTACAACGACGTCGATGGCCGGGTTGCCCCGCGTCGGCTCGAGTTGTCGCTGGCCGATGGTGCGGTCGCCTCGCTGCGCGATGCCGACAGCCGCAAGGCCCTGAAGGCGGCGCGGCTGGATCCGGCGCGTATCGCCACCCTGTACGGCCAGAAGCAGGAAGAACGCCGCCTGATCCGCATGGACGAGGCGCCGGACCTGCTGGTGACCGGCCTGCAGGCAGTGGAGGACAAGGACTTCAACCGCCACCACGGCATCGACCTGTCCGGTATCGCGCGCGCGGTGTGGGTGACCATCCGCTCCGGTGGCCAGAGCCGTCAGGGCGCTTCCACGCTGACCCAGCAGCTGGCCCGCAGCGGCCTGCTCGGCATCGGCAAGGAACAGACGCTCACCCGCAAATTCAACGAAGTGCTCTACGCCCTGATCATGGAAGCGCGCTATGACAAGCGCACCATCTTCGAGGCCTATCTCAACCAGGTGTACCTGGGCCAGCGCGGCAGCCAGGCGATCCATGGCATGTCGTCCGGTGCCGAGTTCTGGTTCGGCCGTGACCTGCAGTCGCTGGAGACCGAGCAGATCGCGCTGCTGATCGGCCTGGTCAAGGGCCCGTCCTTCTACGACCCGCGGCGCAATCCGGAACGTGCGTTGGACCGTCGCAACTTCGTGCTGGGCAAACTGCACGAAGCCACGCTGATCGACGACGCCGAGTACCAGCGCGCACTGAAGGCCCCGCTGGGCGTGCCGAAGACGCCGGGACTGGTGGCGGCCAACCGCTTCCCCGCCTATGTTGACCTGGTCCGTCGCCAGCTCGGCCATGACTACCCGGAATCTGCCCTGCAGGGCGCTGGCCTGAGCGTCATGACCGGCATGTCGCCGTCCGCGCAGGCCTATGCCGAAGGCGCGGTGACCCGCACCATCAAGTCGCTGGAAAGCAAGCGCCGGCCCGAACTGCAGGCCGGCATGGTGCTGACCGACGTGCACAACGGTGACGTGCTGGCGGTGATCGGCAGCCGTGAAGTGTCCGAGGTCGGCTTCAACCGCGCGATCGAGGCGCAGCGTCCGGTCGGTTCGCTGCTCAAGCCATTCGTGTACCTGCTCGCGCTGGCGCAGCCGGACCGTTACTCGCTGGCCAGCTGGGTCGACGATTCACCGGTGACGGTGCAGCTCGGCCGCGGCCGCAACTGGAGCCCGGGCAATGCGGACAACCGCAGCCACGGCACGGTGCGCCTGATCGACGCGCTGGCACACTCCTACAACCAGGCCACGGTGCGCGTGGGCATGCAGGTCGGTCCCGAGCGCGTGACCCAGCTGATCCATGTGCTGGCGGGCATCAAGGCCGAGGCCAATCCGGCGGTGATCCTTGGCTCGACCGACCAGAGCCCGTACGCGATGGCACAGCTGTACCAGTTCCTCGCCTCGGGCGGTGAGATCCAGCCGCTGCACGCGGTGCGTGGCGTGCTCGATCCGCAGGGCAAGCTGCTCAAGCGCTACGACAAGACCCCGGCGCCGGCACAGGAAGGCGATTCAATTGCCGCCAACCTGATCAGCGTCGGCCTGCAGCAGGTGGTCTCCAGTGGTACCGCGCAGCGGCTCAATGCCGATGGCCTCGGCCGCCTGCAGCCGGCCGGCAAGACCGGCACCACCAACGATGGCCGTGACAGCTGGTATGCCGGCTACACCGGCGATCATCTGGCGGTGATCTGGATCGGCAACGACCAGAACCAGCAGGCCGGCCTGTATGGCGCTACCGGCGCGATGCGGGTCTGGTCGGGCATCTTCCAGCGCCTGCCGAGTGCGCCATTGCGGGTCAGCAACAAAGGCCTGGACTGGCAGTCGGTCGCGGCCACGGGTCTGAACACAACCGATGAAGGCTGCCCGGGCGCACGCCGCTTCCCGTTCGTGGTGGGCTATGCACCGGCGTATGCGCCGTGCGCGCCGGCAGTGCCGCCGGGCGAGCCGGGCGAAGCTGAAGGGGAGGGCGGTGGCTGGCGTAGCTGGTTCGGCCTGGACCGCAAGCCGGAAGCGCCCGCCGAACCTGCCGCAGCGCCCGCCGCCGCTACTCCTCCCCCGAGCCGATGAAGCCGATGAACATGCGATCCCTGCTGCAGCCCCTGGCCCTGACCGGCCTCAGCCTGGCCCTGGCCGCCTGTGTGACCAGCGCGCCGCCGGTGGTCAAGCCAGTCGATACCACTACGCCGGCACAGCGCCTGGCGGCAGTCGATGCGGCCGCAGGTCCTGACGACAAGGAGCTGTCGGTGCAGCCGCTGCGTGATTCGCAGGTGGAAGACCTGCGGGTGACCGCGCAGGCGCAGCGGCAGGCGAACGACCTGGCCGGTGCCGCCAGCAGCTTGGACCATGCGCTGGAAATCGTGGCCAGCGACCCGGCGGTGCTGCAGGAGCGTGCCGAACTGGCGCTGCTGCAGGGGCAGTGGGAACAGGCGGAGACGTTCGCGCGCAAGGCGGTGGATCTGGGCTCGAAGACGGGGCCGCTGTGCCGCCGGCACTGGGCGACGATCGAACAGTCACGCCTGGCGCGTGGCGAGAAGGAGAATGCGGTGTCGGCGCATGCGCAGATTGAAGGTTGCACGGTGCCGGGGATCAAGCGGTACTGAGTTTTCAGCCAACGGCACAGCCCCTCGTGGCTGTGGGTTGGTCGCTGAAGCCAGAAGCAAAAGCCGCGCTTGGCCGGGCGGGGTGGGTTCGCGGGGGACGCCGTGAACCCGTCCCTGGGGGCTTGGCCGCGGCATCCATGCCGCGGACACCCCCGCGAACCCACCCCGCCCGACCTCTGACAGTTTCCGTGTGCGTCCAGCCACGGAAAAGAAAAAGAAAATCAAAAGCGGGTCGCGCGCTGCGCGCACTCGTTGTGGGGTCGGATCCGTTTTCCGCAGGAAAACGGATCCGACCCCTTCTTGTTTCCGTTCCACCCACCGCTTCTGAAAGGGCAGTCGAGCAAGCTCGACGCGACGCCGCGCGTGCATCCGTCACTGGGAAACTGTCGAGGGTGGGGCGGGCGGGGCAGGCAGGACCGTTGGCGCCATGGATGGCGCCATCGAGCCCCCATGGATGGGTTTACGGCGTGTCCTGCCTGCCCCTCCCGGCCTGCCCAGCACGTAAAAACCCAGAGCCATGGACACCGCTGTTGCTGTTGCCCTGGCTTGAAACGGGTGCCGGGCAGCGCCCGGCCGGGTATCCTTTCCCTCTGATGTCCGACCTTGTCCATGCCAGCCGCGAAGCCCTCAGCGACGGCGGCGCGCTCGCCTCGCATCTGGACGCCTTCGTCCCGCGCCCGGCCCAGCTGCGCCTGACCGAAGCCATCGCCGATGCGCTGCAGCAGCGTGACCTGCTGCTGGCCGAGGCCGGTACCGGCACCGGCAAGACGTTCGCCTACCTGGTGCCGGTGCTGCTGTCCGGGTTGCGCACCATCATCTCCACCGGCACCCGCGCGCTGCAGGACCAGCTCTACCACCGCGACCTGCCGCGTGTGCGCCAGGCACTCGGTGTCGGCCTGCGCAGTGCGCTGCTGAAGGGACGTTCGAATTACCTGTGCCGCTACCGCCTGCAGCAGGCGCGGGGCGAGCCGCGCTTCTCAAGCCCAGAACAGGCGGCGCAGTTCCAGCGCATCCTGGCCTGGTCCGGACGCTCGGAGTTCGGCGACATCGCCGAACTGGACGGTTTGGCCGATGATTCGCCGCTGCTGCCGATGGTCACCTCCACCGTCGACAACTGTCTGGGCACCGACTGCCCGTTCTGGGAAGACTGCTTCGTGGTGCGTGCGCGGCAACGTGCGCAGGCGGCAGACGTAGTGGTGGTCAACCATCACCTGCTGCTGGCCGACCTAGCATTGAAGCAGGATGGCTTTGGTGAGCTGCTGCCGGGGGCGCAGGCCTTCGTCATCGACGAGGCGCATCAGTTGCCTGAACTGGCCGCGCAGTTCTTCGGCGAAGGCTTCGGCATGCGCCCGTGGCAGGAGCTGGGCCGCGACTGCCTGGCCGAAGCGCGCGGCGTCGGGGGGGCGCAATCGGCGCTGCAGGAACCGGTCGACCACTTGCAGCAGGCGCTGCTGGCGTTGCGTTCGGCGATGGAGGGGCTGCCGCCGCGCGGCACGCAGTGGCGTGCGCTGACGATGCCGCAGGTGCGCGATGGCTTCGACACGGTGATGGCAGGGCTGGTGACGCTGGAGCAGGCCTTGCAGCCGCTGCGCGAAGCCGCGGCGGGCCTAGATGCCTGCTATGCGCGGGCGCGTGAGGCGGTTTCGCGGCTCGGTCGCTGGCTGGGCGATGACGAACCCGCCCTCGACTTCGATACTGATCCTGCGGACACCGGCAATGCCACCGATGTGCTCTGGTATGAGCTCACCCCGCGTGGTTTCCGCTGCCAGCGCACGCCGATGGACGTGTCCGGTCCATTGCGCGAGCATCGCGAACGCAGCCGAGCCGCATGGATCTTCACCTCGGCGACGCTGACCGTGGGCGGTGGTTTCGATCACATCGCCACCCGCCTCGGGCTGGACGACCCGCAGACGCTGGTCCAGCCGAGTCCGTTCAATTGGCCCGAGCAGGCGCTGTGTTACCTGCCTGAAGGCCTGCCCGATCCGGCCGCACGGGGTTTCGGAACCGCGCTGATCCAGACCCTGCGGCCGGTGCTGCAGGCCTCGCAGGGCAGGGCGTTCCTGCTGTTCGCTTCGCATCGCGCCCTGCGTGAGGCCGCCGAGGCACTGCGCGATGGGCCATGGCCGTTGTTCGTGCAGGGTGAGGCGCCGCGTGCGACGCTGCTGCAGCGCTTCCGCGAATCGGGCAATGGGGTGCTGCTGGGCTCGGCCAGCTTCCGCGAGGGCGTGGACGTGGTCGGCGAAGCGCTGAGCGTGGTGATGATCGACAAGCTGCCGTTCGCGGCCCCGGACGACCCGGTCTACGAGGCACGCCTGGAGGCGATCCGCAGCCAGGGCGGCAATCCGTTCCGCGACGAACAGTTGCCGCAGGCGGTGATCGCCCTGAAGCAGGGCGTTGGCCGCCTGATCCGCAGCGAAAGCGACCGGGGCGTGCTGGTCCTGTGCGATCCGCGCCTGCTCAACCGTGGCTATGGCCGGGTCTTTCTTGAGTCGCTGCCGCCGTTCCGGCGCACCCGTAGCCTGGCCGATGTGCAGGCCTTCTTTACGCCACAATGGGCGCCCGTGGCCGATGATGCCGTTCCGACCGCCGCCGCCGCGGCGGGCCCGGAGCCGGCGCCCGGTGTCACGTTCCCCCTGTTCTGACCTGATCCGATGAAACTGCTCGCCTTTGAAACCGCCACCGAAGCCTGTTCCGTTGCCCTGCATGTCGATGGACAGGTACTGGAACGTTTCGAGATCGCCCCGCGCCGGCATGCCGAACTGAGCCTACCGTGGGCCGAGGCGCTGCTGGCCGAAGCCGGCATCAGCCGCCGCCAGCTGGACGGTATCGCGCTCAGCCGCGGTCCTGGTGCTTTCACCGGCGTGCGCCTGGCGATCGCCATCGCGCAGGGCATCGCACTGGCGCTGGATCGTCCGTTGCTGCCGGTCTCGACGCTGCAGGTGCTGGCGCTGCGGGCACCGGCGGAAGAAACGCAGATCCTGTCGGCGATCGATGCGCGGATGGGCGAACTCTACGCCGCCCGCTTCGAGCGCGTGGACGGCCTGCCGGTCGCGCGCGATGCCGAGCGCGTCTGCGCGCCGGCGGCGGTGGCGCTGCCGGAAGGGCTGTCGGCCTACGGTGTCGGTACCGGGTTCGCCGCAGCCGAGGGTGCGCTGGTCGCGCAGCTCGGTACAGGTTTGCGCGGATTCGACGCCACGGCATTGCCGCGTGCGTCGGACGTGCTCGCACTGGCGGTGCCGGCGTTCGCCCGCGGCGAAACCGTCGCACCGGAGAAGGTCGAACCAGCATACCTGCGTGACAACGTGGCACTGACCCTGGTCGAGCAGCAGGCCGCGCGCGAGGCGAAGGCGAAGGCCAACGGCTGAGCCCCTCGTGGCGGAGTTGGTCGCGTAGATCAAAAGCCGTGGTTTGGCCGGGCGGGTGGGCTGCGCAGGGGGCGCTGCAAGTACGTCCATGTAAGCTCGGTCGCCGCATCCATGCGGCTCACGCCCCTGCGCAGCCCACCCGCCCGGCCTCTGACAGTTTCCGTGCACGTCCGCCACGGAAGATCAAAAAAAGAAAAGTCAAAATCAAAAGCGGGTCGCTTCGCTTGCATCCACGCGTGGCGTGGATGTGTATCGACCAAGGTCGACACCTACCAAAGCAATGGTGCGCCGCGATCTGTCAGAGGCGGGGCGGTGTCGGGCGGCGGGGTATCCGCGGCATGGATGCCGCGGCTAAGCCTACACGGACGTACTTGCGGCGTCCCCGCCGCCCGACACCGCCTCGCCACGCTTCAGTACACCAACCGCCGCTGTTGCTGTTGCCGTTGCTCTAGCCTTTCAGCGGGTCCCGGGCCGCAGGCCCGGGCAACAAACCCTACCGGTCGTCGCGCAGTTCGCCACCCGGCAGGAATACCCACGTGCGGGTGACCTGCAGGATGTCGATCTCATCCTCGGTCTTCGGCAACGGCGGGAACGGCTGCGCCAGCTTCACCACCCGCAGTGCCGCCTCATCCAGCAGTGGCGTTCCGCTCGACCGCAGGATCCGGCTGCTCTCCACGCTGCCATCGCGGCGCACGCCCACGCTGATCACCACCTGGCCGCCCAGCCGGCGCTGCCGGGCCTCGTCCGGGTAATTCAGGTTGCCCACGCGCTCGGCGCGGTCAACCCAGGCCCGCAGGTAATTGGCATAGGCATACTCGCGCGTGCTGGCCGACACGAACTTGCGGTTCGGGCGCTTGGCGTACTGCGCCGAGCGCAGATGCACTTCTGCGGCCAGTCGGGCCATTTCCACATCGCGCTGTTCGCGCGCACTCAGCGGGGCGTCCGGTTCGGGCTGATCCGGCGTGGGGCGGGACTGGGCCTGCGCGACCGCCTCTTCGCCATTGCGGCTGCTGACCACCCGGGCCTGTGGCGGCGGGACTTGCGCGGCCGATTGCTGCTGCTGTGGGACCGGGCTCAAACCGGGCTGCGCCTGCGGCACGATGCCGGCCTGGTTGTCGCGCGGACGCTGTGCGCGGTCGTGTTCGCCACCGCCATCCTGGTTGGCTGCGGCAAGAAAATCGGCCTGCTTCGGCGTCAGCGCGGTGCGGGTCTGGCTGAAGATCACTTCCAGCGTGGGCACCAGCGGTGCATCGCCTTTGACGGCGAAGCCCACGCCCAGGATCAGCAGCGCGTGAACCAGCACCGACAGCGCGATGGTCGCCCCCAGCCGTTGCGCTTCGCGTGGTGGCGGGGGCAGGACGGCAGGTGCGGTTGCCATCAGCGCAGGCCGGCCTCAAGCGCGTCGAACAGGGTGCCGGCGATGTTCAGGCCGAACTGTGCGTCCAGTTCGCGTACACAGGTCGGGCTGGTCACGTTGACCTCGGTCAGGTAATCGCCGATCACGTCCAGGCCGACGAAGCGCATGCCGCGACGCTTCATCTCCGGGCCGACCTGGGCCGCGATCCAGCGGTCGCGCTCGCTCAGCGGACGGCCTTCGCCGCGGCCACCGGCAGCCAGGTTGCCCCGGAACTCGTCGCCCTGCGGGATGCGCGCCAGGCAGTAGTCGACCGGTTCGCCATCGACCAGCAGGATGCGCTTGTCGCCGGCAGTGATGTCGGGAATGAACTTCTGGGCCAGTGCCAGTTTGCGGCCGCCGTCGGTCAGGGTTTCCAGGATCACGTTCAGGTTCGGATCGCCCTGGCCGCTGCGGAAGATCGAGCGGCCGCCCATGCCGTCCAGCGGCTTCAGCACGGCCTGGCCATGCTCCAGCGCGAAGGCCTTCAAGGCCTTGGCGTCGCGGCTGACCAGGGTCGGCGGGCAGCACTGCGGGAACAGCAGCGCGGCCAGCTTCTCGTTGTAGTCGCGCAGCCCCTGCGGATTGTTGACCACGCAGGCACCGGCGGCCGCAGCCACGTCCAGCACCTGGGTGTCGTAGATGTACTCGGCGTCGACCGGCGGATCCTTGCGCATCAGCACGATCTGGCCGGGGCCGAATTCGGTACGGCTGAATGCGCCCAGCTCATACCAGCCAGCCGGGTCGTCGCGCACCTGCAGCGGCGCGGTCTGGGCCACTGCCACGCCACCCTCCAGGGCCAGGCCGCCCGGGCGCACATAGTGCAGGGCATGGCCGCGGCGCTGGGCTTCCAGCAGCATGGCGAAGGTGGTGTCCTTGGCGATCTTGATGTGGGCGATGGGGTCCATCACCACGATGACGTTCAACGGCATGGGCGCACCTGTCAGGCAAGGCGTTGATGGTAGCGGCAACGCCGGTCGCGCGCCTCCCTGCCATACTGCAACGCAGCGTCCGCCCGGCGCTCGCGCACTCATTGCGAAACCCGTCACGTTCAGGAGGCTGCCATGCCCCGCGCCATGGGGCGGCCTTGAAGCGGGCGCGGAAAGTGCGATATAGATACGCTTTCGTAGCGGCCCCCGCCAGAGATCGGGCCGTGCGCTTGGGGATAGGCAATGACTGAAAACACGACTGCGGGCGGGGAACTCGCAGGACTCCGGGTGATGGTCATCGATGATTCGAAGACCATCCGCAGGACTGCGGAAACACTGCTCAAGCGGGAAGGCTGCGAGGTGGTCACCGCCACCGACGGCTTTGAAGCGCTTGCGAAGATCGCAGACCAGCAACCGCAGATCATCTTCGTCGACATCATGATGCCGCGCCTGGACGGGTACCAGACCTGTGCGCTGATCAAGGGCAACCAGCTGTTCAAGGCGACCCCGGTCATCATGCTCTCGTCCAAGGATGGCCTGTTCGACAAGGCGCGGGGACGCATCGTCGGCTCGGAGCAATACCTGACCAAGCCATTCACGCGTGAAGAACTGCTGGGTGCCATCCGCACATACGTCAACGCCTGACCAGGGGGGAAAGGCACAATGGCTCGTATCGTTCTGATCGAGGATTCACCGACCGACCGCGCGGTGTTCACCCAGTGGCTGCGCCGTGCCGGCCACGAGGTGCTGGAAGCGGACAACGCCGAGGATGGACTGCAGCTGGTCCGCGACCAGGTGCCGCAGCTGGTGCTGATGGACGTGGTCCTGCCCGGCATGAGCGGCTTCCAGGCCACCCGCGCGATGGCCCGTGACGCGGCGATCAAGCACATCCCGGTGATCATCGTCAGCACCAAGGCGATGGAAACCGACAAGGCCTGGGGCCTGCGCCAGGGCGCGGCCGATTACATCGTCAAGCCGCCGCGCGAGGATGAACTGATCGCGCGGATCAACGAACTGGTGGCCTGATGCGCTCGCCTTTCGACATCCTCGAAGCCTATGAACGCCGCAGCCTGGCCCACGCGGTGCAGCTGCCCGAACGGCAGTTCGCCCAGGACCTCTGGCGTGGCGTGGGCTACCGCGTCGGCCAGCGCCGGCTGGTGTCCGATTTCCGCGAAGTGGTGGAGATCGTGCCGATGCCGCCGGTGACCCCGGTGCCATGCGCGCAGCCCTGGCTGCTCGGCGTGGGCAATCTGCGCGGCAACCTGTTCCCGGTGGTCGACCTGAAGTACTTCCTGGAAGGCGTGCGTACCGTGCAGCAGGAAGGCCAGCGCGTGCTGATCATGCGCCAGGCCGGTGGCGACGTCGCACTGACCATCGATGAACTGTTCGGCCAGCGCAGCTTCGAACTGGACCAGCAGATCGAGGCCGGCACGCTGGCCGAAGGGCGCTACGGCCATTTCGTCGATCGCGCCTTCCATGCCGACGGCCACGACTGGGGCGTATTCTCGCTTTCGCTGCTGTCGCGCACCCCTGAATTCCGGCAAGCCGCGGCCTGAGGCCGGGCATCGCCCCCTGCATTGAAGATCGAGGTTGAACGATGAGTACTGCTTCGGACGCCACCAAGACCGGCAAGCTGCGGCTGGGCGGCAGCAACCTCTGGCTGTTCCTGCTGCTGGCATCGATGATCCTGTTCGGCGTCAACACCGGCGTCGCTACCTGGCAGGGCAGTCGCCTGGCCGATGCCGGTTCCAAGGCGGCCGACCTGCAGGTGCTGTCGCAGCAGCTGGCCAACCAGGGCCGTGACGCGGTGGGCGGCAACGCGCAGGCGTTCACTGCCTTCAAGGCCACCCGCAACGCGATCGAACAGAATGTGTCGACCCTGCAGGGCCGCTATGGCAAGGAGCCGGGCGTGTCCGGTGCGATCGCCACGCTGGGCGAGACCTGGGCGCCGCTGGGCAAGCAGGCCGGGCAGCTGGTGGCCAGTGAACCGGCGGTGCTGGCCCTGGCCGGCAACGCCAACAACTTCACCGGCGCCGTGCCGGGGCTGCAGGCCCAGCTGAACGAGCTGGTGCGTGCGATGTCCGCTGCCGGCGCGCCCTCGTCGCAGGTGTACAGCGCACTGCAGCAGGTCGTGGTGGCCGGCTCCATGGCCCGCCGCGTAACCGAAATGCGCGCCGGTGGCAGCGGCGCTGCTACGGCCGGCGATGCGCTGGCGCGTGACATCACCGTGTTCTCGCAAGTGCTCGACGGCCTGCGCAATGGCAACGAGGAACTGGGCATCACCGCCGTGCGCGGTGCCGCTGCCGTGGCCGCGCTGGAACAGTCGCAGCAGAAGTGGGAAGCGATGAAGCAGGACGCTGACGCGATCCTGGCCAGCTCGCGCCAGCTGTTCGCGGCGCAGTCCGCCGCCACCGCGCTGGGCCAGGGTTCGGCCCACATGCTGGATGACAGCCGCAAGCTGTTCGACGCGTTCTCCTCGTTCGGCTCGGTGTCTGACACCCGCCTGTTCCCGAACTTCTGGATCGGTGTGGTCTCCGGTGCGCTGTCGCTGATCGCGATCATCGGCTTCGTTTCCACCAACGTGCGCAGCCGCTCGCGCGAGCAGGAACTGCGCTACCAGACCCAGGTGGAATTCAACAGCCGCAACCAGCAGGCGATCATGCGGCTGCTGGACGAAATCTCCTCGCTGGGTGAGGGCGACCTGACGGTGAAGGCCTCGGTGACCGAGGACATGACCGGTGCCATCGCCGACGCGATCAACTACGCCGTCGACGAGCTGCGCCACCTGGTGACCACCATCAATGACACCTCGGCCAAGGTCGCGCTGTCCACCCAGGAGACCCAGGCCACCGCCATGCAGCTGGCAGAGGCGGCCGGCCACCAGGCCAACCAGATCACCTCGGCGTCGGACCGCATCGGCGAAATCGCGGCAAGCATCGAACAGGTGTCGCGCAACTCGGCCGAGTCGGCCGACGTGGCACAGCGCTCGGTGGTGATTGCCGCCGAAGGTGCCGGCGTGGTGCGCGAGACCATCCAGGGCATGGACCAGATCCGTGACCAGATCCAGGAAACCTCCAAGCGCATCAAGCGCCTGGGTGAGTCGTCGCAGGAAATCGGCTCGATCGTGGAACTGATCAACGACATTTCCGAACAGACCAACATCCTGGCGTTGAACGCAGCGGTCCAGGCGGCCTCGGCCGGTGAAGCGGGTCGCGGTTTCGCGGTCGTGGCCGACGAAGTGCAGCGCCTGGCAGAACGTACCTCCGGCGCGACCCGACGCATCGAGAACCTGGTGCAGGCCATTCAGGCCGACACCAACGAAGCGGTCACCTCGATGGAACAGACCACCGCCGAAGTGGTGTCCGGTGCACGCCTGGCCGAGGATGCCGGCACCGCGCTGACCGAGATCGAGCGCGTGTCCAATGCACTGAACACCCTCATCAAGAACATCTCCATCGCCGCCCAGCAGCAGTCGGCCGCGGCCTCGGACATCACCCGCACCATGGGCGTGATCCGGCAGATCACCGGCCAGACCTCGCAGGGTGCGGGGCAGACCGCCGAATCGATCGGCCATCTCGCGCAGCTGGCGGCGGACCTGCGCCGTTCGGTCGCCGACTTCAAGCTGCCGGCGTGACGCGGGCAGGGCGGCGAGCAAGGAACCAGTCGATGAAGCATTTCCATTTCCCACGCCAGAACTCGCGCGGCCACCGCGCGGCGGCGAACGGAGCGCGTCCATGAGCAGTCTGCGCGATGCGATGAGCCACGCAGCGCTGGGCTGGGTCAAGCCCGAGCTGGACGAGACCCTGCGCCAGGTGCGCAACGAGGTCGAGTACTACGCCGAAGACCCGAGCGATGCCAGCCGCATGCGCATCTGCGCCGGCTACCTGCACCAGGTGCAGGGCACCCTGCGCATGGTCGAGCTGTATGCACCGGCGATGGTGGCCGAGGAACTGGAACAACTGGCCAATGCCATCGGGGCCGACGGCGTGGCCGACCGTGATGAAGCCTGCGCGACCCTGATGCGTGGCAGCGTGCTGCTGCCCGACTACCTGGAGCGCCTGCAGAACGGCCACCGCGACATCCCGATCGTGCTGATGCCGCTGCTCAACGAGATCCGTGCCGCGCGTGGCGAAGAAGGCGTGCATGACAGCGTGCTGCTGGCATTCGCACCGGACAGCGTCACCGCCACCGAGGCCGAGCTGGACCATGCCCGCGGCAGCCTGAGCGGGCGCAACCGCGAGTTGCTGGACACGGTCGGCAGTGCGGTGAAGGAAGAACTGCTGCGCATCAAGGATGCGCTGGACCTGCACCTGCGCACCGGCGGTGCTCCGGAACAGCTGCAGACCCAGGCCAACGAGCTCGGGGCGGTGGCCGATACGCTGGGCATGATGGGCCTGGGCGTGGCCCGCAGCGTGGTCGTGCAGCAGCGTGACGCACTGCGTGGGGTGGTGGAAGGGCGCCAGCAGATCGATGAGAACCTGCTGCTGGATATCGCCGGGGCACTGCTCTACGTGGACGCCTCGCTGGACGACCAGGTCGCCCATCTGGGCGCTGGCGGCAGTGGCGAGGACGATCCGAGCGCGGTTGAGAACCGCCGCACGGTGGAGGTGCTGGCGCATGAAGCCATCGCCAACTTCGCCGCCGCCCGCGAGCATTTCGTCGCGTTCATCGAAACCAGCTGGAACCATGCCGAGCTGCAGGATGTGCCGCGCCTGCTGGGTGATGTATCCGGTGCGCTGCGCATGCTCGATCTGGGCACCGCCGCAGACTACCTGCGTGGCGTACAGCAGTACATCGAGGCCGAGCTGATCGGTCGCCAGCGCGTGCCCAGTGGCCGCCAGCTGGACACCCTGGCCGATGCCATGGCCAGCCTGGAGTACTACCTGGAAGCCCTGCGCGACCGCCGTCCGGGCCGCGAGGACATCCTCGACATCACCCGCAGCAGCCTTGAAGCGCTGCGCTATTGGCCGTTGCCGGACCGCAACGCGGTGGAACCGGTTGCCGCCGCGCCGGTTCCGTTCGCATCGCTGCTGGTGGACCGGGAGCCGGTCGCGCTGCAGGCCGAGCCTTTGCAGCCGGAGCGCATCGAGATTCCGCTTCAGCCAGCCGCGCCCGCCGCCGGCACTGTGCCGGTGCCCTTGCCGGACTTCACCTTTGATCCACCACCGGCCACGCCTGCACCGGAGGTGCTGGACAACCGCCTGATGTTCGGTGCGCTGGGGAACCTTGCATCCACACCGCTGTCGCTGCATGACGACCGCGAGGCGGCGCTGGTCTTCGCCGCCTCCAGCGCGCCTGCGCCCGAGGTGCCGCAGTGGGATCTCGCGCCGTTCCATCCGGACGCCGATCCGGCCGCGAGTGCCGAAGACGAACGCAGCCCGACCTTCGCCAGTTTCGATCCGGTCAGCTTCGAACGCGCCGAAACCGGAATGGAATCGGTGCCGCAATGGACGCTGTCGGAGGCGACACCACCGGTATCGGCTGATGTGGCAGTGGCGGATGTCGAGCACGACGTCGACGCGTCGGTACCCTTTGACACCACTGGCTTTGCAGCGCCGGTGTTCGACCCGGTGGCTGCCGAGCACGATGTGGTTGCTGCCCGTGACGACGTGGTGTTCCGTTTCGACGCCGATGCGCTGGATAACGCCGACGACGTGCTGTCGCTGCACGCCATGGAGACGCTGTCGCTGGACGACGACGCCGGACTGCATCCGTCGCTGGAGACCGTCGATGACGCCACGCCCCAGCCGTTGGACGAAAGCCCCGTGGTTGCCGAAGTCGACGCCGTTGCGGCGGATGTGCCGGAGCACGCGGCCGCGCCGATGGCCGAGGTGCTGACGCCGGCCTCCGATGCACCGGCACCGGCGGTGTCGGTGATTGATATCGACACCATCGCACCGATCGATTTCAGCGAAGCCGACGCACAGTTCTTTGCCGAGCTGAGCGCCGCGGCGGCCGACTTCAATCCGCAGGCCATGGCGGCTCCGCCCGCTGCGGACATCCCGGTCGTGGCTGGGACCGAGGCCAGCTTCGAGGCCGGCTTCGACGACGATGCCGAGAACATCGACGAGGACATCCGCGAGGTGTTCCTGGAAGAGTTCGACGACGAACTGGCCAACCTTGGCACGCTGCTGCCGGCATGGCGCACGCAGCTGGACAACATGGACCGGCTGCGGCCGATCCGCCGCATCTTCCACACCCTCAAGGGCAGTGGCCGACTGGTCGGCGCGCGCACCCTGGGGGAGTTCGCCTGGAAGATCGAGGGCATGCTCAACCGCGTGCTCGATGGCAGCCGGCCGGCCACGCCGGCCGTGCTGGCAATGGTCGACAATGCGCACGCCGCACTGCCGCAGTTGAATGCCGCGCTGCGCCATGGCCAGCGCATCAGCGTGGACCTGCAGGCAATGCAGGCCATCGCCGATCGGGTCGGCGCCGGCGAGGAGACCTTCTACGTGCCGTTGCCGGCTGCGGCCGCACCGGCAGCGACACTGGCCGAGTCCGAAGGCGAAGACGAAATCAGCCGCCTGCTGGACGCCGAGGCCGCTGCGTCGGCGCAGGCCGATGCCTCGGCGGTGGCCGAAGACGCCGGGACCCCGGCCAACATCGACAGCGTGCTGCGCGAGATCCTCGAGGCCGAGGTCGAAGTCCACCAGGCGACCCTGCAGGAGTGGCTGCGCTCGGCACAGCAGGCACCGCAGTCGGTCAGCGACGCACTGCTGCGTGCGGTTCACACCATGAACGGCGCCTTCGCGATGACCGAAGTGCCGGAAATCACCGCCGTTACCGGCGGCGCCGAGTCCTACATCAAGCGGGCTCTGGCCGCCGATGTGGTACCTGGCGACGAGGGTGTCGCCGCGCTGGATGCAGCTGCGCAGGCGATCACCGCGACCATGGAGGCGCTGCAGGCCGAACACCCGCGCATTGCGCCGCAGGATGCGCTGGTGCAGCGACTGCAGGCATTGGCTGGCGAGCTGCCGGAAGCGCGCTGGCCGCTGTTCGCGTCGGAAGACGAGGATGAAGAGGGCACCGAACCGGCGCCAGATGTCGAGCAGGCATCCGAAGCCGAAGCGCCGCTGGCCGGCCTGGACGCGCTGGGCGAAACCAGCATGCGCGTTGCTTCCGATGCGGCTCCCGATCTCATTGCCGAACCGCAGCCGCTTGCCGAAGATGCGCTGGAACCGGTTCCATCTGCGCCCGACCTCAGGACGCCGGACGTCGCCGCCGACAGTGGCCTGGAAGTCGGCGAGTTGACCGCCAGCGACGATCTTTCGCGTTACTTCGATGCCGGCTGGCCGTCGGTGCAGGGAGAAGATGAACCCGCAGTGGCGTACACCGGCGCGATTGAATCGATCCAGCCGGTGGAGAGTGCGCCTGTTGTCGAAGGGGCCGACGCAGCTGCCGCGCCCACGATCGAGACCGTCGACGACGCTGATCTGACCATGGCCGACGATCTGTCGCCGTACCTCGACGCCAGTGCGCTGCCGGTCGACGACCGCGACGCGGAAGAGCTGCCGGTGTCTGCGGAAGTTGACGCGATCGACCTGAATACGTCCTTGTCCTTTGATTCGGGCAGCGGCGATGACAGCGTCATTGACGACGCTGCTGCATTGCCACTCGACAGCGAGCTGTCGAGCCTGCAGGATGAAATGGCTGTGCCGGGTTTCGCAGAACCGGTCACGCTGGCAGCCGCGCTCGAGGCCGGCCTGCACGTGATCGAGCAAGAGCGGACCCTGGACGACGACGGGCAATGGCCCGTGATCGGCCTCCAGGCCAGCGAACTCGCGCCGGGCGAGGCAGATGCCTTTGCCGAGGATGCGGACGTCGGCGGGGAGGCGGCGGTCGGTGAAGGAGAGAGCGCCGATCAGCCGTCCCCGGCGACGGTGATTGAGGCGTTCAGCGCAGAGGCACGCGTTGGCAGTGGTGCTCCGGTGCGGTTCTTCGAAATGGAAGAGGCGCCGGGCCAGGGCACGATCAACACCGGTGACGGCACGGAGATCGCAGCGGCCGACATCGAGCCCCCTGCGCCGGATGTTGAGCAGGCGCCTGTTGCGGCGGATGCCGAAGACGGTGCCGATGCCGATGCGCTTGACTTCAGCGTGTACGACCGCGAGCTGGTCGACATCTTTGTCGAGGAAGGCAGGGACCTGCTCGACCACTGTGATGGCCTGATCAGCGAGCTGCGTGATGCACCGCAGGATCGCGAGGTGCTGGCCGGCCTGCAGCGTGACCTGCACACCCTCAAAGGGGGCGCTCGCATGGCCGGTATCAATGCCATCGGCGACCTCGGCCACAGCATCGAATCGCTGCTGGAAGCGGTGGCCGCTGGCCGTACCGAAATCGAGCGCCGCGACGTGCAGCTGCTGGAACGCGGCTTTGACCGCCTGCACCAGCTGCTCACCCGTACCGGCACCCACCGCGTGGTGGAGCCGGCGCTGGATCTGGTGGAGGCCTTCGAGGTTCGCACCACCACCGATATTGCTGCAGCCGCCACGGCCGCGCGTGCAGCCAGCGAGGCCGAGACCGTGGCGGCGCAGGCTGCGGCCACGCTGACGCCGATTGTCGACGCGCCGCTGTCGGCACCGCTGCCGGCCGAGGGTACGGTCGATGAAGACCCCCTGGCACGTCCGCAGCAGGAACAGGTGCGCGTGCGCGCCGACCTGCTCGACCGCCTGGTCAATCATGCCGGTGAAGTGGCGATCTACCGCTCGCGGCTGGAACAGCAGCTCGGCGCCTTCCGCGGCGCGATGGGCGAGCTGGAGCGCACCAATGCGCGACTGCGCGACCAGCTGCGCCGCCTCGACCTGGAAACCGAGGCGCAGATCGTCGCCCGCTACCAGCGCGAGCAGGACCAGGCCGACCAGAAGTTCGATCCGCTGGAACTGGATCGCTTCTCCACCCTGCAGCAGCTCAGCCGTGCGCTGAACGAGTCCGCCGCCGACCTTGGCGGCCTGCAGGGCGTGCTGGACGATCTGTCGCGCCAGTACGATTCGCTGCTGCAGCAGCAGTCGCGCGTCAGCTCCGAGCTGCAGGATGGCCTGATGCGCGCGCGCATGGTGCCGTTCGATGGCCTGGTGCCGCGCCTGCGCCGCGTGGTCCGCCAGGCCGGCATGGATACCGGCAAGCAGGTCCACCTGACTCTGGAAGGCACCCACGGCGAACTGGACCGCAACGTCCTCGATCGCATGGTCGCGCCGCTGGAACACATGCTGCGCAACTCGGTGGCCCATGGCCTGGAAGCGCCGGAACAGCGCCGCGCCGCCGGCAAGCCGGAGGAGGGCGAGATCGCCATCCGCCTGCACCGCGAAGGCTCGGAAATCGTCCTGGAAGTGGCCGATGACGGCGCTGGCCTGGACCGCGAAGCGATCCGCCGCCGCGCAATCGACCGCGGCCTGCTGGCCGCCGATGCGCAGCCGAACGAGCAGGAACTGGACAACCTCATCTTCGCGTCAGGCTTCACCACCGCCGACCAGGTCAGCCAGCTGGCCGGCCGTGGCGTGGGCATGGACGTGGTGCGCAACGAAGTGCGCCAGCTGGGTGGCTCGGTCGATATCCAGTCAGTGCGTGGGCAGGGCGTGCGCTTCACCCTGCGCCTGCCGCAGACGCTGGCGGTCACCCAGGCGGTGTTCGTGCAGATCGGCGAAACCACCTTCGCAGTGCCGGTGGCCTCGGTCAGTGGTATCGGCCGCCTGTCGCGCGAGCGCTTCGAGGCTGCCGACAGCAGCTACCGCTACAGCGGCGAAGACTATCCGCTGTACGACCTTGGCAGCTTGGTCGGCCAGGCCCCGGCGCGTGCCGACGGCCAGGAGCAGGTGCCACTGCTGCTGGTCCGTGCCGGTGATCTGCGCGCCGCCGTCGCGATCGACCAGGTGCTGGGCAACCGCGAAATCGTGGTCAAGCCGGTCGGCCTGCAGATCGCGTCGGTGCCGGGGATCTACGGCGCCACCATCACCGGCGACGGCCGCGTGGTGGTGATCCTGGACGTGGCGCCGCTGGTGCGCCGTTTCCTGGCCAACCCGACGCTGCCGGTACTGGCCAACGCGCCGCGCCAGGAGCGCCAGGTGCCGCTGGTGATGGTGGTCGACGACTCGCTGACCATGCGCAAGGTCACCGGCCGCATCCTCGAACGCCACAACTTCGAGGTCAGCGTTGCGCGCGACGGCGTGGAAGCACTGGAGCGACTGGAAGAGCGGGTACCGGACCTGATGCTGCTGGACATCGAGATGCCGCGCATGGATGGCTACGAGCTGGCTACCGCGATGCGTGCCGACCCGCGCTACAGGGACGTGCCGATCGTGATGATCACTTCGCGCAGCGGTGACAAGCACCGCCAGCGCGCCTTCGAGATCGGTGTCCAGCGTTATCTGGGCAAGCCGTACCAGGAACTGGACCTGATGCGTAACGTGTACGACCTGTTGGGGATCGCCCGTGTCCGTGAGTGAAACCCAGGCGGCTCCGGTCGTTGCCCTGCTGGCCCGTCCCGGCGCGGCGCGCGAGCGCCTGCGCGAGGCACTGTCGCATGCGGATGTGCAGCTGGTGCTGGAAGACGACCCGAACAGCCTTGAGCCGCAACTGCTGCACGACGCCCGACCTCAGGTCGTGGTGATTGCGCTGGAGACCGCCATTGAGGACGCATTGGAGCGCCTGGAAACGGTGTTGTCCGCACCGGGCCTGACCCTGGTCTTCGACGAGGCCGAACTGGCCGCACGTCGTGATGGCTGGGAGGCCCAGCGCTGGGGCCGTCATCTGGCCGCGAAGCTGCATGGCCATCAGCAGGTGTTGCCGCCGGGGGCCGAAGAAGAACCCAGCCTGCAACTGGCGCCGGGCCATCCGGCACCGCCACCGGCACCGCAGGAAGAAGCGCTGCAGGCGCACCTGGACCAGGCATCGAGCTGGGCCGACGAGGTCCCCGCTGACAGCCTGTACTCGCCGCCTGCGCAGCTGCACGAACCGATTGCGCTGGAACAGGCGCTGGCGGCGCTGCAGCCGGTCGTGCCTGAGCCGCTGGAGGCCCCCGAACCGCCATCGCTGGCGGAGATCGCGCCCGCAGCACCGCCCATTCCGCCGACCTCCTTCGACCACACCGCATGGTCGCTGGTCGATGACGTGGCCGACGTTCCGGCAGCCGCTTCGCAACACGCCGCGCCGGAGGCACCGCTGCCTTCCTTCGATACCGGCCATCTGAGCCTGGTCGATCTGGATGCTGGTGCGCCCGTGGGCGCACGCGCCGGATCGTTGCTGGTGCTGGCCGGCATCGGCGGCCCGGATGCACTGCGTCGCCTGCTGGGCGCGCTGCCTGCATCGCTGAGCGTCCCGGTGCTGGTGCATATGCGCTTGGACGGTGGCCGCTACGGAAACCTGGTCAAGCAGATGGCGCGCGTGTCGCCGCTGCCGGTGCAGCTGGCCGAAGTCGGCCAGCGTGCAACACCCGGTGAAGTGCACGTGCTGGCCGATGACATCGGCGTGCAGGCAGCCAGCGACGGCCTGCATTTCGTCAGCGACGCGCAAGGGATCTCGATTGCCGCGCTGCCGGCTGAGCACACCGCGCTGGTCCTGCTCAGCGGCGCCGACCTTGCGCTTGTGGGGCCGGCACTGGATCTGGCCGCCGCCGGTGCGTGGGTGGCCGGGCAGGTCGGCGAGGGCTGCTATGACCCTGCCGCGGCCACGGCGGTGGTCGCCGCTGGCATGGTGGCCGGTGAACCACAGGAACTGGCGCAGGCCATCGCCTCGCGCTGGGGCGTGGAAGACGATAACGGAGACGCACCATGAGCTATGCCAGCAATGACGAAATCCGAGGCGTCCTGATCCAGGCCGGCAACGAACGCGTGCTGCTGCCCAATGCCACCGTGGCCGAAATGATGTCGCGGGTGCCGGTGCAGCCGGTTTCCGATGCCCCGCGCTGGCTGGTCGGCGAAATCGGCTGGCACGGCTGGCAGGTGCCGCTGGTGTCGTTCGCGCGCCTTTCCGGCCTGGGCGAGGAGGCCGTGGGCGGCCACAACAAGGTGGTGGTGCTGAAGGCCCTCAGCGGCAACGCGCAGCGCCCGTACTACGCGCTGCTGACGCAGAATTTCCCGCAGCTGATCTCGGTGCCGCGCGATGGCCTGCTGGCCGATGCTTCCGAGGAAACCCTGCCGCAGATCGTGCACATGCGCGTGCTGCTGGGTGAGCAGAGCGCGCTGCTGCCGAACCTGGACGCACTGGAAGCCGCCCTGGATTCGCTGGCGGCTTGATCCACCAGGCTGGTAGTGCCGGCTGCCGACCGGCACCGAGCCGAGCATGGCTCGGCTCTAAAAGGAAACTGCAATCTTGCGCGGGCCTGTAGAGCCGAGCCTACGCTCGGCTGCCGCTCTGGACGCGCTGGCCGGCACTACAACGAATCAGCCTCACCCCAGATCGCCCAGCCGCGCCTGCAATGCGGCAATCGCGGCCAGCCCGGCGGTCTCGGTACGCAGGATGCGTGGCCCCAGCTGCAGGCCCTGGAATCCTGCAGCTGCCAACTGATCCCGGTCGCGCGGCGACCAGCCGCCTTCCGGACCGATCGCGATCACGATGCCGCCCGCCGGCGCCGCGTCCAGCGTCGACAGGCGATGGGCACCCAGCGGGTCCAGGGTGAGCCGCAGCGTATCGGGCGGCAGTGCCGCCGCCGCCTGTGCCAGCGACAGCGGCGGGCCCACCTGCGGAATGCGCGCGCGCCCGGACTGGCCGCAGGCCGAGGTCACCACATTGTTCCAGTGCGACACGCGCTTCTCCGCCCGAGCCGCATCCAGCTTCACCTCGGTACGCTCGGCATTCACCGGAATGATCGCCGCCACGCCCAGTTCGGTGGCCTTCTGCAGGATCAGGTCCATCTTTTCGCCTCGGGCAAGGCCCTGCAGCAGGGTGATCGCCAGCGGCGATTCGTTGTCCACCGCCTGCACCGCATCGATGCGCACCTGCACCTCGCGCTTGCCGGCGGCAGTCAGCGTGGCGCTGTAGTCGTGGCCATCGCCGTTGAACAGCACGCAGGTATCACCCTCGCGCAGGCGCATCACCCGCACCAGATGGTTGGCCGTCTCTTCCGGCAGGGTCACGGTCTGGCCGCTGTGCAGCGCCAGGTCGATGGGGCAGCGGGTCACGCGCATGCAATCGCCTCGTCAATCGCCGCCAGCGTGGTATGTGCCAGCAGCTCCAGTTGTTCGTCGTCCACGCAGTAGGGTGGCATCCAGTACAGCACGTCGCCCAGCGGACGCAGCACCACGCCACGTTTCAGCGCGGCCTTGTAGGCATGCAGGCCCAGCCGCATGGCCGGGTCGAAGGGCGTGCGCTTGTTGCCGTCGCGCGACAGCTCGAAGGCAACTACCATGCCGGCTTGGCGCACGTCGGCCACGTGCGGATGGTCGCTGAACGGTGCGGCCAGCGTGCCCATCACCGAGGCGATGCCACGGTTGCGGGCGATCACATCGTCGTCGCGGAAGATGTCCAGCGTGGCCAATGCCGCCGCGCAGGCCAGCGGGTTGCCGGTATAGCTGTGCGAATGCAGGAAGGCGCGCTCGCGTGAGTCGTCGAGGAACGCGTCGTACAGCGCCTGCGTGGCCAGCACGGTGGCCAGCGGCAGGAAGCCGCCGGTCAGGCCCTTGGACAGGCACATCAGGTCCGGCATCACCCCGGCCTGCTCGCAGGCGAACAGGGTGCCGGTGCGGCCGAAGCCGGTGGCGATCTCGTCGGCGATCATGAACGCGCCATGGGCGTCGCATAGTTCGCGCACGCGCTGCAGGTAGACCGGGTCATGCATGCGCATGCCGCCGGCGCACTGCAGGCGCGGTTCCAGGATCACCGCACAGATCTCGCCCGGGTGCTGGTCGAACAGCGTGGCAAGGCCATCGGCGGCCTGCCGTGCACGCTCAGCCGGGCTCTGACCGGGCTCAGCCAGGAAAGCATCCGGCGAGGGCGCGAACAGCGCTTCGGCCAGCAGCGGCGCATAGACGCGGCGATACAGCGGAATGTCTCCCAGCGCCAGCGCGCCGAGGGTCTCGCCGTGGTAGCCGTTCTCCAATGCGATGAAACGCGTGCGCTGCGGTTCCCCTCGGTTCTGGAAATACTGGAAGGCCATCTTCAGCGCCACTTCCACGCCGGCGGACCCGTTGTCGGCGAAGAACACCTTGGCCAGTGGTTCGCGGCCAGGCTGGCGTGGGGCCAGTGCGAGCAGGCGTTCGGCCAGGCTGATGGCTGGCTCATGGCCGAAGCCGGCAAGCATCACCTGTTCCAGTTGCCTGGCCTGGGCGGCAATGGCACCACCGATGCGCGGTTCGGCATGGCCGAACAGGTTGGTCCACCAACTGCTGACGGCGTCCAGGTAGCGATTGCCGTCGTGGTCGATCAACCATGCGCCTTCACCACGGGCGATCGGCACCAGCGGCAGGGTATGCGGGTGCTCGCGCATCTGCGTGCACGGGTGCCAGAGCACCTGCAGATCGCGTTGCCGCCAGTGCTGGGCCAGCGGGGAGGGGGTTGGGTCTGCTAGCATTTCGGGCTCATGTGTAACGGCGCGCGATAAATCGCCAGCCGCTGGTGAGATAAACGGTGGGCCGCCAATGTTGCGCCCAGCGGAATGAAATTGCACGGGGCGGAAACCGCCCCGTGCCCTGGCTCCCCTACCAAGTCGTGTAGATCAGCTCCCGCCGCTGAACAGCCTGGCGGCCGATGGTGTAGCGGATTGGCACCACCCGGTCTCTGAACTGACTGAAGACCTCCCGCATGGCCGGGTGGTCATTGATCGTCAGGATCGCCACGCCACGCAGCCCTGCCATCTGACGGGCCAGCTCCTGGTACTGGTCCATGCCAAAGGGAGCGCCGTACCCCTCGGTCTCCCAGTACGGCGGATCGAGGAAGAACAGGGTGTCCGTTCCATCGTACTTGGCCAGGCACTGCTGCCAGGGCAGGTGCTCGACGGTGACCTTGTGAAGCCGGAGGTGTGCGGCGCTCAGATCCTCCTCAATGCGCAGCAGGTTGAGGCCCTTGCCGCCCCGGCCGAAACCGGGGGTTTGGCCAGTCGCCTTGCCACCCCATGCCAGCCGCTGCAGGTAATAGAAGCGTGCGGCACGCTGGATATCGGTCAGGGTGTCCGGGTGCTGTAGCTGGCACCAGCGGAACATCTCGCGGCTCGTCAGGGCCCATTTGAACTGGCGAACGAACTCTTCCAGATGGTTGGCCACCACCCGATACAGCCGCACCAGCTCGCCGTGGCAGTCGTTCAGGACTTCAGCCTTGGCCGGCTCCCTGGCGAACAGTAGAGCCGCGCCACCAGCGAACGCCTCGACATAGGTGCGGTGGGGGTTCTCGGCCACCAGGGGCAGCAGGTGCGGCAGTAGGCGGGTCTTCCCGCCCGGCCAGGGGAACAGCGTTGTGGTCTTCATTCTCAGCCTCTGCGATGGATCCCGGCCAGACTGAGCCTCCCCGCGCGAGGGGGCTGGGCCTTGGCCAATTGCACGCGGGCTGTCGCGTGTGTTGCGGCGTCGGCCGATCAGTTCCCGCTGATCGGCCGGCGCCCAGTTCTTGAACTACTTCCCGGTCTCAAGGACAGCCAGGCGCTGCTCGATGCTGACCAGGCGCTGCTCGACCGCCTCGCGCTCGCGGCGTTCACGGCGAGCCATTGCTGCCAGAATCCAAGCCTGCAGCTCGGATACTCGGAAGCTGTAGCGGTCGCCCGCCTGAACCGCAGGCCGGACAAGCTCGCGACCAGCCTCGACAGGTTCCTTCAGCACCACGCGCCCTGCCGGCATGGCCTCGTGGACCAACTCACGCCGGGCAGGAATGACAATCTCGCCGGCCTCATCAACTTCCGCCGGAATTTCGGCCCACGTCTCCGGCACGGCCGGCCACTCAACAACTTCGGCTTCTTGTGCGGGCCACTCCCGCCATACCTCGTCCTCAGCCGGCCACGAGTCGTAGCAGAACGCGCTGTAAGCAAACGCACTGAGGCCATGCTTCTCCATTACAGCGATCGCGGCTTGCACCGAAGGGCCTGCGTGCCAGCGAGCTTCGTCGCCCTCTTCCTCCACGCGAGCCCTCCACTTCCATTTCGCCGGGAGCGCGCTGATTTCCAGGAACGCCGCCTCCTCCACATCCGTCATGCACTCCAATGGTGTTTTCAGACGAGCATCAGAAGTCTGGACCGCACCGTTCACAGACCATAGAGATGTGAATCGGTAGTTGGACGCTCCCAGGGCCTGAGCGTTGTCCGCCAGCGGTCGAACCAGGTCCCCGCCCATTGCGAAGGTGCCGCCAGATGCGCTGACCTGCAGCATTTGCCGGACATACCCCCCGAAATTGGGGCCTCTTACTTGAAGCTGATAGACGCCTGAATCTACAACGGCGAAGAATCCGTTTGCGCCGTCCGACTCATCAAGCCAGAAGCCGGGAGCCACGTTCTGGATTCGGACTTCAGACGAGAACGTCTTCACCCCGGACACCTGCTCGGCTCCCACTAGACCAACCGCGCCCAGGCTGACGCGGGTAGCCGCCATCGCAGCAGCATTGCCACCGAAGGTGACTGACCGATCGGAATTGACGCGCATCGCGCTGGTGCCGGAAATGCGCAAGTCGATGGAACCAGCGTTCTCAGCGTTCAATGCCAGCACGCCGGCGCCACGATGATTGATGTTGGTGTCTCCATCTACGCCACCGCTGCGATAGAAGCGAGTGTTGTAGTCAGAGCGGTTTGCCTCTGCCACAAGGTCGAAGTAAGCCGGACCGTCTGCGGTTCGGGTACCGCCGATTCGCATCAGTCGAGCGGCTCCGGTGCCATCGCCCCGAATCGTGATGGTTCCATCAGAAGCCAAACCTCCCGAAAAATAGGTGTAGACCTGGAAAGTCTTGGTCCCGCCGATACTCTCCGTACCAGAGGTATGCACCACGTTGCCATCAGCTGCCAGACCAGCCCGAATCGCACTGACCAGGAGCTTCACGCTGCCGCCCCCTTGGACAGCTGGAATCGCCTCATTGCCGGTGAGCGCGGCGGCAGCCGGCAGGCCAGAGATCTTTACGTCGACCATTTTCGTTACTCCAGAATCAGGGGGTCGCCCGCTTCGGTGACCAGGCGATCACCTGCCTCGGTCACCAGCTGCGCGCGGTACAGGAAGGTGTGCTGCAGGATCTGCCAGCTGCGATAGCCGTCACGGATGGACTCCACCTCGACACGGATCTGCTTTCCACCGCTCCCATCGGGCGGCGTGTAGGTGTCAGTCGTACCGGTGATGCCGGCCTGCGTCCGCACCAGTGACCCGGCGAGGAACCAGCGAACGGTGTAGGTAGTGCCAGGCTCCGGGCCGATGTTGCCCTGCGTGGTGTCGACCAGCTGGTCGGCCTGCAGGAGGCGATCGCGGTGCGCCCACTGCACCGTCAGTTCGGTGCCGAAGGTCCACAATTCCGGCGGGTAGGCCTCGCCCTGAATGCGCAAGCGGCCGGGCGGATAAGGCCGGATCTGGCGACGTTGCAGCGTCAACCCGATCGTCGTGGCCAGATCCGGGTTCAGCTCGCCCTGGCTGGTGCGGGTGATCAGCTTCGCCTGGGGCGATTCGTTGGCCATGTACTCACGGCCATCGAAGCCGACATATTCGTCGGTGAACCACACCCGCGTACCCACGGCATGCGGCATCGGCACAGTGTCCACGCAGCCACGGGCCACGGCCAGCGTCGCCGCCACCGGGTCGATCGAGACCACCCGGACCAGCTCGTCATCGATCAGCGCCTCGGTGCCGACCTCGATCATGTCCAGGCTGACGCCGGCGGACAGCGCGATCGCCGTTGTGGTGGCCGTCATTGCGGTGATCAGCAGGCCAGTGGGAGCGAAGTCGGCTGCGCCCGCCTCGGCGAACGGCGCGCTTCCCAGCCGGGTCTGCAACGTGTAGCCGAACGCCACCGAGGTCGGCCGTACACCGATCGACGTCAGGTAGCCGACGTCAGGCGACACAGCAGACAGCTCCGACGCCCCGAGAGTCGTGGCCAGGTCGCGGTAGCTGGCCTCCTGCAGGCGCTGCACGGTGACCGGCTTGGGCTTGGTGTCCGGCTCCACCCAGGCATTCTCGGAAGGCTGGATGTAGCTGGCAGCGGCCATGCCGGCGACGTCCTGGACGACGGTCAACACCACGGCCGTCTCGGTCTGTGTGCCGTCGTCGACGTCCAGGATGCGCACGGGCATGCGGGCAACGCCGCGCCGTGGCCACGACAGGGCACGCACCTGCCCGCGCTTGAAGGGGCCGGCATCCTGACGCACCCGGATCTTCACCCTGCAGGGCAAACTGCTCACTGCAGCTACTTCGCGCGCCGCAACCCGCCCCGCGAGTGCTGCGTTCCACAGGCCGGGATAGTTCTTGCGACTGCTGACGACCCGGCCCTGCGCCTGAACGCTGGCCAGGTTCTGGTAGGTGACAGCTGCGTCCTTGTTGGTGGCGATATCCCGGTAGACGACCGTGATCTCATTGACGCTGCCTTCCAGCATCGGCTGTTGCCACTCCAGCAGCTCGATGATGTTCGCCGGGCCGATCTCTTCCAGGGTGGCTGGGTCATAGTCCGGCCGCACCAGCACCAGCTCGGTCAGCCCCGTCACCGGATCCTCGATGCGCATGCCACCAATGTGGTCGCACACCATGTCCATGAACTCGCCTGCAGGAACTGATCGGGACCACTTCAGGCACAGGCCGAACCCTTCGTTCTTCAACGTCTGTGCCGCCTTGCGGAAGCTTTCGTCGTTGATCACGTCGATCGGGTGGCCCATGCCCTCTGTGCGCACCTGGTAGATGATGTGCGCCGGGTTCATCCCTTCATCGATCTGCACCAGGTCGCCCTGCCAAAGCCCCTTCTTCCAGCCTTGGCGCCAGCGCGAGACCTTCTTCGTCCAATTCTTGATGTACGGGTTCATGGCCGACACCTGGCCATTGAAAACCGTCGTGAACAGGCCACGGGCGGCTGGCCACGGGCCGGGCACCAGCGATTGCAGATAGGTGCTTGGCATCTGGGCGGGCTCGCCCATGCGCACCTCCAGCGTGCCGACGATGCCACCTTCGCCCTTGTCGCCGCCGAAGATCTCCGGCGCCAGGATGGTGATCGATCGAGACGCTGTAATCGGGCCGGTGGCAGGCACCGTCCTGGGGATGTTCATCCCGAGCACCTTGGTCCACGCCGTTTGCGCGCTACCGTCCCAGACCTTGCGGTCGCCTACGCGGATCTCCCGCAGCGCGTCCACCGGGCCGAGGCATTCGCCCATATAGAGGGCCATGTAGTAGCGATAGCCTACGGTCTGTTTCTTGCCACTACCCACGGCCAGCCTCCTCGCGGGCGATCGCCGCCAGGCGCCGTGCGAAGGCGTCGTCCAGCGCTTCGAACTGTTCCACCGGCAGGCCTTCGTCCAGGAACTGGCGAAGATTCAGTCCGTGCCGGTCCATCCACGTGCGGATGCCAGCAGCGCACAGCACGCCGCTGTGCTCGCCCAACTTGGCCGCACGGGCATGTTCGACGGTCACCATCACCACAGCGAAACCTGATTGCCATCTACCAGATAGATGTAGTCCACCACCAATTCGACCCACAGCAGGCGGCGACGATAGCCGTAGCCATGACGGTGACACTCGAAGTAGATCGGGTGCCCGAACCAGTAGCGCCGGAGGACGGGCTTGATATGGAGACTCACTTCTTGCCTCCCTTGACCTTGATCGGTGTGGTGCGCAGATCGCCGTAGAACAGCACGTTGGGATCATCGATCCAGTTCGTGCCGAAGATCATGCTGCATTCGCGACCGTCCTCGGCGGTGGGGACATTGAAGTCCTCCAGGGCGGCCGGCTTCGGAACCGTAGGCTTCGGGCGCATCACGTAGCTGACGATCAGCGCCACGATCATTACGACGATTTGAACCCACATAGGAGGCTCCTTTAGAAGATGGGATCGGGTCCGAAGGGGTTCTTCGGCGGAATGGTGTGCTGGCCGCCGTAGTTCGGTGCGTTGTTGAACTTCTCGTGGCAGATCTGCAGGGCGTGGCCACAGCCGGGGTAGGCGGATACCAACGCGCCCGCTGCGAGCGGCGCTGCGGTCAGCAAGGTGAGGGTCGGCCCAACATGGCCCACCACGAAGCGGTACTCGACGGCCGTGCCCTGGACCCACTTGATGAATCCACCGACGAACCAACCGTCCGGCTTCGCCGCGAAGGCAGTGGACGTGATCGTCTGAGCGGATGCGGCTGACAACACGCCATCGACCCGGAACAGCTCCGGATTCAGACCGCAGTCGGCGTCGAATAGCGCGAACGGACACTGCGCCTGCCAGCACCGGCGGAGGCCGTTCGTCGCAGCGGCGCCGGCATTGCTCTGACAGGTCAGGAGCAGATCATTCTGCCGCTCGCTGAAGTCGCTCAGCACGCCGTTCCAGGTGCCGCGGATCGTGCCGTCGCTCTTCCGGATCCGCCGCCAGCGAACGACGATGCGATCGGTCGGCGGATATGGCCGCAGGACTGACGCCAAAGAGATGGACAGCGGTACGGTCACCTCCAGATTGGACCTGGCCTCCTGTGCCGACTGGCCAAGGCGACCGCGTTTGATCGCCTCGGGGCTGAACGGCTGCGCATCGTAGATCTCGATCCGATCGCTGGACGTGTAGCGCCAGCGCTGGGAACCGCGCCCAAATTCATACAGCTCGACATGGCGGGAGAACAGGCTCACGGTTCGCTCTCCTCAGCGCCAATGCCGGCGAAGGACACGCGGCAACGCGCGACGCCCTCACCATCGGTTTCATGGGACAGCTCCACGGTGTCGGAACTGAGGCGGGCCAGCACCATCCAGCTGATCAAGCGGATGGCACTCGGCTGCAGGGCGATGCCGTGCGGCGCGTCCAACTGCAGGAACTCCCGCTGTGGATCCAGCTCTGTGGCCTCTATCAGCTGCCGGTACAGCACCTGGCCACTAAACAGCTCGATGCGCAGGTGGCGCCGGCCGGACTGAGCACGCCCGAAGCGGGCCACACCCGCCCAGGCGACCACGATGCCGCTGGAGGTGGTCAGGGCTGGCTCGACCAGCTCCAGGTCGTCGGCCCAGGACGGCACCCACAGAGCGGCCGCCCTGCCTTGCAACCAGTACAGCAAGCTGCGCAGGCTGGCCTGCTCCGTGCGTCCCCAGGTCTGCCATGCGTGGGACTGCAGGGGCCACGCCTTGCCGGTGATGTCGTCGATCGCCACCGGACCGATATCACCGTCGATCACCACCAGCTGTCGACCGAACTCGGCCGTCTGCGCCTGGTCGAGGTCGGGGCGCTGCTCCAGCACAGGCCGACCGCGATAGACCGCCGACGGTGCCACTGCTGGCCAGTCGCAGATCTCCACCGCAGCCAGGCGGACGGTCGATCGCATGACCTGGTCGGTCACGCGTTCCAGGCTGGGGGTCTCGGCAATACGAGCCGTCCGGCAAGGCAGCACACGGGTGCCAGGTGCCCAGGCATTGGCCGTGGGGCGCGCCAGCTGCAGGCCATCGGCGTTGATACCCGACACCTCGACCAGCTCGTAGGTGGTGACGTCCTTCCAGAGCATGGCCAGGCCGCCAGGGCGGTAGTCGCGCTGGGTGGCGGCCTGCACCGGAACGGATTGCACGCCCAGCGCAAGGCCCGACCGCAGCCACGATACGTCGTTCCAGACCGGCAGCGCCCAGGTACGCGCCGACCAGTCGAACAGAGCGTGTTCAAGCACCTGCCGCTCGCGCCGGTCGGCCAGCACGCTGAACTCCCAAGAGCGCCTCGGCGAGCCACGCAGCGGAAATCGCGCTTCGCCGCCACCGACCGACTGCTGCACGTCCGTCGCCCAGGCCAGGGTTTCCGACACCGGGCGGGACCAATCCGGCGGCAGCATCCAGGCCGACATGCGGTTGCCGGTAATCGTGACGGTGCGACGCCCGAGAGCCACGAAGTCGTAAGACAGCGTAGCCGCGATCACCGGCGGGCCTTCGGTCGTGACCGACAGCTGCCAACGGCGCAGCTGCAGGGGCGCAAACGGCAGCGGCGGCGCTCCGGGACCCACCATCTGAACGCCCTCGCCGTTCTCAAGGGTTGCAGAGGTCAGGGTCTGCTGCTGGAGGTAGGAGTTCCAAACCTGGACGTAGCGCACCTGGTTGGTGACCAGATTGCCCAGGTCGATGCGCAGTGGCAGCACGTGGATGCGGTAGTACCAGTCATCGAACGATGTGCGCTGCTGGGGGCCGCTGGATCGCTGTTCGGGCTCCTCGATGGTCGATTCTTTGGTCGACCCGGTGAAGAAACCCAGCCGTGCAGCTGCGCCGCGAAACTGGAGAGGAATGCGGGTGCGCGGTATCGCCAGATTGCCACTGCGCCAGTTGGGCCCTGTGCTGCTCTGCGTGGTGAGAATGATGGCCATCAGGACTTCTTCACAGCCCAGCCATAGTTGCCGCTGGCCGGAGGCGCGTTGGTCACGCTGCTCATGGCCAGCTTGCGCAGCCAAGGAAACACCATCCATGTGTCTTCGCCGATGGTGATCTCCTGCTCGGGCTCGAGCTTTTCCAGGTAGCAGGCACGAAGTCCGGGCACTCGCCCGATCGGTGAGAGGTACACACCGGTACCGGGGCGGCGAATGCTCAACTGAATCGGATGAAGCACGCTGCGGCCAGAGAAAGTGTTCTCGTCGCCACCTGCGAGGGCATAACCCAACCACATACTGTCCAGGCTGGAGGAAGTGCTCGACTGGTAGATAGATCCGACACCGGATCCTGCCTGACCTTCGGCATCCAGCGTGCTGCCGTAGTAGTTGCAGATCCGGCTGTAATTGTTCGCGCGGCCATCTTCAGCCGAATCCGCACGCACATGCCCACACCCCGTGGTGCTGGTGTTGTGGCCGAACAAGACGACGTTGTTGCCGTTCTGGCTGACCATCCCGCTATAGCTTCCCGTGCGCGCCCAATAGGTCCCGTCGACGTACGTGCCGCCCGTGTATGCGCCAGCCTTCTCAAGAACGCCGAAGGTGTGATGGCGGTACTCGCCGGCAACGGCCTGGGCGATGGCGACGTGGATCGCATTGCCGTTGGCGAACAGCTTCAAACGGGGGAATGGGCCAGCCAGTTCGTATGTCGAGATGTCGCGCGGGGACACCAACGGCTGTACGGACGGTGCTCCGTTTCCGTCATAGCCAATCGAGATGCGAGACCTCAGGCTCAGCTGGTCGGTGTTGAAAAGATGAACGTAGTCGGAGACGCCAGGAATGCGGAGCGTGGCGGTGCGATTGGCACCGACCAGGTTGTTGCGCTCGACGGTCCAGCCATTGGCCTGCGCGAACTGCACCACCAGGTCGATCAGGGTCTGTACGTTGGGAACATTGGTGAATTCGGCGTAGGCCATCTCTTACTCCAGAGCAAATGCGGCGTACTGCCCGTCGCCTGTTCGATAGACATTGGGGACCAGCAGATGGTCAACCCCGTTGACCGTAGCGATCTGCTCAGCTGTGGCACCGAAGGCCGGTGTGTAGAAGACGCCATCAAAGCTGCCGTAGAACTGACCGCCCTCCGGGACCTCGCTGACGCGCGACCCGCGATCAACGCTGCCCGAGGTCCAGCCCACCGCCATAAGCTGACCGCGCTGTAGCCAGCGCTGACCATCCAGGCAGCTGCGGAGGTTCTGGTTACCCACATATGGGTTCCAGGGCATGGTGATGCGGCCCGTGGCCATGTACGTGGTGGTGTACCCATTACGAACGGGCAGCCACGCCTGCATCGGCGTGAAGAGATAGCCTTGACTCAACGAGTCGTTGCTCTGTCCGTCCGCGATCGCATTCCAGAAATTGGAGTGGCCGTAGGTATCCAGCGACGCTACACCGTTACTGCCCAAGAAAGAGCCACCGATGAAAAGCGGGTAGCTCCAGTCGCCCGGCAGGTGCTCCGGCAGGATGAACCCAGCATACAGAGCGTCATAGCGCCCGTTGATGCGGGTGATCACCTTGAAGCAGCGGCCGTTGGCAATAAACCAGTATTTGATCGGTGAATTGACGCCCAGGATCGACACGTAGTTCGAGTTCGCACCGGGCTGCGTGAGGATGCCTGGGAGATCCGGGTTGTACGCCGTGTGGCCGCGCATGCGCATGTTGTAGTAGTTGCTGGCCGGCACTACCCACGCCTGCAGTGACACGTAGATCTCATCCTCTCCGGAGAGCCCACGGCCCTTCAGTGACACGAAATCGTTGGCCGCGATCGGGCCGCTGGCCACGCCGCCCACCACCTGCCACTGCTGGTTCGCTGCCACCAGGGCCGCGTTGGTGGTCAGGAAATCCCGGAGGCGGGCCATGAGGTCGGTGATATTGGCTGCGGTGTCGGTTGCCCAGGCCATGTTCAGAGTCCCAGTACTTGGCGGATCGCCGCAGAGTTGCGGTTGATCTTGTTGATGACAGTGGTGTCGCTACCCGGATCGTCCAGGTATTGGTCGAACAGGTCCGGCGATACCTGGTTGATGACGCGCAAGCCCAGCTGCGTGGCAGCGGCCATTGGCGTAGGCGACGCGGCGGTGAAGATGGGGGTGCTTGCGATCATCGGCGTGACCGCACCGCCCTCGGCATAGCCGCGCCAGCGATCAATGGCCGCCATGCCGACCTGGTTGAAGGCCGACAGGAAGGCCAGCGCGCCCGGCTGGCGAACAACCTCTTGGCGATGTACGAACTCGCCAGCGTGAACGATGCCGGCCGGCTGGTACTTGCCGCCAGGACCGGTGTAGCCACCGACCGCGTAGCTTGCTGCGGCCCCGATCGCGTTTGCAGCAGCCATCGCCGCCGCTGCTGACTGCATCTGGATGGCCGCAGCGGTCACCGCTGCCGCGCCGCTGATCAGGCCGGCACCTGACGTGCCAAGCGCGGTTGCACTGGTGGCCACCGCAGTAGCGCCGGCGGTAACGCCTGCAGCAGCACTCGAAAGGGCCGCCGCCGACGCCTGGGTGGCGGCTGCAGCTGCTGCATCGGCGCCGACGTCCACGCCCTTGTCGAACACCATCGACGTAATCTTGCTGGCCAAGGCCTGCGACCACTGATCTGCGACGAACTCAGCCAGGCCAGTGGACACCGTCACGAAGAAGCTCCGCACCATGTCACCCAAGGAGGCGCTGCCGCTGGCCAGCGACATGAACGCCTCCTTGAAGGCGCTCTGGAAGGTGGTGCGGACATTCTGCTGCAGCAGGTCGGTGGTCTGCGCCATCTCCCGCAGCTTCAGTTCGATCTGTTCGACCGCCGCCAGCGCCTCGGGGTTGCCCAGCGCAGTGGCGGCTTCCCGCATTTTCGGAACGAGTTCCCGCAGGGTGACCAGCTTTGCCTGGTACAGGTTGACGATGCGCTGCTGCGCATCAGCCTCGGTGATGAGCCCGGCCTGCAGCTCGACCTGGATCCGCTGCTGCTCCAGTGCGACCTGGCCCATCGTGCGGTTGTAGGTTTCCTGCAGGCTCTTGAGCTGGGCACTGGCCTCGGTGAGCTTCATCAGCTTGGCTACGTCGGCCGCTTCGGCACTCTTGCCAACGTTGTCCAGCTGCTGCTGCAGGCGGCCCAGCTCCTTCACCGTCTTGGCCGCCTCGGCATCGGTGCCCGAGCCCTGCAGCTGGGCGAGCTGCAGGCGCACGTCAACCATCTTCTTTGCCATCTCCACGCGTTGGCGTTCACTGTCGAGCAGCTGCGCCTGGTCGACCAGCTGGGACTTCAGGCCCTCGCTGGCGTTCTTGTAGGCACCTTCCTCGATCTCATAGCGGATACGCGCGGCTTCGCCGGCCTTGGTTTCGCCTTCCTGCAGGTCGCCCAGCATGGACACCTGCTTGGCCAAGTTGTCCAGCTCGCGCTGGGCAGCGGTTTCGGCCTTCTCGCCCTCGGTCTTGCCCGGCTTACGCGTGCGGCTGCGGTCCTTGTACTGCTCCTGCAGCTGTTTGAGCGCCTTGTCATAGGCACCGCCCTTGATGCTGCCATCAGCGCCGAAGACGACGTCGCGCAGCAGTCCAGGATCGGTGTTCCCCGCTGCCGCACCGTCACGCAATGCGCGGAACTTCTTGCCCAGCTCGTCGACGGCCTTTGCCAGCTTCTCCGCCTTCGGCGCGCCGCTGTCGAGCTGGTCCTGGATGGCCTTTGATGCAGCCACGGCCTTGCTCTGCACCTCCTGGTTGGCCTTGTCGGCCGCCGCCCGCTGCTCCAGCGCCACCTTCTCCGATTCCAGCGCAGCGATGCGGGCCTTAGTCTGCTGTTCGCCCGCCGCACCTCGGGTGGCGTCACCCGGAATCGGGCTGTTGCGCAAGGCCTGGAAGAACGCCAGATCCTCACGCAGCGAGCTGAGGCGCGCCTCCACGTCAGTCCGGCCGACGTCCTTCATCGCCTGCCAGGTGCGCAGCACCGCGCCCTTGACGCCTTCCCATGCCTGCTCCAGGAAGCCGGCCGACTGGCGGGCCTCCTCCACACGCTGCTTGTGGACTTCCGCGAAGGCACTGATGGCCAGACGTGCGGCGTCGGTTTGGCGCCCCTGATCCTCCAGGGCGCGAACGTGGTCGTACACCTCCAGCGTCAGGAAGTTGTACTGCTGGTTCAGTTCGGCCAGCGTTGCCGACGGGGCCTTGGCCAGCTCGATGACCTTGGCTGTCGTCGCCTCAATGCTGTTCCCGGTGAGCGTGGACAAGTCCACAGCGGCTTGGGCTGCCTCCGCCAGCGAATCGCTGGCGACCTGGCCGGAACCGGCCAATCCCTTTAAGGCCTGCTGGGCTTTCCCATACTCGCCGGTGGCGCCGCCCACCTGGTTGCGCAGCTCGGCCAGGTGCCCGGCCGTCGTGCCTGCAGCGTTGCCGGTGGCAATCAGGGACAGCTCCAGGGCGCGGTTCTCCTGATAGCCCCTGTACGCAGCTGCAGCGAATAGACCCAGCGTGGCCACGGCACCGCCGACGGCTACCCCGAGGGCGCCAAAGCCGGCCGCGCTGCGACTGCCCAGGTTGAGCAGCATGCTTCCGGCGCCAGAGACATTGCCCTGCAGCAGGTTGGCGCCGACGCCGGCCAGGCTGGTGCGGACCTCGCGAGCCGACAGGCTGAGATTGCGCATGCGCCGATCGGCAAGGTCGACACCGTCGCTCAGCTGCTGCCAGTGGGCACGTTGGCTGGCGATGCCCACCATCGCGCGGTTGTAGGCTTCGCGCGAGATCGTGCCGGCGTCGACCGATCGCTTGAGCTTGGCTTCATCGGCATCGAGACGAATCAGGGCAGCGTGGGCCGGGTCGTACACGCGCAGCAGCTGCTGCATCTGGCGCTCTTCCTTGGCGCGGGCGGCGGCGGCCTGCTCCTTGCTGGTCAGCAGTTGCTTCTCCTGCTTGTCCAGCTTGCCGAAGATCTCGGACTGCTCCTCCACGGAGATCAGATTGGACCGCATCACCCGATCAAGCAGCTGCTCGGTTTCGGCCAGGTCTTCGAACGAACGGGCACCACGCTCGACCCGCTGCTGCAGCTCGGAGATGGACTGGATCTGCTGTGTGGTGGTGGCCTGCGAGGCATAGGCGGCCTGAACCGCCTCGCGGGAAGCCTGTGCCTGCGCGGCGGTAGCGGCGGCATGCCGGGAGGCCGCTTCGCTATTGGACTGACTCGACTGCACCTGGGCGTCCAGCGCCCGTTTGTAGTCCAGCGATGCCTGCACCATGTCCTGGATGCGCTTGGCCGCCTGCTCGGCGGTTTCACCCTGGCGCTGCAGGCCAGCGGCGGCGGTCTCTGCCGCCTTGCCGGTTTCGGCGACGCCTTTGGCGTTGCCGACCTTGGCCAGGCCATCGGCCGCCTTCTGCGCCGAGCCACCGATTTTCTCCAGATCCTTGTCCAGGGCCTGGACCGCGCTGCCGGCCTGGCCGAGGTCCGCTCGGATCTTGAGGGCCAGTTCCATGTTGCCGGCGTTGCGGTTCACGTGATTACTCCAGTTGCTTGGATAGATCCTTGGCTACGGCGCCGCCAGCGAATGCGGCGTTGATGTCGTGCAGCCTGGCGCGGCGCTCCCTGCGGCTGCGCCTGTCCTCTTCCCGCAGGAAGAGCATCAGCTGCCGCTGGGTGTATCGCCCGATGTCGGCGGGGGTTCGTCCGTACCCCGCGCGGATGAGGGTTGAGTAGAGCCGGGCCCAGCCAATGACCTTGCCAGCCGCTCGGCCGCTGCCTTTCGCATCAGGCGTTCGATGAAAAAATGGCCATTCACCTGCCACCACAGCAGCTGCAGCTGCTCGCCGTCGCGGTAGCTGAGGCCGCTGATCCAGTCCTTGTCCTGGTCCGTCGCTGCGGCGATCAGCACCAGCACGTCATCGATGTTGCTGGCCAAAACCTCGGCCACCGCTTCCATGCTCGGGATGACGGACGCGTCGCCGAAGACGCGGTGCAGCCCCTCGACCAGCGGACGGATGTGGCGATCCAGACGTGCGGCCTCGACGAAGCCGTACTCACGGACGGTGATCTCGCGCCCACCGATCACCGCCATGCTCTCCGGGTGCAGGATGGCCAGGTCGTCGGGAGCGCCCGTCTTGGGCGCTCCCTTCTTATCCGGGGCCTCGACCTTCTTGGCCATCAGGCAGCCTTCTTCTGCAGCAGGCGACCGAAACCACCCAGCAACGGGTCAGTGGCCCGCGCCGGGTCGAACAGGATGGCGGCCGACAATGCCAGGTTGCCGTACTCCTGGTTGATCAAGCCCAGCGATTGCACCGGCGCGAAACGCGAGCGCCACAGTTCGATGACCACGGCATCGCCGGTCTCGGTGTTGATACCGTCGAACTGCAGGAACTGCACCTTGCCTGGTGCGGAGAACAGGACCGTGTTCTCCACGCCTTCATAGCCATAGGCCGCCTTGAACGGCTGCTGGAAGCTGCCGAGGGTCTTGATCTCGACCACGCCCTTGCTGTGGCCAACCAGCTCATAGTTCGCGGCAGGAACCGTGACCGGGGTGGCCGCGCTGTCGGTGATGACCAGGTTGGAGGCGAACGGATGATCCAGGCGGACCTGGTCACCGACGACCAAGCCTGTCGGGAACACTTCACCGGTTACAGTGGCTGCGGCGATATCCGCAACCGTCGCCTGGAACCCGAGTGCGAGGTTGGCAGACGACCAGTAGTCCAGCGTCAGGTTCAGCGCGGCAGTCGTGCCGGTATCCAGCCGGCCGAGCTGCAGGCGCTTGCCGGAGAACGAGTCGGTCTTGTCGGTGCTGTTGGTCGACAGTTCCAGGGTGGCTTCGGGAACGTTGCCGAGCCAGCGCAGCTTGCCGATCTTGCCATCGGGCTGGACGTCGGCGCTGCGGATGTAGCCCTGCAGCGAGAAAAGGGAACCGGTACCGGACATCGTCACTTCTCCTTCGTATCGGCGACCACGCGATTCGCGATCAACCACTCGCGATCGGCTTCGGACACCTTGATCTTGGCCTTGGCGTCGTACTGCACGCCGGCATGGGTATGGGGCTTGTCGAGGGTGACCTCGACCAGCTTCTGGACGGGTGCTTCGTTCACCGCGCTGCTCCTTTGATGATGTGCTGCGTTTGATAGATGTCGGCCCACAGCGCGATGCTGGCGTTGTAGTCCTGCATGTCGCCCTGGACGAACTGGCAGGCACGCGCGCCCGGCAGTTCCGGAACCCAGCCAATCAACGCTCCCCGAATGGCGGCGAGCACTGCCTGCAGATCCTGGGTGACCTGCTCGCCGCGCTGATCGCGGTAGTTCCGGGCTGCGACCACGACGGCAAAGCTGGCGTAGGCAATTTGGCTGCTCGGTACCTGCTGACCCGGAGGAGCGACGCCCTGCTGTTGCGAGACCGCCTTTTCTCGGGCCAACACCAGGTAGGCGCACGGCACCGGGAAGTCCTGGAGCGACTGCACGGCGTGGTAGTCCGCCGCGCCTTTGATAGACCGCAGCGTTTGGTTCTCCAGCAGCTTGGCCGCCACCAGCCGCTCGCGGACCAGCTCGACGTCGAAGGGCGCGGCGCTCACTTGCCGTAGTCCTCCAGCGTGGCGTGGGTGAACTGTCGCGCCGGCGCGCACCACTCAGGCGAGCCGCTGCTGGGAGGCGGAAGCGGATCATCAACGCCGAGCGAGAACTTGCCGTCCCTGGTCAGCTCCAGAAAGCGCAACGCTTCCTTGTAGTCGCGTACCACCGGGTCCGTCCGGTCCTCGGTGTTGACCCGATCCTTGTGCAGCAGGTAGCGGGCGATCCAGCGTGCCCAGGTCGGGACGATCGTCGGCACCGGGTTGAGCGGTACGGTGTAGGGTACCGGCTTGCGCACGGCCAGGTAGCCATTGATTACGCCGTCGGCGTCGTCCAGGGCGCGCTGCACGTGCACTGCTGCCTGGTCGGCGATCGCAATGTCTGCAGGATCGTAGGCACTGCGGTCGCCACCAAGAAGCGTGGCGTCCATCAGCGCCTCATCGACGATGCGGAAGCGCTCCGGGGTGGCCACCTCGGCCAGTTCCCTGGCGAGTTTTGCGGCGGACAGCAGGGGCAGCGTGCAGTAGGACATGGCGGCCTTCAGACGTGGTCGAAGGGTTCGGCCGGATCGGTGCCGAGCACGCCGGCGGCCTGGTAGATCGCCGCGTCGTCCTCGGAGATTTCGATCCAGGCTGGCGGCTTCAGGACGCTGCCCCGGAACTTGAATGGAGCCAGCACCTCGAAACAGACGCGCGCCGGCGCATCGTCGTCGTGCGAATTCACGTCGGCGCCAGGACCAGAAGCGGCATCGACCACGCCACTGGCTTCAGGGGTGGCTGGCGGCGCAGATGCGGAGGCATCGCCGCCGGCGTGAAGAGCCTGATCGTTCTCGGCCGGCTCCAGCGCCGGACCGGCGCCCAAGCTCGACGCTGCGGCAGCGTCGCCATCGACACCGGAATCGGCATTGGCTGGAGTATCCAGCTGCGTCGTGGCGGTCTCTGCGGGCTTCTCTTCAGTGACGGCCGGCGCGGCGGCCGGCTTGCTGTCCTGGTCGGTCTTGGGTGCGCTGGACGGCGCGGTGCGGGGCTTGGCCACGACGGGGTCTCCGAATAGGTGTGGTGCCGTGCTCTCCGGCTGTCACGCATGGTTCGCTGTGCTCCGCACTGCCAGGCCCGCGTTCGCCTGGTGCCGCCGCCGCTCTTGGTGTGGCGTAGGCAGCGCTGGCGACGTTCCTGTCGCCAGCGGCCGGTTGTGCTTTAGGCGCCAGCACCCTGGATCAGGTAGCCGGCGAGCATGCCGCTCATCACCGGCACGCGATCAGCGTCCACCGGGTACACCCAGGAGCGGGCGTTCTCGTCGCGATACGGCTTGCGGACCAACGGCATGCCGGTGATCGAGTAGGTGTAGCCATAGCTCGGGCGCGCGTTGCTGCGACTGTTGCCACCGGTCGGCGGAGCCACGTAGGCCACGATCACGTCATTGCCCCAGACGTCGCTGAGATCATCGTCCTGGCCGCTCGCACCCACTGCCTCGCCCACGTACACGTTCTGCACGTTCCACAGCTTGGCCAGCAGCTCCGCCGTGACCGAGTCGCGACCGGTGTACTTCAGCCGGTCGATGATCGACTTGTTGGATTCCAGAGCGGCGAAGGACGACGCCGACAGCAGGACGGTATTCGGGCGCACGCCGATCGAGCCACGCACGGCGTTCTTGGCCTTGCCGATATCCTGGGTCGGATCACTGCCATCGCCCGTCCAGGCATCCGCGCCGACCAGCGTGATCTTGTGGTCGTTGTCGTACTTGGTGGCGTCGCGGGCCAGCTCGGCGCATTCGTACTCGTGGGCCAGTTCGTGGGTGTCGAGGACGACGTCGACCGCGTCACTGGCCAAGTCCAGACCTGGTACCTGGGCAGCGTCGTTCTGGTTTTCGTCCGGCACCAGCGCCTCCAGGCCAGCCGGTGTGATGGCATAGGGCTTGCCGGCGTAGCCGAAGGTGATGCGCTTGGTCGCCGAGCCGGGGGCACGCTTGGTGTTGTAGCGGCGGAAGCTCTCCTTGCCGAACTCCAGAATCTGGCCGCCGTAGGAGCGCACCGTGGCGATCGGGAACAGGAAGCGGCCCACGTTGCCCGGCCGCAGGTAGCCCTGCGCATGGGTGGTGAGAATGGGATCGATGACGCGGGACTGGGCAGTGGTTTGCTGGGTCATGACAGGGTCTCTTGAATTCGACGAGGGATGGGCTTCGCGCTGCGGCGTGCCGCTTAGCCGGCCGGGGCCGCGCTGGGGGCGTTCTGGATCAGCAGCACCTCAATGCGATCGCCATCCGCAGCGGCACCCTGCAGCGCCTGTGCGACGGCGACGCCAGTGGTACGGGTAACCGCCTTGCCGTCACTGCCGACCTGGACGTAGGCGTTCTTCGCGATCACACCGCCGGCGGTGGCGACCGCCGTGCCCAGCACGTCGGTGTTGACCAGCTCGCCGACCTTGGCTTCGGTGGCCGTCACGCCGAAAGTGTTGCCGCCGGCGGTGGCATAGGCGCCGCCCGCGCCGACGAAGCGCTCGGCAGCCAGTGCGGCCGTGGCGGCGATGGAGAGGGAAAGCAGAGCAATCTTCTGGGTCATGGTCGTGCGCTCCTGGCGCCTGTAGCTGCGAATGGTCTGGGTGGTGACTGGTTGTCGTTGGCGATCAACGACCGCCGACGGCCTTCACCGCGTCCAGGTACTTCACGCCTGGGTTGGTCTGCTGGTAGGCGACTGCCTTGCGGTGCAGCTCCATGCCGGCGGCATCGACCTGCAGGCCACCACCCGGCGTGGCGAAATCGGCGGGCGCCGACGTGTCGGGCAAACCGCCGCCGGATTTCTCGCTGAAGTCCATCGTCTTGGGTAGGCTGGAAAGCAGCTCGCGCAGGACCGCTTCGGCGGGCTTGGAAACCTGGGTTTCGCCCTCGGCAAAATTCAGCGGCTGGCCGCCCACAGGGAGGGCCAACAGCAGCTCAACGACACCGGCCTTCTGTCGCGGCAACAGCTTGCCGTCGTTGACCAGGCCCTCGGCAAAGTTGGTGGCGTCTTCGCGACGCGCAACCGCCTCACGGGCGGCCAGTGCCTTCTCACGTGCATCCAGGGCGGCAGTCTGGTTGTCCAGTTCCTGCTGGCGCTGGGCGATCTGTTCCTGGTTCTGCTGGGACATTTGAATCTCCGTTGTTCGTTCATCGGTGGGTTCCGCGAAAGCGGTCGAGGGTGCTCCCACACGCTCATCCGGATCACGCGTGCTTTCCGTGACCTCGCGGATCTGCCATTGCGGGATGAGCTTGTCGGCTGTTTCCAGCCCGTCTCGGTCGATGAGGTAATCGCGCATCGACTGCAGCAAGCTGCTCAGGGTCCAGCCCAAGCGGGCGAGCGGCTGCGAGAAGCAGACCGCCTCTTCGCCTTCGGAGAAGGACGCGGACTTCAGCCCCTTCACTGCCGGCGGCTGTGCGCCCAGGAAGCCGATGTGCCGCAGGTAGAACTTGCCGGGCGTCGGATTGCCAGGCGTGTCGGGAAGGAAGATCGATGCGCTGATCTTCTTGAAACGACCCTTGTTGACCATGCCGGCGAAATCGGGGTCGACCTGGTGCGGCTCTGCGAACAGCACGCCGTCGCGACACTCCAGGGATTTACCCCAACCGTATGCCGGCAGATCCGCCTTGGGATGGCCGACAACGATCGGTGCCTCATGCAGGTCGACGCTATAGGTCTGCGCGATCTGCTGAACGTCGGCTTCGCTGAACGTAAAGGAGCGACCGTCCTCGGCGACGTGCGTTCCTGCCTTGAAGATTTCGAGAGCTGCGGCGGGCTGGTTCATGCCGCCATGTTCCTGTCGCGATCGCGTCAGGTCATTTGCACGGGTTCACAGCTTTTCGAGCGTCGCGCGCGTGCGAGTTTTGGCAGCTTCGATACGCACGCTGGCAGAGGTGCGTTCGATGTGGAAAGGATCGCGCAGAAAGCGGTGTCTGACACTTGCGGCACCTGAGCGATGCACCACCGTGCCACTCAGCGCACCATCGGGCGCAGCGGCGCGCTGTCGCGCTTACTCGGAAAACAACCCTGCCACGTGATCGGAGGCAATGAGGACGACCTCTTGCTCGTCCTCGTTGGACAGGCCGAGCCAGGGGCGTGCGGGAATACCGATGGTGTACGCAGGCAGGGTGACCCACTGAGCGAAGTTGGATTGTCGGCGCTTCACGAACTGCGTACCGACTTCGCCGTCGCGGCCCTGCCGGAAGTACACCTGCGTGGATCGCGCAGGGCGATTGATCGTCGCGCCGAACTGGTGAACAGCCCCGTAGGGCGCGTTGGTGCCGACCAGCAGCGTGTCGCCTACCACCTGATGCGCGAGCTGGTCGCCGAGCATATGGAAATCAAAGCGGAGCATCGGAACGCCAGGACGCTTGCGCTCCTTCTGGCGTCGATAGCCTGGGGAGAGCGGCGCCCAAGGCGCGCCGTCCGGTGACACCTGGCGTGCTGCTCGGTCCCGCGTTGAACGCAGGAGGTACTCGCCGATGTCCTCAAGCATCGGCTGCAGTGCATCGTTGCGCAGGCCCTTGGCCGCGCTGCGAAGCGCAGGACCTGCCGTGTCCTTGGTGATCTCGACGCGCGCGGCCATTAGGGAATCTCGCCCTGGATCAGCTGCCAGCTTCCACGGTCGACCAGGCGACGAAGATCCACCGACGAAACCACGCTGGCATCCTGGATCAGGTTGGGCATGGCGGCGCTTCCTTGGACCCGAACGTCAACGACTAGGCGCTGCCGCCGATCACCTTGAAGCACGAAGCGCACGATGCTGCTCGCGGCGTCATACAGAAGAGCGAATGGCGATCGCAGCGCGTTCGCCAGCGATGGAAGGTATGCCGCCGGCACCCGGTCCAATACCTCGGCGGCCTCAACGGCGATCGCGGCCGCCCCCAGTGCGGCCGCCTTGCTCGACAGAGCATCGACCGCACTGACATGGAGCGCGCCAACGAGATACTGGCTCGAATGCGCGCGACCAGCTGCTGCAGCCGCGCGCCATTCGCTTAGGCCGGCCTGCAGCGCGTCCAGCGCACGGGGGCGCTCCAGCACCTGAGCAGCGGTACGCGCTGCTGGCGCGGCCGGCAGGCGCACATTTCGGCGCAGCGCAGCCTGTAGCGCTTCCTCGATACCGCTGCCAAGTGCAGGAGGCGTCTGTGGCCCGCCCCTGCGGATCGGCCAACCGTCCAGACTGCGGCCGGGGGCATAGCCGAAACCGGGATCCACGCCCACCGGTGTTTCCACCAGGAACGGGCCACCAGGACTTCGCTGCCCGACCATGCGCTGTTCAAACTCGATCGCAGGCGCCGTATCTGGACCGTCCTTACCCAGCCGTGCCAGGTCACGATCGTTCAGCGCCTCGACATAGCACTGGCAGCCCCAGCCGTTGGCCGGGAAGAACCACTGCCACCACGGATCATCACAGTGCAGAACCATGCCGTCCCAGGCCTGGTGCAGTGGACGGGGCGTCTCGACTGCGTCGCTGTGGCGGTAGCGCCACCACGGCCTGGACTTCTTCAGGGCCTGCAGCTGATGCCATCGGCCCGCGTTGTAGCTCTGGCGCAGGTTGGTTTCGTAGATGACGCGGGAGCGCCAGTTGCGTCCACCGTTGTAGTCCCAGCCATGCGTGGCCACGATGCGGTCGAAATCACGACGGAACTGCTCCAGCGTCACTCCATCGTCGATGGCCTTGCGGATCGCCGTGGCAAAGTCCGCCACCAGCTCATCACGGTTGGCGCCGGCGACCATGAAACCTTGGTCATGCTCTGACTCCCATACGTCCAGCCAGCTTTCCGTGACGATGTTGCGCTTGCGACGGAAGAACGCGATCTGCTGCTCAAAGGGAACTTGGCCATAGCCCACGGTTGCCATCGATCAGCCTCCGGCGGCGCGCTGTGCGTCGTCTCGCCCGCGCAGGTGGGCGGCGCTCAGGCCAAGGGCGACGCCGTTGGCGAACTCCTCCAGACTCATCTCCGGCGCCGCTGCCAGGACCTGGTCGTACAGCTCCTCCAACGAGGTGGCGTTATCTGTCAGCTGCTGCAGCCCCTGAACCCACGCCGCGCCGGCTTCGCGCGTTGAGCGGTCGAGCTGGGCCGTCATGCCCCCAACCTGCTGGCCGTCCGCTTCTGCGAACGCCGCCGGATAGTGACGCCGGAGCAGCGCCAGGACCGACTTTTCCGGGTCGGCGAAACGCGCGTCGTCGATGGCAGTCGGTGGCGTCTGCGGCTCGGCTGGTGGCTCCATCAGCTCATAGTTCGGTCCATATGTCTGCTCGATGTAGACGGGCTTGGGGCGATAGCCCAGGCGATAGAGCTTCTCGTCACGAGATGCCGCTGCGTCAAGATCCTCAGCCTCATCAGTGACCCGATAGACACGCGGGACTTCCGCACCTGGGAAGTTCATTTCCGTCAGCCAACGGGCCGGCCCTTTGGTGAAGGACTCACAGATCAGGTCGGCGTCGGCCTTGATGATGTCCCTGCGGACCTCGGCCTGCAGTTCGTCGTTGCCAAGTTTTCCGGCCGTGCCTTGCGTGCTGGCGGTCTGCCCGAGGACGACCTTCTGGATCGTGGCGTCCATGTAGTCCTGCAGCGCCTTGTAGTCCGCCGTCCCGCTACGACCCGCCTCAAGCAAGTCCACTTCCATTGCCTTGGGCATGATGATGCCGCTGTCGGTCTGGATGGCGCGGGTCGCGCCCAGCAGCCTGTTCCGCTCTTCAGCAGTGGCGTTCTCGTCGTACTTGCCCACCGCCGTGGGCATGCCGAACTTCTCCAGGAAGATCAGCCAGAACTTCAATCCATTGCGCTTGAACAGCACTGGCCAGTACAGCCAATGCGCCAGGCCGAGGCCGTAGGGCTCATCGTCATGATCGGCGCCGGCGCAGTAGTTCCAGAAGTATGGAGCCGGCGCGGGGATACCCTCAGCGATGTGGGACTGAGTGAGCAGGCGCAGATCGCCATCCTTGCCGAATCGGAAGCGCCGACGGTTCCGCACCTTGATCGCACTCATCGCGATACGGTTGCCGTCAGCCTTGTAGATGATCTCCGCCGGGGCGTAGCCATAGAAGACACCGAAGTGCATCTTGCGGGTCACGTTATCCCAGCCAATGTCGTGGAGCTGATCGCGTAGATGATCCGCTGCTGCACGGTCAATGGCGCGCTTTCCGCCCGGCTCAACCTGCCATTCGCAGGCGACCACTGAGTCCTGGCGCGAGCCAAACGTCGCCTTGACCTCGGGATCAGAAAGCACCTGCTCGTAGATCTGCAAGTCGTAGCCGCCGCGATTGCGCAGCACGCTGTCGAACGGAAGCATCAGTGGCCCGGTGTAGCCGCGGGTGATGTCCATTCCGTCCGCAGTGGTGGCCACCTCGCGGTTCAGTTCAGGGCGGGCGGTGGTCATGCGAAGCCTCCAAAATCATTGCCACCCGACACGGTGCCGAAGCCCCTGTCGGAGGTGGTTGCTACAACTCCATCATCAAGCGCCTCGCCCACGTACACGCGTTGCCCGGTCGCCTGGAACTCGATCGAGCCACGGGGCACATGATTCAGCGCCGCGAACTGCATCAGAACGCCAGCGATAGCGCCGTCGCCGTGGCGCACCAGGTCGGCATCTTGCAGATCCTTGCGCTCCAGTTTGGGGACCATCGGGATGCCATCGACGAATTCGACCGCCCTGTGGTCATCCTCCAGCGAGGCGTCCCTGGGAAGGCTGATGAAGCCGTCTTCGAATAGCGCGATGTACTTGGGCATCCATTCGCCGTACCAGGGTCGCGACAGCGTCACCTCGTGGATGGGGCCGCCCTTGTAGCGCCCGCTCTCCTTATCCAGCTCGGCACGGCCGTATCGGTCGCCGGTGTACTCCATCAGCGTCTGGCCGGGGCCGGTGGCATCCCCTGCAAACGACCAGCGCCCTGCAGCATCCATTTTCAGGAAGTCCAGCAACGCCCACAGGATCTGCTCCTGCTGGCGTGTGGGAGCATTGGCCAGCTCGATCAGGAACGGCACCACGCGGCGCAGATCCTGTTCGATTCGCGCCGGCTTGATCACCGAGAAGTGACGATGGCGGGCGAAGTCCATGCCAACCGCCCAGCGGCCCGCAAAGCCCTTGGCGGCCGCCCTGAGTGCCGGCATCAGCTGCGTGGCAATCCAAGATGCGCACCAGACCTCGCGCTCCTTCTCGGGACGCTTGGGGAAATCGTCGTCGAATACGATCCGCAGCACCGGGCGGGTCTCCGCCATTGCGCGGTCCAGCCACACCGAAGGAATGGCCGAACCATCGCCGTCGCGGGGGATGACGTCCAGCTCCTCGCGCATGGCAGCCTTGCGCGGGCCATAGGCGGATCGGATCGCGTTGTACCACTCGCGCTTTCCATCCGGAGTGGCGATCTTGCCGCGCATGGCGCAGGCCCGCTCGTAGAGGCCGTTGGCCACGGCATCGTCGAAGCTGATCCGGATCACCTTCGCCTTTGCACCGTAGCGCCCTGCACGAATGTCCTGCACCAGCTGGTTGAACGGGTTCTTCTTGCCCCGGTGCGTTGACCATACCCGGATGCGACCGCCCCAGATGAGCAGTGCGGTGGCCGACTCCAGCACCTTGGCGACGTCCTTGTGGAGCGCCGCTTCGTCCAGGTCGACCACGCCCTGCAGGCCGTGGATGTTCTCGGGACGCGAGGACAGGGCGGTGACACGGAACCCGCTGGCGAAGCGGACGCGGAACGCCTGGATCTGGCGGCTTGTGCCGTCAGGCGCCTGGTCCTGGAAGATGTGCTGTTCAACACGTGATGCCTGCCCGCGCGCAATGATCGGCGCGAACTTGGCAACGTAGCCAATGAACTCCAGACCTTTCTCTTTCGTGTCGGCCATGTACCACACGTTGTCGCCGCCGGCTTCCTTGGAGGAAGCGGCGGTGATCGTGTCGGTCAGCGCCTGCGCGAAGGTGATGCCGGTGCGGCGCCCCTTCTCACATACTGCAATATCGAGCCCTTCCTGCATCCGGATCCATTCGGACTGGTGGGCCATCAGTACGCCGGCCTCACGTGGGTCGAAGTTGGACGAGATGGTGCGGACGCTCTCCGGAAGGTCATCCCAATCCAGAACGCGCTCAGTATCCGGCAGTGGCGTCAGATCGGACACTCAGCCGACTCCCTGCAGGACGGTGTTCCGCCAGAAGGCAACGTCGTCGGCGCCAAGGCCGCGCGCACGCGCCGCGTCCTCCACTCGCTGCGAGGCCTCCTGAAGCGCTTTCTCCCGCACCTCAGTTGCCCACTTGTGGCGGTTCACGCTGGCACGGCTGAGGGTGGCGATGTTCTTGGCCGCCTTTCCCAGGAGCGCGATGCGCTTGCCAGGATCCATCCCATCTTCGTCACCCTCTTCCAGCTCCTGCAGCGCCAGCAGCGCGTCGAAGATCTCGGTCTGAACGATGCTGATAATCGCGTTGCTGCGTTCGTCGGCATCATCAGGCGCTGCCTGACTGATCAGGCGGGCAGCTTCGGTGCTGGCTTTTACTGCGGCAAGGCGCCGCTCCAGCTTCTGGCCATAGGCGCCAACAGCGCTCTTGCCGATGCTGAAGCCCTTCTCCGTGAGCCATTCGGCCAGCCCGACGTACCCGCCGAAGCCGGAAGCAATCAGGCGGGTGTCCAGCTCGGCACGGATGTCCTGGGGAAGCTGATCGATCTTGCTGGCCGGGGGCATGGCGTCACCAATACCGTTCGGGCCGAGCGATGCCAGGATCGCACTGCGCGGTGTACTCGGCGATATCGGTACCGAGGCGGGTCATGTCGGCATGCCAGCGCCCATCCGGCCGCTTGTCCAGCTCGATCATGCGGCGGTCTTCCAGATAGTCCAGGGCGCGACGCACCTCCAGCTGGGTGGCATCGGGATACAAGGCGTGCGCGATGCTGAGGAGGATCTCCTCGTAAGCACCGTAGGGTGCCGCGTTGTGCAGACCCAACAGCATCACCCAGCGCAGGTTCTCCCGCCGAACTTTGTCCATGTCCAACTTAATGCTCACGTCTTGCTCCTTGGATCTGGATCGACTTGATCTCTGAGTTGATCGCGTCGAGCTTTGCCTCAATGACCGTCTGGCTTCGGATGTGGTCGTCCCTTCGCACGTACTCCCTGGCCAGTTCCGCCCGCAGTCCCAGTAGGTCCAGTTCCTGCTTGCGCCAACCCTCGGCGGCCTTTTCAAACCCAGCCATGCGCTGGTCAATGCTCGCCTTGATCTGGCTGATGCCCCACTTGACCAGCCCCACCAGCGTCCCGAGAAGTGCGAGCACAAGCGAAAGGGCCTGCCACAACTCCAGCGAGATCTTCATTTCGTGGCGTCTCCGCCACTGAGATTGGGTTGTGACATTTTTCTGGCGCCACTGAGCCGCCCCGAGGTCGCGCGATCATCGTTGACCCGCTGCAGCAGCTGCTGCCATGCGGCCTCTCGCACGATCGCGTCGATCGCGCATGGAGTGAGCGTGCCGTCCTGCAGACGGCACATCGGCTGCGGTGGGACCGGGGCCTGCAGCGGATCGGTGAGTGCCGGGGGCAGCTCGACGTAGACCAGGACCGGCCACTCGACCAGTTCAGTGCGGGTCAGCGGTTGCTTCGTCTCCCCACAGCCCGCGAGCAAGAGCAGCGCACACAGGAGTGGTGCGAAGCACGTTGCAGTCTTCATCGGAATCCACCTTCTTGGTCAGGGCCTGCTGGCGCTGTGCCGCCAGGCGTTCGAGTTGAGCGATGCGGTCTGCACGGGAATCCAGTTCGGCGATTGCTGCGCGCTGCTGGGCCAGCTTCGTATCTGCCTCCCGTTTGAGGGCGGCCCGCAATGTGGCAACGGCACCGGCGTTGCCGGCGGCGACATTGCGCGCGGTATCGCGCTCCGCGCTGAGTGCGATGACCTGGTCGGACAAAGCGTTGACCCGATCGACCTGGCTTCCCGCGCCCCACCGGTGGCCCAGCCAGAGCCCCAAGAAAAAGGCGACAACCACCACGGCCAGGGCGAACCGCACCACGACCGGACCCGTAGCAGCACCCACGAGGTGCTTGGCGGTCAGATGCGGGTTCACGCACTCACCGCCTTGCGGGCACGGCGCAGGCGCCACCAAGTGAAGATGCTGGCGCCGGCCAGTGCCATCACGCCGACGGCAATCGCAAGGCGCAGCCAGCTGGGCATGCCGGTGGTGGCCTGCGCCACAGCATTGACTTGTTGGATCGCCGGCAGCACGCCTTGGATGACCGGCTGCAGCTGCTGCGCGGCTTCCACGGCGGCCATCGTGCCGCCCGCTGCGGCTGCAGTAGCGGCTGCCGTGGTGACGGACGCAGGCACGGCAACCAGCGGCTTCGCGCCAGGGTTGACGACGCCGGCCAGGCGCAGACCTTCCTCGATCACGTCCGAGCTGTAAGGCTGCTGGCCGTTCTCGTGGCGAATGATGGCCTCGACCATCGGGCGCATGCGACGGTATTCGTGGGTATTGATGAACTGGGTCGGGGCGACACCGACGGCCCCCGCCACGGCGGCAACGTAGGCGTCGGTGTTGTTCTCGTTCGGCGGCGCCCAGCGATCGATCAGCTGCCGCACGTTGCTGCAGCCGTGCTTGTCCTGGTAGTTGATCAGCAGCAGCGCCATCGCGCGGATACCCCAGGTCGGCGCCGAGAACACTTCGAAGCGCGTTTCCCTGCGCTGCTCCTCGGTCATCTGCTCGCGGGACATGCGCCCCTGCCACTTGTTGGCGGAGATGCGTTCGATGTTGCCCGGATTGTTGTTGCGGATGCCGCGCGTGGTCTTGGTCGTCATGGCCTGCTCCTGAAATAGAAGGGCCGACGGGACACGACGAGGAGCGCCCGTCGACCAGGCGCGCCCCGAACGCACCGAATCGATGGGATGCAGTCTCTATTTCGACAGTGCGCAGGTCATTTGCACGCGTTCCAAGCCTTCCTCGCGCGCGCGAGATAGTGGGCGGGAACGAAGAAGGCCACCCGGAGGTGGCCTTCAATCAGTTCGCCGCATGCAGAGCTGCAGGCTGTTCCATCAATCTCTTCCGCGCGTCTGGATCCAAGTCAACGCCACGCAGCTGCAGGATGCGCTGGAAGGTTCCGTCCGTGTTGAACACCAGCATCACGTGTTTGATCTGTGTGTCGGAACGCCCCGTCCAAACACTGGACTTAGACTGGACGTGCTGCCAGAGATACGCGATTGCTCCGCTTTTGCCCACAGTCGAACTCTGTGGCTCCGCACCGAGCAGCACGACAGCTTCGGCGAGCGTGGTCTTTCCGACTTCCAGCTGAGCCAGGTTGGCAGCATTGAACTCCTGCCCAACCGTCGCCTTTGCAGCGGTCAGTAGCAGCAGAGCGATGGCTGCGAAATACAGCTTCTTCATGGTGACTTTCTCCTTGTCGTCTTCCGGGGTTTAAGGGCAACGGTGGACTCATCCGTAGCGGAACGGACGTCGTGGACGAACCCGTCAATGGTGGACTGCAGCAGGTCCGACTGCCCCAACGCTGCACCGACCAGGATGTCGCGGACGAGCGCCTGGTAGCTCTCGGGAAGGTCCAGGGTCGACGCCTTCTGTGACGCATCCGAAAGCAGCTTCATTCGGCGGCCCAGCTCGACTTCTGCTGGCTGCGCGAACACCGGGCCGCTGCCTGTAGCGAGGAACTCGGCGCGAACGTGTAGTTTTTCCACCAAGCCGCGCATTTCGTCCGACGACAGCTTCTTAACCCGCCCCGAGGTCAGGTTCTTTACGCGATCGATAGGTATGCCAAGCCTTTCAGCCAGGTCGACCTGCCTGAATCCCCCGTCTTCCATGATCTGGCGGATGAGTGAAGAAACCACACGAACCCCTTGCAAGGTGTACTTTTTACACTTAGGATTGTTCCGGAGTCGTCAACGGCCCTTTTACACCCCGGCAATAAGAACCGAAGGATAACCCAATGCGTTCCACTGACCCCGGCCTTGATCTTCACAAACGTGTGCGCGCCGGCTTCGTACTGCAGGGCAAGACCCTGACCGAGTGGTGCCGTGCCAACGGCACCACTGTGACCAACGCGCGTGCCGCATTGCTTGGCACCTGGAACGGCCCGAAGGGCCGCGCAATGCGCAGCCGGATCGTGAAGGCGGCCTGCATCGATCGGGTGCAGGCATGAATGCCCCGGCACAGCAACCCGTGCGGCGGGCATTGCGCCTGATCTTCGCCCTGCAGGGGCACGCCTTCGACGGGCTGCGCCTCAAGCAGTTGGCCGATTCAATCAAGGCAACGCCTTCGACGGTCCTGCGTGACCTGGAGGTACTGGCCGACGAAGGCATCGCAGAGCGCATCGCCGGCCGCGATGAGTACTGGCGCCTTTCCCCCCGACTGATCCAGCTGGCTCGCGCTCACGAACAGGAGCTGGCGCGCGTGCGCCAGCGCCTGGAGGAGACCGAGCAGCGCTATTCCCGCAACCCCAACTGATCGACGAGGACAGCAATGACCAAGAAAGACACCGCAGGCCGCAAGGCAGTCGCACAGGCCGAGGTAGTGGGGCCGGAGTTCATTGGCAAGACCGACGCCAATGACGCGGCACAGATGGAGCAGATGCGTGAGCGCCAGCTCGCGCTGGTTGAACAGTTCGGCGAGGGTCTTGCATGGCACCCGGACCACTACGAAGCGGCGATCCGCCGCGAGCTGCATCGCGGGTGCGAAGCTTTCCTGCGCGCTGGCAGCTACCTGCTGGTGGCTCGCGAGTGCAGCGTCCACGGAGAGTGGGCGGGAATGCTGCAGCGCTTGGGCATGGAACCGCGTCAGGCACAGCGGATGATGGAAGCGGCCCGGCGTGTTGCTGCCTTGCCGAATGCGTCGACGTCGACGCAATTGGTCACCGCGATCAAGAGCGAGAGCAAGCTCATCGAGCTGCTTTCGCTTCCGGAGGAGCAGTTCAAGGAGCTGGCGGAGACCGGTGAGACCGGCGAACTGGAACTCGATGACGTCGGCAACATGTCCGTGCGCGAACTGCGCGAGGCCGTCCGCAACGCTCGTGCTGATATCGAGGCAAAAGACCAACGAATCAGCAAGTTGTCCGATGACCTGAACAGGGAACATGAGAAGACGGCCAAGGCGCAGCGGCGCTGGAAGACCGCCGATGCCGATCAACAGCTGATCATCCTCAAGCAGGCCGTCACCGAGGCCGAGCAGGCCGTCCTGGCCGCGCTGGGCAATGGAAAGGCCGGTCTGATGGCGGCGTTCCGCACACTCGCCACGCACGCCTCCGAGACCGACCAGGACACCGACGCAGCGGTCTTCCTCAGCGACACCATCGGCCGCCTGCTCAATGCGGTGCGCACCGTCCGTGACGACGAGGAGCTGCCGCTCTCCCTGCCGCTGGTACATGACGGCTCGGAGGCCTGAGCATGTCCGCCGAAGCCCTCATCCAAGCGGCGGCCGGCAAACTGCTGGCGGCGCCGCACGGTAGCAAGAGCCGCATCGCGGCCGAGCTGGCCGAGCAGATGGGTTGCTCGGTTCAGACCGCCTACCGTCGCCTGCAGCAGGTGACGGGCGGCATCAAGCCCCGCAAGAAGCGATCGGATGCCGGTGAACTCGCGCTTACCCGCGACGAAGCCGCCGCCATCGCCGCCCTGGTCGAAGAGACCCGGCGCCTTACCGGCACCGGCACCCTGCCGGTCGAGGACGCCGTGGAGATTCTGCGCGCCAATGACCGCATCGAAGCACTGCGCGTCGACAAGACGACCGGCGAGCTGGTGCCGTTGAGCGTGTCCTCAATCTGCCGCGCCATTCGTGCTTACGGCTTCCATCGCGACCAGCTGGCGGCACCGACTCCAGCTGCGCGCCTGGCCTCGCCGCACCCGAACCATCTCTGGCAGATCGACGCCTCGGTGAGCCGCCAGTTCTATCTGGCAGCGAATGGCACCGAGGTGATGGACAAGCGCCGCTTCTATCGCGGCAAGCCGGAGAACTTCACCAAGATCGCTGAGAACCGCCTGTGGCGCTATGCGATCACCGACCACGCGAGCGGTGCGATCGAGCTGTTCTACGTGCTGGGTGCCGAGAGCAGCGCCAATCTGCTGTCGGCCCTGATCCACGCAATGACGCGGCGCGAGATGGGCACGATGCACGGTATCCCGAAGCTGCTGATGATGGACCCCGGCAGTGCGATGGTTGCGGCGACGACGCGCAGCTTCCTGTCGGCCTGCGGCATCGAAGTGATCATCAACGAGGTCGGCAATGCCCGTGCGAAGGGCCAGGTGGAGAACGCGAACTACCTGATCGAGACCCACTTCGAAGCGATGCTCAAGGCCAGGTCGCCGGTCACCAGCCTGGAGGAGATGAACACCCTGGCCCAGCAGTGGGCGCGGGCGTACAACGCAACCCGCATCCACACCCGCACTGGCATGACCAGGCGCGATGGATGGCTGCGCATCACCCCGGACCAGCTGCGCATTGCTCCGGATGTCCAGGTACTGCGGCAGCTGGCTACCAGCACGCCGAAGGCATGCACGGTGCGTGACTGCATCATCCGCTTCCGTGGCAAGCAGTACGACGTGCGTGGCATTCCGGGCCTCATCAACGGCCAGCGCGTGGACGTGGTGGTCAACGCACTGGAGCCGGACAACAGCGTGCGTGTGCTGATGCCGGGCGAACAGGACAGTGCGCCGATTCACTTCGTTGCACCGCGCCTGCAGCATGACGACTGGGGCTTCCTCGATACCGCTGCCCAGGTTGGCACTGAGTATCGGGGCGCGCCCGAGACGCCGGCGGACGCGGCGCGAAAGGAACTGGATCGCCTGGCGATGGAGGTCAAGAGCGACGCCGAGGCGATCGCCGCGCGCAAGGCCCGCCGCGTGCCGTTCGGCGGCAAGGTCGACCCGATGAAGCACATTCGCGAGGCGAATGTCGCTCCCAGCCTGCCGCGATCGGGAACCCTGGCCGAGCTGGACGCGCCCCAGGTGCTGGCAGCTCAGCGCATCGAGCCCGAGGTCGTCCGGGCCGAGTTGCCCCCGCTCAACCACGTTGAGGCCGCCATGCGCCTCAAGCCGCTGGTCGAGCGGTCGGGCAATACCTGGTCACCGGAAATGTATGCACGCACCAGCCAGCGCTGGCCCGAGGGTCTGCCGGTGCATGAGGTCGAGGCCTGGGCGATCGCCCTGGTCGAACCCGAGCGTGGCGGCCTGCGCGTCATCAACGGAGGTGCCGCGTGACGCTGCGTCTGAAATCGATCCTCGCCCGCGCCGGCATCAAGCAGGGGACGTTGGCAAAGGCAGTGTCCCTCAGCCGCCCGGCCCTGAATGCCTTGATTAACCACGGCGTGCTGCCGACTGGCTGCGACCAGCCCCGAGTCCGCTCCGCCATCTCTGTGTTCCTGCTGGAAAGCGGCGCCCCGGCCGTCGACTGGCACCTGGAGGAGGAGCCGGCGTGCGCTAACACGCCGGCCCCGGTTTCCCCACCGCAAGACCCCGATACCGCTACCGAAATCAACGACGAGGAAGACCCTATGCTACTGCGATACCAGGCACTGACCCCACAGGCCCGTAGGCACTTCGGCCTGCCAGGCAACCCTTTCGCCGACCCCGCCAGCCACGACGAGGTCTTCCTGTCCCCGGATATCCGGTACGTGCGCGAGAGCATGTATCAGATCGCCCGCAACGGCGGTTTCGCTGCCGTGATCGGTGAGAGCGGTGCAGGCAAGTCGACCCTGCGCGAAGACATGGTCGATCGCATCCAGCGCGAGGAGCAGGCAGTCATCGTGATCCAGCCCTATGTGCTGGCCAGCGAGGGCAGCGACAGTGTCGGCAAGACCCTTCGCAGCCACCACATCGCCGAGGCGATCATGGCAGCGGTGTCGCCGCTGGCCAAGCCAAAGAGCAGCCCGGAGGCCCGCTTCCGCCAGCTGCACGAAAGCCTGCGCGATAGCGCCCGCGCTGGCCACAGCCACGTGCTGGTGATCGAAGAGGCGCACAGCCTGCCGTTGCCGACGCTCAAGCACCTCAAGCGCTTCCGTGAACTGAAGGACGGCCTGCGCCCGCTGCTGTCGGTGATCCTGATCGGCCAGCCCGAGCTGGGCGACAAGCTCTCCGAACACAACCCGGAAGTGCGGGAGGTCGTGCAACGCATTGAAATCATGCACCTGCCGGCGCTCGACGGTGAGCTGGAGAACTACCTCGCGCACCGCTTCCGCCAGCTGAGCGTGCCGCTGGAAAAGATCATGGATCGCTCTGCGATCGAGGCGCTGCGGGTGAAGCTGGTGCCGCCACGGGGTACCGGAACGCTGCTGTATCCGTTGGCGGTCCAGAACACCCTGGCAGCAGCCATGAACCGTGCGGCCAACCTGGGCGTGCCGACCGTCACCGCCGACGTGGTCCGGGGGGTCTGAGCATGGCGATCGCTTCCACCACCGAAGGCACGCAGTACCTGCGCGGGTTTGCTGTCCAGGTGCTGCGGGATGCGGAGCTGCCTCATCGCCAGGTGACGGTCATGCACCGCGACATCTTCCGCCGCGCAGGCATTGAGTGGCTGGACGGCCAGAGCATGGACACCTGTCTGGCCGGCCTGTCCCAGCAGCAGCTGCGCGCCCTTATCGATCAGCTCCGCGATGACGACCAGGACGAGGAGGAATGATGGCTGTGCCCACCCTAAAGCGCTGCCTTGGCCAGGTGCGGAATCGCCAGCGCCACAGCGCTAAGCATCCTCAGCGGAGGAAGGCCATTGGGGCGCTGGTGCATGCACCCCTGTTCCCAACCGCGTCGCGTGTGGGATCGGTCCAGGTCCAGGATCCTGAGACCAAGCGCGATTACACGGTCGAGGTCTGGATTCACAGCGGTGTGATGGTGATTTCGCACGCCACCGACAAACGCTGGTTGTTGGAACTGGACGAGATCCTCGACCTGGCCATCGCTGCCGGCATCGATAGGGGGGCCGACTGACATGCAGCTGGCCCTGCTACCGCAAGAGCTGTCCCCCGAGGCGGTGCTGGCGGAGCTGCAGGGCCGCCGTGGTGCCGTCAACGGCATCACCGCCCGCGACCTGGTGCACGCCGTCACGCAGCGCTTCAACACCGCCGACGAGCGGCGGCTGCGCCAGATCATCGAGAAGCTGCGTCGCGATGGGCACCCCATCTGCGCCCACCCAGCGAACGGCTACCACCTAGCCGCCAGCGCGGAAGAACTGGACCGGTGCTGCGAGTACCTGACCGGTCGCGCCATGACCTCCCTGCAGCAGGTGTGCGCCATGAAGCGCGTAGCCCTGCCGGATCTGTACGGACAACTCGGGCTGACCAAGCCCATCACCGACGAGGACACCAACGATGAACGTTGATCGTAGCTCTGACATGCTTTTCGCTGCCGCCAACACCGCGCGCGAACTGGAAAACGCCGGCATCGACGTGCTGGCCCACTACAGCAACGGGCGCCGCCCGGTGCTGATCATCACCCAGCCGCCGGCCGAGATTGAAGGCCACCTCAAGCGCTGGAGCCCCAATGGCAGTGGCGGCCGCGATCGCGTGCTGGCGGCGGAGTACCAGGGCCTGCAGCTGGAATGGACCGAGCGTCCGCCGGTGGTCGTCACCATCCGTTCCAGGCGCGACACCTTCGAAAGCCGCGAGGTGGTGCTGTGACTGCGCCGAGCATCCGTCTGCAGGCGGCCTTCGCCTCCGTGCTGGGCACCAACATCCTCGATTCTCGCACGCTGATCGACGGCGTCATGGCCCACGGTTTTGAGTACCGCGGCTACGTGCAGCACGCCCTGACCAAAGCAGTCCAATGCGGCATGGTCGAGCATGTCGGCGGCCGACTGGCCCGGCGCTATCGCCTGAACCAGGACTGGAAGATCGACCCGAAACAGTTGGCCGCCGCCCAGGCTCAGCACGCAAAGATGGCCAGCAGCGCGCCGAAGCGCTGCGATGGCGAGCGTCGCACACAGGGCGCTCAGCAGTACGTCGGCCCGGCGATCAACGAAGGACCGCTGCTGCCTTCGGTCGGCACGCCATGCTTGTCGCAGGAGGAGCGCGAGGGCGAGCTGCCGCCGTACCTGGGTGGGCGCATCGTGGATTCCCTGCATTCGCACTTTGACCGAATCCTCGGCGGGGTGGAGTGATGGCTCGCACTGGCCGCCAGCGATACGACCACCTGCGGGCCATGCGGTTTGCCCTGTGGGCCAAGGCGCAGGACCAGCGCTCCCTGACGCCGCTGCGCATCGCGCGTCTGCTCGGCATTTCCCTCGACGCTGCTCGCCGATGGCGAGCCGACTGGTTCACAGCTGTAAGCCCCGTCCATGTCGAGGGCATCCCCGAGCAGCTTCGCCCCATGTATCTGCATACCGATTCCGCCGTCCAAGGAGGCACCCAATGACCACCAGCACCATTCCCGAAGGCTATCGCGAGGATCGCAAGGGCCGTCTCGTTCAGGAGAATCAGATCGCGGCGATCGACCTTGCGCGCGACCAGCTGGTCGCTGAACTGATCAGCGGCGCCAAGAAGCTGCATCAGCAGATGGCCGAGTTCCGGGGTACTGCCTTCGGCGATATCGCCGCGTTCGTGCAGCTGAGCGCCGAGCAGTACGGCGCCAGCATTGGCGGCGACAAGGGCAACGTGACCCTGATGAGCTATGACGGCCGCTACAAGATCGTCCGTGCGGTCCAGGATTCGATCCAGTTCGATGAGCGCCTGCAGGCGGCCAAGGCACTGATCGATGAGTGCCTCAACGACTGGACCGAGGGCTCCCGGGCTGAGCTGCGCACCCTGGTGAACAACGCCTTCCGTGTCGACAACGACGGCAGTATCAAAACCGGCGAAGTGCTGTCCCTGCGCCGGCTGAAGTTCGACGATCCGCGCTGGACGCAGGCGATGGCGGCGATCAGCGATGCAGTGACCGTGGTGGGCAGCAAGACCTATGTGCGCTTCTACGAGCGCGATGCACAGGGGCAGTACCAGCCCATCAGCCTGGATATCGCGGCGGTGAAGCATGTCTAACCATGCCCTCCACGACGCCTGCTACCTGGCGGTGCTGGCCAGCGACATTGCCGATGCCACCGTGCGTTCCGAGGTCGAGCTGTTCGCCTACGAGCAGCGCGACGAGAACGGCCATCCGATGTTCGACACGCGTCAGGGCGCCAATTCCCCGGCGGACCTGCAGCGCGTCAACAACGCGATCGCCTACATCGAGCGTCGCGGCGTCGACGCGTTCCCCTGGGCTATGAAACGGCGAATCGACGCGCCGACCCTGGTCCAGTTCTTCGACAAGGAGCATTCCGATGAACGGTGAACAGCGACTTGCCACGTACTGCCCCAGCTGCGGCGTCGCCGCGCTGTTCGCGAGTCTCGCCACGGTCGAAAACGATCCTGAGCAGCTGGTGCTGTATGTGATCTGCCAGGAGCAGGATGGCGGCTGTGGCATCGAGTACTCCTTCATCGAGCGCCTGCAGGCGCCGGGGGTGGCGGCGTGATCGCCTACTGCTGGGCCACCGGCCTGATCGAGTTCGGCGAACACCTGCCGGAGAACGCAATCCTCGTTGCCAGCGGCGAAGCCGCGCAGCTGCGCAAGGTCGTCAGCGCCCGCGCCCGCCACGGTCAGGGCGAGAGCCAGGGCTGCCTGCTGGTGCCCGGTGTCCCCGAAGCGGTCGACCAGGCCGCGAAGGGTGACGCACTCGGCCACTGGCTCGCATGGTGCGCCCAGGTGCCGAAGGGCCTGCGCTGGGGCGGGATGGCCGCAGCTCCGGCACGCCGCGATCCGCTGACCAGGAAGACCCAGGTCATCGCAGTGGTCCGGGACGGCGGCCGGATCGTCGTCGGCGCCCGACCGGGCATCCGCCGGTTGCTCGATTCGCTGGGCGAGGAGGTTCCCGCCTGGCAGACCGCCCTTACTGCCGCCCAGGCCCAACTGTTGAAGGAGAAGAACTGATGTCTGCGCAAACCACTGCCTGCAAGCAGGTGAAGCGATACAAGATCGAACAGGACTGGGGCGATGCGTGGGTGATCCTGGAGATTGACCACGCCCAGCTGACCCCGGAGGTGGCCACTCAGATCAACGCATTCTGGACGGGGGCAGACGCTCGCTTGGCCGGTGCCGACGACGACGCTGTCGTCGCGGTGATCAAGATGGCCGCAGCCGACTTCATCGGTATGGTCCTGGACGCTCGGGGCGACCTCACGTCGCGTGGCATGCAGCAGGAGTTCGATGATCAGGAAGGCTGGCCTACTGCGCACGGCGTGAAGCTGGTCGCTTGGGATGGCCGACCGGATCTCGACTCCACTCTTCTGCAGCTGACCGAGCTGGGGGCCTGATCGATGTTCATGCGGAACGTCACGATGTTCCAGTTCTCGCCGGTGATCGACTGGTCGCAGGTGGAGAAGCTGCTACCGCTGTCCCAGCTGCAGCCGGTAGGGCCGCTGGAACTGTCGTCGCGCGGGTTCATTTCTCCGTATGGGCGTGAGAGCGGTGCGGCGTTGTCGCACCGCTCCGGTGCGTTCCTCTGGCTGGCGATCGGTACCGAGACCAAGATCATTCCGGACGCGAGCGTCAATGAAATGCTGGAGACCCGGCTGCAGGCGCTGGAAGCGCAGGGCCGGCGTCCAGGTGGCCGCGAGCGGCGCCGCATGAAGGACGACCTGCTGCATGAGCTGCTGCCCCGCGCCCTGGTCAAGTCGGCCCGCGTGGACATGTTCGTGGATACCCAGCGGGGCATTGCGTTTGTCGACACCGGCAGCAGCACGGCCGCGAGCGACGCCGTCTCAGAAGTCAGGGGCCTGCTCGGGAGCTTCCCGGCCAATAGGCTCCGCGCTGCGGTCGCCCCCCGTTCCGTGCTGACAGGCTGGGTAGCTGGCGAGCAGCTCCCGGTCGGCCTGTCCTTGGGCGAGGAATGTGAGCTACGCGACCCGGTTGAAGGCGGTGCCACGATCCGCTGCCAGCACCAAGAACTACGCTGCGATGAGGTGGAAAAGCACCTTGAGGCAGGCAAGCAGGTCTATCGGCTGGCTTTGATCATGGAGGACACCCTGTCCTTCGTGATCAGCGACGACCTGGTCATCCGGAAACTCAAGTTCCTCGACGGCGCCTTTGACTCTTTGGCGGAACTGGCCGAGGACGAGCAACGGCAGGAACTGGACGCCCGCTTCGCACTGCAGACCGGCCAGCTCAGCAGGCTGTTCGACGTCCTGCAGCTCACGTTCCAACTGGAAGGGGAGGCCTGAACAATGGCCCGCAGCCGTCCGCCAACCGATCGCCGCAAGCGCACCTTGGCGGCCATCCATGCCGCCGCCAAGGCGCTCGGCTTGGCCGAGGACGTGTACCGCGACCTGGTGCAGCGCGTGTCCGGCCAGAGCGGCCAGCCGCACCGTAGCGCTGGCAGCTGCGACCAGCGCCAGCTGGACGCGATCGCCAATGAGCTGCGCCGCCTGGGCGGCATGCCGGCGCGCGCGGCCCGTGCCGCAGAGCGCTGGGCCGGGCGTCCCAAGGGCGATCTGGCTCCTCAGCTGGCCAAGGTTGAGGCACTCCTCGCCGACGCCGGCCGGCCTTGGGCCTACGCCCACAGCCTGGCATTGCGCATGTGCAAGGTCACCCGCATCGAGTGGTGCAACAAGGAGCAGCTGCAGAAGGTGATTGCCGCTCTCCAGTACGATGCGAACCGTCGCGCACATGCTGTACCGAAGGACGTCCCATGAGCAGGAACCTGATGGAAGCGCGCCGCAGTGAGCTTTTGGCCGATGCCGCCGCCCAGGCGGCTGACGTCGCCAGGGAGCTGGGGCTCGACCAGGACCGCGCCGACCAGGTAGGAGCAGCGGTTGCTGACAGGCTGGCCGAGAACTGGTCCGGCCAGGTGCTTTCGTTCCCCAAGAATCACGCCTTCAAGCTGAGCCAGCGAGAGCGTGAGATACTGGCCGCCCACCGCGACGGGGCCTCCTACGCGGAGTTGGCCAGGAAGTACGACATGACTGAACGTGGCATCCGTAAGCTGCTCCGACGCGCCGAGCTGCGCGATCGCGACCTCCGCCAGATGGGGCTTTTCGCCCCCTGAGCCAATTGCACGTAGTGCAATCTCTTTGCGAGGCGGGCTTTCAACTTCCGCCATCTTCCGGGGTCTTCCGGCTAGATATCGCAGCCTCCCCCCTGATATATCTCACCCCTGCACACTCATGAACATGTTGCTGCCTGCACATTCTATCGGCACCGGCGCAGGCGCCGGCCGCCGCGGAGATTCCACATGAACGATGACCGTGCCGGGCGTCGCTTGCCGATCATCCATCGGATCACCGATGAGGAGAACGGCCCCTTCCAGCGGCAGCATCTGGACCTGGAGTTCTCCAACGGCGAACGCCGCCGGTTCGAACGTCTGGTCAGCCGAGGTCATGGCGCAGTGGTGGTGGTGCCGATGCTCGACGACGAGACCGTACTGCTGGTACGTGAATACGCTGCCGGCATGCACCGCTATGAACTGGGGTTGGTCAAGGGGCGGATCGATGCCGGCGAGACCCCCGAGCAGGCCGCCGACCGCGAGCTGAAGGAAGAGGCCGGTTTCGGCGCGCGCCGGGTCGATGTGCTGCGCGCGATGACCCTGGCCCCGACCTACATGAGCCACCAGTCGTGGCTGGTGGTGGCACGCGACCTGTACCCGGAAAAGCTGGCCGGCGACGAGCCGGAAGAACTGGAAGTCATCCCGTGGAAGCTGGCCGAGCTGGACCAGCTGATGCTGCGCGAGGACTTTTCCGAGGGGCGCTCGCTGGCGGCACTGTTCATCGCCCGCCAGTGGCTGCAGGGACTGCGATGATCAAGCTGACCACGGACCTGCGCGAGACCGCCATCGCCATCGCCCAGGACGCCGGACGGGCCATCATGCAGGTCTATGCCGATGGCTTCGATGTACAGATCAAGGACGACAGCAGCCCTGTCACCAGTGCCGACCTGGCGGCCAACCAGGTCATTGAACAGGGCCTGCAGCAGCTGACCCCGGACCTGCCAATCCTGTCCGAAGAATCGGCACAGGTGGCCTGGGAGCAGCGCCGCCACTGGGGCGCGTACTGGCTGGTCGATCCGCTCGACGGCACCCGTGAATTCGTCAAGCGCAACGGCGAGTTCAGTGTCAACATCGCGCTGATCTACCAGGGCGCACCGGCCTTCGGCGTGGTGCTGGCCCCGGTGACCGGCATCGTCTGGCATGCCATGCGCGGCGAGCTGGCCTATCGCCGGCAGGGCCTGCACGACACCGTGCTGCGCACCCGCACGCCGGCCACCGCACCGCTGCGGGTTGCTGCCAGCCGCTCGCACCGCTCACCGGAAACCGAGGCCCTGCTGGCAAGGATGGGCCGCATCGAGACCATCGCGCAGGGCTCGTCGCTGAAGTTCTGCCGGATCGCCGAAGGTGGCCTGGATGTCTATCCGCGGCTGGGCCCGACCTCCGAATGGGATACCGCCGCTGGCCAGTGCGTGCTGCACGCCGCCGGCGGCGCGGTGCTGTCGGCCGCGACCGGCAAGCCGTTCCGTTACAACCGCCGCGAAACCCTGTTGAACGGCGATTTCATTGCCCTTGGTGACACCAGCCTGCCATGGCGCGACTGGTTGTCCGACTGACCCTGGAGGCCGCATGAGCGCGCACGACACTCCCACCACCGGCAGCGCCGCCACCCATGAGCTGGAGCGCCTGCTGGCGATCATGGCGCGCCTGCGCGACCCGCAGGGCGGCTGCCCTTGGGACCTGGAGCAGAACTTCGCAACCATCGCGCCATATACCATCGAGGAAGCCTACGAAGTGGCCGATGCGATCGATCGCGGCGATCTCGATGATCTTTGCGATGAACTGGGCGATCTGCTGCTACAGGTGGTGTTCCATGCGCGCATGGCCGAAGAGCAGGGCAGCTTCGCCTTCGCAGACGTGGCCCGCGCGATCAGCGACAAGATGCAGCGCCGCCACCCGCACGTGTTCGCCGAGGTGAGCGTCGACGATGCCCACGGCGTGACGCGCAACTGGGAGGCGATCAAGCGTGCCGAGCGTGCGGCCAAGGGCGAGCAGGACACCTCCGCACTGGCCGGCATCTCGCGCGGCTTGCCGGAGTGGCAACGTGCGGTGAAGCTGCAGTCGCGCGCGGCCAAGGTCGGTTTCGACTGGCCAGGTCCGCTGCCGGTGCTGGACAAGGCGGCCGAGGAACTGCAGGAGCTGCGCGAGGAGTTCGAGCGCGGCGATATCGCCGGCAACAAGGCGCGCCTGCAGGAAGAGCTGGGTGACCTGCTGTTCGTCTGCGCCAACCTGGCCCGCCATGCCGACATCGACCTGGGTGCGGCGCTGCGCGGGGCCAACCACAAGTTCGAACGTCGCTTCCGTGCGATGGAAGCGCAGGCCGACGCGCAGGGGGAAGCGCTGGCCGCGATGGACCTGGAGGCGCAGGAAGCGCTGTGGCAGCAAGCCAAGGCAGCGGAGAAAGCGTGAAGACACTCGGCCTGTTCCTGCTGACCGCGCTGGCCGAGATCGTCGGCTGCTATCTGCCGTGGCTGTGGCTGCGCAAGGGCGGCAGCATCTGGCTGCTGCTGCCGGCGGCCGCCAGCCTGGCGCTGTTCGCCTGGCTGCTGACCCTGCACCCGACCGCCAGTGGGCGGGTCTATGCCGCCTACGGTGGGGTCTACATCGGCACGGCGCTGTTCTGGTTGTGGCTGGTCGACGGCATCCGTCCCAGCCGGTGGGACCTGTTCGGTGCCGCCCTGTGCCTGGCCGGCATGGCAGTGATCATGTTCGGTCCGCGCACCTCATCGGTGTAGGGCCGAGCCATGCTCGGCCGCTCTTCCTTCCCACTGCGCCGGCGCGCGCAAGCCGAGCATGGCTCGATGCTGCAAGGGCAGCGATGGTGCATGATGGTGGCGGCCCTGGTTCCCGGAGCACGCGCATGTCCCGCTTCGCCAGCTTCCGCGAGTTCTATCCGTTCTATCTCAGCGAGCACCGCCACCCGGTTTCGCGGCGGCTGCACTTCATCGGCAGCTGCGGCGTGCTGGTGCTGGTCATGGCAGCGGGCCTGCGCGGGCAGCCGATGCTGTTGCTCGCTGCGCTGGCCTGCGGCTATGGATTCGCCTGGGTCGGCCATTTCTTCTTCGAGAAGAACCGTCCGGCCACCTTCCAGCATCCGCTGTACTCGTTCATGGGCGACTGGGTGATGTTCGCCGACATCCTGCGCGGGCGCGTGCCCTGGTAGTTCCGCTGTGAATGTGGCCTTCACGCGCTATGCTGGGGCCTGGACGTCACAGATAAGGAAAGCGAGATGTTCCCGACCATGTTCTTTACCGTGGTACTGGCCTTCGTGGCCGTGGTCATCCTGTTCAAAGCGGTACGGATGGTGCCCCAGGGCTTCGAATGGACCGTCGAGCGCTTCGGGCGCTACACGCACACCATGACGCCGGGCCTGCATTTCCTGATCCCGATCGTGTACGGGGTGGGGCGCAAGGTGAACATGATGGAGCAGGTGCTGGATGTGCCCAGCCAGGAGGTGATCACCAAGGACAACGCCGCCGTGCGCGTGGACGGCGTGGTGTTCTTCCAGGTCCTGGACGCTGCCAAGGCCGCTTATGAGGTCGCGAATCTGGAAGTGGCAATGATCGCCCTGGTGCAGACCAACATCCGTACCGTGATCGGCTCGATGGACCTGGATGAATCGCTCAGCCAGCGCGAGGTGATCAATGCCCAGCTGCTGAGCGTGGTCGACCATGCCACCAATCCCTGGGGCGTGAAGGTCAACCGCATCGAGATCCGCGACATCCAGCCGCCGCGCGACCTGCTGGATGCGATGGCGCGGCAGATGAAGGCTGAGCGCGAGAAGCGCGCGCAGATCCTCGAGGCAGAGGGTTCGCGCCAGTCGGAGATCCTGCGCGCCGATGGCGAAAAGCAGGCTACCGTGCTGGAGGCTGAGGGCCGTCGCGAAGCCGCGTTCCGCGATGCGGAGGCCCGCGAGCGCCTGGCCGAGGCCGAAGCCAAGGCGACCCAGATGGTGTCGGCGGCGATTGCCGAAGGTGACGTGCAGGCGATCAACTACTTCGTCGCCCAGAAGTACGTCGAGGCGTTCAAGGAACTGGCCAGCTCGCCGAACCAGAAGCTGGTGCTGATGCCGATGGAGGCCAGCGGCGTGATCGGTTCGATCGCTGGCGTGGCCGAACTGGCCAAGCAGGCACTGGGCGACCAGACCACCAAGGCCGCAGGCAAGCGGCCACCGCCGATCGGAGGCTGACATGCGCTGGGAAGTCGTCGGTTGGGGCGCGTTGGCGCTGCTGCTGTTCGCGGCAGAGGCGTTGGCACCCGGGGCGTTCATGCTGTGGATCGGCATTGGCGCAGCGGCCGTGTTCGTCCTGGTTGCGGTGTTCAGCGGCATTCCGTTGCTGTGGCAGGTCGTTGCCTTCGTCGTGCTGAGCGTGGTCTCGATCCAGTGCTACCGGCGCTGGGGCAGGAAAAGGGCGCGGCCCAGCGATGCGCCGTTGCTCAACCGCCGTGCCGAGCAGCTGGTCGGTCGGGTGGTGCCCTTGCAGCAGGGCATCGTCAGCGGGCAGGGCCGGGTCAGCATCGATGACGCGTCCTGGCCGGTGAGCGGCCCGGAGCTGCCGGCGGGTACGTGGGTACGGGTGCTGGCGGTACAGGGCAGCACGCTGCAGGTTGAGGCTGCGGGCCGCTCCTTGTGGAGCCGGGCCTCTTCGTGCGGGCGTCGCGTGGGCTCGGCTCCGGCGCTGCGCTGCGGCGCGACCTGTGGGTGACCGATCTGGGATAATGGGGGTTCTTGTTTCCTCTGCTGCCGGACCCGGTCATGACCCAGAAGACGCTGCTCAACGATACCCACCGCGCCCTTGGCGCCAAGATGGTCGATTTCGGGGGTTGGGACATGCCCATCCACTACGGCTCGCAGCTCGACGAGCACCACCTGGTGCGCCGTGAGTCCGGTGTGTTCGACGTCAGCCACATGACCGTGGTCGATCTGCGCGGTGAGCAGGTCAAGCCGTTCCTGCGCCGCCTGCTGGCCAACTCGATCGACAAGCTGAAGGTCACCGGCAAGGCACTGTACTCGTGCATGCTGAATCCCCGTGGCGGCGTCATCGACGACCTGATCGTCTACTACCTGGGCGACGACTTCTTCCGCATGGTGGTCAATGCCTCGACCCGCGAAAAGGATCTGGCCTGGCTGCGTGAGCAGGCCGCACCGTTCGGCGTGTCCGTCGAGCAGCGTCCGGACCTGGCCATCCTGGCCGTGCAGGGGCCGCAGGCGCGCGACATCGTCATCAGCCTGGCCCGCGAAGCCGACCGCGCCGCGCTGACCAAGCTGGGCCGCTTCGCCGCCCTGCAGGTGCAGTCCGACGATGGCGTCGAGCTGTTTGTCGCCCGCACCGGCTACACCGGCGAAGACGGCTTCGAAATCCTGCTGCCGCAGGATGCCGTGGTCGCGTTCTGGAACCGCCTGCTGGCGGCAGGCGTGAAGCCGGCAGGCCTCGGCGCGCGCGACACGCTGCGCCTGGAAGCCGGCATGAACCTGTACGGCCAGGACATGGACGAAGAGATCAGCCCATATGAGGCAGCATTGGCCTGGACCGTGTCGCTGGACGAAGGCCGCGACTTCATCGGCCGCGGCGCGCTGGAAGCGCAGAAGGCTGCCGGCACCGCGCGCCAGATGATCGGCCTGGTGATGGACGAAAAGGGCGTGCTGCGCCACGGCCAGGCAGTGACGACGGCCGGCGGCGAGGGCGAGATCCTGTCCGGCACCTTCTCGCCGACGCTGGCCAAGGGCATCGCCTTCGCCCGCGTGCCGGCCGGTGAACTCGGCCAGGTCACCGTCGACATCCGCGGCCGGCAGGTGCCGGTACGCGTGGTCAAGTTCCCGTTCGTGCGCGAAGGCCAGGCCCAGCCCGGCGTGCTCGCCGACGCCTGATCCGAACGTGCCGGTCGTCACTGACAGCAGTGACGGCCGGTTGGTTACACTAGCCCCGTTTTTTCCACCCCCTGCATATCTCTGGAGCAGTCCCATGAGCGAGATCCCCGGCGACCTCAAGTTCCTCAAGTCCCATGAGTGGGCCCGTGTCGAAGGCAATGGCCGCGTCACCGTCGGTATTTCCGACCACGCCCAGGGCCTGCTGGGTGACCTGGTCTACGTCGAACTGCCCGAAGTCGGCGCCGAGGCCAAGGCCGGCGAACAGATCGCCGTTGTCGAGTCGGTGAAGGCCGCCTCGGACGTCTACAGCCCGATCAGCGGCAAGGTCGTCGAGGTCAACTCAGCCCTGTCCGACAAGCCGGAAACCATCAACGAAGATGCCTACGGCGAAGGCTGGATGTTCGTGGTCGAACTGGCCAACGCCGAAGAGGTCAACGATCTGCTGGATCCGGACGCGTACGCCGAAGTCCTGGAGAGCGACGACCACTGAGTCGCGCTTGCGGATTCTGAAACGGCCACCTTCGGGTGGCCGTTTTCGTTTTGGCGAGTGCGTCGGACTCATGACGGCCGGTTCGCTTGGCACCCTCGGCGTGGCATCAGCGGACTGACAATCGGTGCCGATCGGCGTGCGCAGTTTTGCGCAAATCCGCGTTTCCGCCCCGCGCCGACGTACTCGGATGTGAAAACTTTTTGCCCCCCGTTGCGGCGCCGTTGTGCTGGCGTTGGTGCCAGCGGCAGCCGGTGCTGGCGATGTGTGCACGCAGTGGCCACCGACGTGCATGCATCTGCGCAGAGTGCTTATTTCAAGTACTTTTTGTTCAACGCTTGCATGGTTGTTGCTGCAGGCAGCATGCGTGCGTGGCGCTTCGGCGGTCGTCGAGCGCGGAGCGTGGCGACCGTGCAGGCACCACCATGGATGGCGCGGATGTGAAAATTTTTCGCGGGGGTTGTTGACAGTAAAAAAAACCGTGATTAGGTTTCGCCTCAGCAGACCTTGCCTGCCCAACCGAGTGCGCAGAATCAATCGTCCGATGCGAAGCAGCCCCTTCAAGACCACCGCGACCCTGATGACGGTGGACATGGCCCCGCTTCCCCCGGAGAAATGCAAGGCAACTCCCGTTCCGATGCCCGCTCCGCCGATCGAGGCTGGCATTGCCGCATCCGTAACGGCGCGCCTGACGCGCCGGCGGTCCCCGCACGCAGCATCCGCGGGTTTGATCCACCTGGGCGTTTCAACTCCCTATCACTGACGAGGAGCCATCCCATGGCAACCAAGAAAGCTGCGAAGAAAAAGCCCGCCGCCAAGAAAGCGGTGAAGAAGGTCGCGAAGAAGGCCGCTGCCAAGAAGGCAGTGAAGAAGGTCGCGAAGAAGGCGACTGCCAAGAAGGCGGTGAAGAAGGCTGCGAAGAAGGTCGCCAAGAAGGCCACTGCGAAGAAGGCAGTGAAGAAGGCGGCGAAGAAGGTCGCCAAGAAGTCCACTGCCAAGAAGGCCACCAAGAAGGTAGCCAAGAAGGCCACCAAGAAGACTGCCAAGAAGGCAACGGCCCGCAAGCCGGCCAAGAAGGTCGCGAAGAAGGCAACTGCCAAGAAGGCCGTCAAGAAGACCGCCAAGAAGGCAGTGAAGAAGACCGCGAAGAAGGCCACCAAGAAGGCTGCCCCGAAGAAGGCAGCGAAGAAGGTTGCCAAGCGCAAGCCGGCCGCCCGCAAGAAGAAGGCCGCTCCGGTCGCTCTGCCGGCAACCCCGGCACCGCTGATCTAAGTACTTCCCGATAGCCGCATCCTGAAACCCCTTCCCTGGCTGCCCAGCGGGGAGGGGGTTTTTTTATGGGGCCATTGCCAGCACCGAGCCATGGCCGACTGCCTTTCTGACGTTTGACGCGCTGCATCTGTGGAGCAGGGGCCTGTCTTCCGAGCTGGCCGGGCATGGCCAGGTCCTACAAAACAACAAAAAGGGCGGCCCCCAGGCCGCCCTTGATGCTCACGGTCGAGCCCGCCGGATCAGCGCGGGGAAGCCACCGCGCGGTTGCTCGAGGCGCCCTTGCCCTTGCGCTTGTCCTGCTGCTGCGCAGGGCTGCTGCCCTCGGCCATCAGGTTGTCGCTTCCGAAGTCGGTGTCCACGTCCAGCCAGCGCTGCGCCGGCAGGCCGAGCGCGGAGTCGAGCACGGTCGGCAGCAGGCCGCTGGGCAGGCTGCTTTCGCCGTTCCACATGATGGCGATGCCCAGATCGCGTTCCGGCACCAGCGCGACCAGGCCGCGGTAACCCTGTACGGCACCGGCATGGAACACCACGTCGTGGCCGGCGTAGTCGAAGGTGCGCCAGCCCAGGGCATAGCCCGCCGAATGCAGGCGCTCACGGCGCCAGCCTGAACGCATCTCGCCGGGGGTGCTGATCAGGCTCGAATGCAGCGTGGCCAGCAGCGGTGCGGGCAGCACGTCGGGGCGGTGGCCGGTGTGGGCGAGCAGCCACTGCGCCATGTCGCTGGCACTGGCATTGACGCCGGCCGCCGGGGCGACCCGGTAGTAGGTCGGCTTCGGCGTCAGCGAGACCCAGCCGTTGCGGCTGCGCACGTGCGGACGCGCCCAGCGCGAGCTGGCCTGGATGCCGGCCAGGCCGAGGCTGGCATCGTTCATGCCCAGCGGCTTGAAGATACGGCGCTCGACCGACTGTTCGTAGAAGCTGCCGGAGGCCGCGTAGACGACATCGCCGATCAGGCTGAAGGCCACGTTCTGGTAGGCATAGCACTCGCCCGGCAGGCACTTCAGGCTGGTGTTGGCCAGTTTCTGGGTCAACGCGTAGTACTCGGCGTTGCCTTCGATGTCGCGGTCGTAGGCGTTGTACGGCAGGCCGACGCGATGGCTGAGCACGTCGGCCACGGTCAGGCGATCAGTGGCTTCCGGCGAGTTCAGGCGGAAACCCGGCACGTAGTCGGTGACCTTGCTGTCCCAGCGCAGCGTGCCGTCGTTGACCAGCAGGCCGGCCATGGTGCCGGCGAAGGCCTTGGACAGCGAGGCCAGGCGGAACACGGTGTGCGCATCAACTGGCAGCGGATTGTTGACGTCGGTGACGCCATAGCCGCGCGCGCTGAGGATACGGCCGCCCTGAACGATCGCCACCGCCATGCCCGGCACGCGTTCGCCATAGGTGAGCTGCTGCGCCATCGATTCGATGTTGGCGACGTTGAAGCCGGGCGCCGGGGCCTGCACGCGGGGCACCAGGCCGGTGCGGTAGGCCGCCGGCTGGGTGTGGGCGACGGTGGGACCCGCAGCAGTTTCGATGTTGGTCGGCATCGGCGGCAACGCCGGCGGGGTCTGCGCGGTGGTGGACAAGGCAACGGGCATCAACATGCCCAGCAAACCGGTGGCCGCCGATCGGATCGGACGACGCAGGCTGTTCTTTTTCATCGGTTGGACCCGTGCGCGACTGCTGATGGCGATTCTAGCGCCGCTTTTCCCCTGTGCACAAACAAAGCGAAGATGAATGCGCATCTCGTTGAAAAAGTTGGCATTTCGACGCTCTGGAAGTGTGTCCGAACGTGTCGTTCCTGCCTCTCATGCCACTACGTTGCGGCCATCGGTGCGCGCGTCACGCTGGCGATGTTGCAGTGCATTGGCTAACGTACGCGCTTCACCGCCCCGGAGCCTGCCATGCCGCTGTCCAACCGCCGTCTTCTGGCGAGGGACGCCGCGTGAGCGCGGTGAAGGGCAAGGGGCCGCTGCGTGGGCTGACGGCGGCACTGCGTGAGTCGCCGGCGCTGTGGTGGTCGTTCCTGTACTTCTTCTGCCTGCTCAGCGGCTACTACGTGCTGCGCCCGGTGCGTGAGGCGATGGCTGCCTCGGCGGACCTGGAAACGGTGTTCCCGCCAGTGCTGATCGCCTGGTTCGCCGGCCACGGCATTGCGTTGAAGGACTTTGTCCTGCAGTTCCTGTTTTCCTGCGTGTTCGTGATCATGCTGGTGCTGCAGCCGGTGTACGGCTGGCTGGTCAGCCGCTTCCCGCGGCGGGTGTTCCTGCCGGCGGTGTATGGGTTCTTCATCGTCACCCTGCTGGGCTTCTACGTACTGTTCGATAGCGGTGTGCCGGGCCGCGGCATGGCGTTCTTTTTCTGGATCACTGTCTTCAACCTGTTCGCGGTGGCGGTGTTCTGGAGCTTCATGGCCGATGTGTTTTCCAACGCGCAGGCACGTGCTTTCTACGGTTACATCGGCGCGGCTGGCACCGTCGGTGCCTTCCTCGGTCCGATCATCACCAGTGCGCTGGTGCAGCGCGTGGGTATCGCCAACCTGATGCTGGTCTCTGCGGGATTCCTGGTCGTCTGCCTGTTGTGCATCTGGCGGCTGCGGCACTGGGCGGTGCTGCGCGAACGCGAGCAGCAACTGGTGTCCGGCGAGAAGCCAATGGGCGGCAGCGTGCTGGATGGCTTGAAACTGATCGTGCGTGAACCTCTGCTGCGCTGGCTGGCGATCATGGTGGTGTTCGGTGTGGGCGTGGGCACCCTGCTGTACAACCAGCAGGCCAGCATCGTGCGTGAGGCATTCAACGATGCAGGCGCTGCTACGGCCTTCTTCTCGCGTATCGACCTGGCGGTGAACGCACTGGCGCTGCTGATGCAGCTCGCCCTGACCCGCTGGCTGCTGTCCCGGCATGGCATTGCGCCGGCGCTGCTGATTCCTGGTTTCGCGATCCTGATCGGCTTCTCGGTGCTGGCGGCCTCGCCGATGCCGCTGATGGTCGCGGTGGCGCAGGTGATGACCCGCGCCAGTGAATTCGCGCTGGCCAAGCCGGCGCGCGAAACCATCTACACCCGCGTGGACCGCCAGTGGCGCTATAAGGCCGGCGCAGCGATCGACACGGTGGTCTACCGGGGCGCGGACCTGAGCTTTGCGTGGCTGCACAAGGGGCTGTCCCTGTTCGGCTCGCACGTGGTGTTCATGGGTGGCGTGGCGGTGGCCGGCTTCATGACCCTGGCCGCGTTCGGCGTGCTGCGCGAAGAAAAGAAACTGCCGCGCGACCGCTGACGCGGCCCAATCTTCCCGAGGAGAGAAACGATGTCGCTGATCGCGCTGCTGCTGACCGTGCTGGTCGCGGTGCTGCACCTGTACTTCCTGGTGCTGGAGATGTTCCTGTGGACCCGCCCGCTGGGCCTGAAGACCTTCCGCAACACGCCGGAGAAGGCAGAGATCACGCGCGTGCTGGCGGCCAACCAGGGCCTGTACAACGGCTTCCTGGCGGCGGGCATCGTAGGGGGGCTGGTGATCGATCAGCCAGTGCTGGTGACGTTCTCGCTGGCCTGCGTGGTGGTGGCCGGGTGCTATGGCGCCTACAGCGTGAGCCGCCGCATTTTCATGATCCAGGCGGTGCCTGCGATCCTGGCGTTGGTTCTTCGCGCGGTGGCGTAGTTTCCAGCCAACGGCGCAGCCCCTCGTGGGTTGGTCGCGTAGAGCTTCTCATGGGGTTGGCCGGGCGGGTTGGGTTCGCGGGGGACGCCGCAAGTACGTCCCTGTAGGCTTGGCCGCGGCATCCATGCCGCGGACACCCCCGCGAACCCAACCCGCCCGGCCTCAGACAGGTTCCGTGCGCGGCCAGCCCACGGAGAAGAAAAAAGAAGATCAAGAGCAACAGCGGGTCGCTGCGCTCGTGGATTCTGCGTGCATGGAAAAAAGCGGCCGATGGGTCGCTTTTGCTTTTGCTCTTCTTTCTCTCTTCCGTGGGGGACGCCGCAGAGATCCGTCCGAGGCCGGAGGGGGGGGGCCGGGCGGGGTATCCGCGCCATGGATGGCGCGGCTAAGCCTACACGGACGTACTTGCGGCGTCCCCGCCTGGCCCCACCCCTCCGGCCCAACCGATAAACCGCATCCCGCGTCCACCCACGAGGGGCTGCGCCGTTCGCGGGAACCTACTTCGCCGGCGACATCCACATGTCGATGACCGCGCTGAACACTTCCGTCCCCGCCCGGTCGCGCACGCTGACCGTCACCGGCAGCGCATAGCCTTCGGCCGCGACGACAATCGGCTGTACCGGCAGCGCCACCGCCTGCAGTGTGCCTCGTGCCTTGGCCAGGTACTGCACCTGCATCCCCTTCGGGATCCAGCGCATGCCCTTCGGCAGCGATGCATCGACCATCAACCCGGCGGTCAGTTCGGCCAGGTTGCACATCGCGATCGCATGCACCGTGCCGATGTGGTTGCGTACCCTGCGGCGGTCGGCCAGCGTCCCTTCGCAGCGGCCGTGTTCCAGGCGGGTGATGCACGGCGCGATGCTGGCGAAGTAGGGCGCCTTGAAACACACCGCGCGCGAGAACAGCCAGTTGCCAGCAGGCCAGCGCTGCAGGCGTTGGTAAAGCGAGAGCAGGGGTGTGGACATGAGGGGTATTCCGGTCGGCGGATAACGCGACGGCGGGCCGAGGCCCGCCGTCGAAGGCAACGTGTGTCGCGGGCGATCAGGCCGCCTGCGAATGCGGGTCCTTGTGCTGGCGGTCGTAGTAGCTGGCCGCGCGCAGTTCGTGGGTGTCGAAGTCGTCCACGGTGATCGTGTCCAGGGTGAGCGTGCGCAGCTCTTCCAGCAGGCTGCGCTCGTCCTGGGTGATCACGCCCTCGGCCACGGCCTCGTCCAGCTGGCTCTTGAAATCCAGCGCCTCGATGCCCTTGCTCTTCAGCGCCTTGAGGAACTTGCGCTCCACCGGCTCGGCCATGATCGCCTTGCTCAGGTAGCTGTTGATGCGGCCACCCGGGTTGTTCTCGCACGGGGTCAGGAACACGCCACTGGCCAGGCGGTCGCGGGCTTCGTTCGGCGCCATCAGCAGGGCGGCGACACGGCGGCTCAGGCGATCGCCCGGCGCCTCGGCACGACGGCCCAGCGGGAAGATCAGTGCCCACATCAGCCAGCCGATCGGACGGATCGGGAAGTTGCGCAGTGCGGCCGACAGCGACTCTTCGATCTTGTGCACGCTGTCATGGAAGGCCCAGGCCAGCAGCGGCTGGTCGGCCTGCGGTGCGCCTTCGTCGTGGTAGCGCTTGAGCATTGCGCTGGTCATGTAGACGTGGCTCAGCACGTCGCCCAGGCGGCCGGACAGCGATTCCTTGAACTTCAGCTTGCCGCCGAGGGTCATCATCGAGATGTCGGCCATCAGGGCCAGGTTGGCCGAGTAACGGTCCAGCTTGCGGAAGTAGCGGCGGGTGTAGGCGTCACCCGGAGCGGCGCCGAAGCGCGCGCCGGTCAGGCCGAACCAGAACGAACGCACGGCGTTGGAGATGCCGTAGCGGATGTGGCCGAACAGGCTGCGGTCGAACTCCTGCAGGCCGGCACGGGTGTCCGGATCCTGCGCCGCCTTCATCTCCTTCAGCACCCATGGGTGGCAGAGGATCGCACCCTGGCCGAAGATCAGCAGGCTGCGGGTCATGATGTTGGCGCCTTCCACGGTGATCGCGATCGGCGCGGCCTGCCAGCTGCGGCCGGCGAAGTTGCGCGGCCCCAGGATGATGCCCTTGCCGCCGATCACGTCCATCATGTCCGAGATCACTTCGCGGCTCATAGTGGTGCAGTGATACTTGGCGATGGCCGACGGCACCGACGGCACGTCACCGCGGTCGACCGCCGCGGCGGTGGCCTGCGACAGTGCGCTGATCTTGTAGGCCTTGCCACCGATGCGGGCCAGCGCCTCCTCGACGCCCTCGAAGCGGCCGACCGACAGGCCGAACTGCTTGCGGATGCGTGCATAGGCGCCGGTGACGGCCGCACCGGCCTTGGCACCACCGCTGGCGGTGGACGGCAGGGTGATCGAGCGGCCTACGGCCAGGCACTCGTTGAGCATGTTCCAGCCCTTGCCGGCCATGGCCGCGCCACCGATCAGCTGGGTCAGCGGGATGAACACATCCTTGCCCCGGATCGGACCGTTCTGGAAGGTCGAGTTCAGCGGGAAGTGGCGACGACCGATCTCCACGCCGGCTGTGTCGCGCGGCAGCAGGCCCAGGGTGATGCCGATATCGCGGGTATCGCCGATCAGGCCATCGGGATCGTACATGCGGAAGGCCAGGCCGATCAGCGAGGCGACCGGTGCCAGGGTGATGTAGCGCTTGTCGAAGGTCAGCTTGACGCCGAGCACCTGCTCGCCGTTCCACTCGCCCTTGCAGACGATGCCGTAATCGGGAATCGAGGTGGCGTCGGAACCGGCGAACGGACCGGTCAGGCCGAAGCAGGGCACTTCACGGCCATCGGCCAAGCGCGGCAGGTACTGGTCCTTCTGTTCCTGGGTGCCGTAATGCACCAGCAGTTCACCCGGGCCCAGCGAGTTGGGTACGCCGACGGTGGAGCTGACCACCGAGGACACCGAGGCCAGCTTCTGGATCACCTTGTGGTGGGCCAGCGCGGAGAAGCCCAGGCCGCCATATTCCTTCGGGATGATCATGCCGAAGAACTTGTTCTTCTTGATGAAGGCCCACAGCTCCGGCGGCAGGTCGGCATGGACGTGGGTGATTTCCCAGTCGTTGACCATCGCGCACAACTCTTCGACGGGGCCATCAAGGAAGGCCTGTTCTTCGGCAGTCAGCTGCGGCTTGGGGTAGTTGAGCAGGATGTTCCAGTCCGGATCACCGGTGAACAGTTCGCCCTCGAATCCGACCGAACCGGTTTCCAGCGCGATGCGCTCGGTCTGCGACAGCGGCGGCAGCACCTTGCGGAACACCTTCATCATCGGGCCGGTCAGCAGCGGCTTGCGGATGAACGGCAGCAGCAGCGGCACGGCGATGACGGCCAACACGGCGGCCGCCACGATCGTGGCGGTCTGGTTGACGTAGGGGATGAACCAGCAGGCGACCAGCAGGGCCACGCTGATCAGCGTCCAGGTAACCAGCCGCATGCGGTGGTAGGCGACGAACGCGCCTGCCAGCAGCAGGGCGAGGAAGGGAAGAACGATGCTCATGAGCGTGCTCCGGTGACGTGCTCGTTTGTGGCGGACGAAGCCGCAGCATCCGCTGCGGGCAACACGTCCAGATAGTCCAACACAGTAGCGGTAAAGGCGTCGTTGTCATCGCCTGCGACCATATGCGTGGCCTGCGGCAGCTGTACATGGCGCGCGTGCGGCGCCAACGCCAGGAATTCGGCCACGGTCTGCGGCGTGACCAGATCGCTGCGGCCGCCGCTGACCAGCAGCAGCGGGCACTTCACCTGGCGCGCGGCCTCGGCCAGTGCGTCCTGGTGCTGCTCGCTGTCGCGGGCCAGTTCGGCCACCAGGCGCGGGTCCCAATGCCAGCGCCAGCGGCCGTGTCCGTCTTCGCGTAGCAAGGCACGCAGCGACTGCTCGGATTTGCGCGGGCGGTGAGGCATGTAGGCTGAGATCACATCGGCGGCCTGGGCCAGCGAGGCAAAGCCGTCGGGATGGGCGGTCATGAAGGCGAGGATGCGTTCGACGCCGGCGATATCCCAGCGCGGCGTGATGTCGACCAGTACCATCGCCGAGAACAGGCCGGGCCAGCGCGACTCAGCCAGCAGGCCGAACAGCCCGCCCATCGACGCTGCAACGAGCACCGGCGCACGCGGCTGTTCACCGGCCAGCACGATCAGGTCATCAGCGAACTGTTCGCCGTGATAGGGCAGGTCGGTGGCATTCCAGTCTGAATCGCCATGGCCGCGCGCGTCGTAAGCGAGTGTCTGCAGGCCGGCCGCAGACAGGGCGCGTGCGGTGGCGTTCCAGGCGTGGCGGGTCTGGCCGAAGCCGTGCGCGAACAGCACGCGACCACGACGACCGTGCTCGCTGGCCGTGGCCGCGAGGCGGGCGCCATGGGCGGCCTCCAGGCGCAGGTCATGGAACGCAGCGGGAGTAGGGGACATAACCATACTTGCTAGTATGGATCGCTTGCGGGGGAAGTCAATACTGCATCGTATGGTGCGTTGCAGGTTAGGGTCCAGGGGGGGGGGCTTTGACGGTTTCGCCTGCAACGGCGTACTGCAACGAACCCCGGCGTATGGTTAAATCAGTCCATGAATCAACCTGACGCTTCCGCCGGCGAACCGCGCGCCGGCCGCAACAGCCGCCTGAGTGCCGAAGACTGGGCCCAGGCGGCCCTCGACCTGATTGCTGAACAAGGCGTAGGCGCCGTTGCGGTGGAACCGCTGGCGCGGCGACTCGGCGTGACCAAGGGCAGTTTCTACTGGCATTTCCCTTCGCGCGATGCATTGCTGCAGGCGGCGCTGGAGCGCTGGGAACTGTTCGAACAGGAACAGGTGTTCGGCAGCCTGGAAGACGTACCGGATCCGCGTGTGCGCCTGCGCCAGCTGTTCCAGATGGTGGCGCATGAAGTGCAGCCGCACATCATCTACAGCGAGCTGCTGAAGGCGCTGGACCATCCGATGGTGCGGCCGGTGATCGACCGGGTTTCGCAGCGTCGCCTCGACTATCTGGTTGCCTCGTTCCGCCAGGCAGGGCTCAGCTCGACCGATGCACGCCATCGCGCACGCCTGGCCTACGCCGCCTATGTCGGCTTCCTGCAGTTGTCGTTGCAGCTGCAGCAGCCGAAGCAGGCGCGCGAGGATTTCGAAGCCTATGTGGAGCACCTGATCGAGACGCTGATTCCGAACGGTTGAGCGTTGTTGCTTTGTTGAGTGCAGAAGGCCGCGGCAATTGCCGCGGCCTTTTTCGTTGGGTGCTGCCGCAGCCTGGAATGCACAAAAAACAACGGCCCCTTGCGGGACCGTTGCTGCATCAGCCGATCAGTGGATCGATCAGAACTTCTGCTTGTACTGCATGTACATGTAGCGGCCCGGCAGGTCGTACTGCGGGTCGAACATGTTGTACGAGGTCGAGTACGAGACCGGCGGATCCTTGTCCCACACGTTGTTCAGGCCGACCATGATGGTGCCCTTCCACGGCGTGTTGTAACGGAACTGGATGTCGTGGTAGGTGGTCGCGCCCATGTGGTTCTTGCCGTTCTGGCCATCGGAGCAGTAGCCCACCAGGTCGGCGTCACCCACCGGATCGAACGGGCAGTCTTCGGTCATGCCCGACTTGTAGCGCAAGCCGTAGTTGACGCCGAAATCGCCGTACGACCAGTCGACGTACAGGTTGGAGCGGATACGCCAGTACGGATCCTGGTCGAGGTAACGGCCGGCGCGGCCATCCAGCGGTGCATCTTCGGTCGACTTCGTATCCCACTTGGACAGGTAGGTGCCGTCCAGGCTGATGGTGAACTGACCGATCGAGGTTTCCGGCAGCTTGTACAGGATGCCCAGATCCCAGCCTTCCACCTTGTACGACGACAGGTTCTGCAGCGGCATGTCGACGTTTGTGATGGTGTAGCGCTGGGTGGCAGTGCCGTAGTTCGGATCACGGGTGATCAGGCCACAGTAGGCTGCCTGTTCCTGCGGGGAACCACCGTAGCAGCGATCCATGATGTCCTGGATGGCCGGGCGGGTGATGGCGTCCTCGATCTTGATCTGCCACCAGTCCAGGGTCACGTTCAGGCCCTGCACGAAGCTCGGGCTCCACACCAGGCCCAGCGTCTTGCTGGTCGAGGTTTCCGGCTTCAGATCCGGATTCGACTTCCAGGTGAATGCTTCCGGCGTCTGCTTGTTCGCACCGCTGCCGGCACCGGGCTGCTGGAAGTTCGCCGGGACGCCTTCGGCGGCGCATTGGGCGGCAACCGCACCAGTGCGACGACCGCTGGATGCGGAGCAGGGATCGGCGTAGGTTTCGAACGAATCGGTGTTGCCGCGATACAGATTGTTGATGCTCGGAGCGCGGAAGCCTTCGGAGTAGTTGCCGCGGACCATCAGGTCGTCGATCGGCTTCCAGCGGAAACCGAACTTGTTGTTGGTGGTGTTGCCGAAGTTGCTGTAGTCAGAGAAACGCGAGGCGACACTGAGGTCGAGCAGCTTGGCGCCCGGCAGATCGGCCAGCACAGGAATCGAGAGTTCCAGGAAGAACTCGTCCAGGTCGTAAGCGCCCTTGGTGGGAGCTGCACCGTTGCCGGTGCTGAGGCCTGCAGCGATGAAGGCATCTGGATCGAACTGGCCGCTTTCCTTACGACCCTCATAACCGGCTGCAAAGCCAAGCGCACCCGCCGGGAGCTGCACGATTTCACCGGAGATGTTGGCGTAATAGCTCTTGGACACCAGGCTGGCAGAGTCATGCGCCGTGAACGAAGCGTAGTCCAGCGCAGCCTGCGAGATGGAACCCAGGCCGCCAAGCGGGTTGATCGGTACGCAGCCGGTGATGACCGCACCGGCAGAGGTCAGGCAGACCGGCTGACCGTCGCGGATCGCTGACGGACCGTAGGCTTCCGCCAGGCGCTGGCGGTTGAACAGACCATAGGTCAGGTCGTTCTGGTCGGTCTTGTCGTAACGGTAGCCGACATCCCAGTCGAAGTTCCTGTCAGCGATCTCGAAGAAGCCTTCGAAGCCGCCGTAGAAGTGCCAGTTCTTGACGTTCTGATTGAACGAGCGGCCGCCGGTTTCATTGAAACGACGCGACACGCTGGTCAGATCCACACCGTAGGGGTTGTAGATGCTCGATGCGCTCAGGCGCTGGCCAGTCACGGGCATGGCCGCCAACAGCTGCTCGGACTTGCGCTCGTTGTACATCGCCTCGGTGCGGAAGGTGATGTTGTCGGTAACGTTGTACGAACCGACCGCGAACAGCGAGGTGCGCTCGTTGGGGGTCAGCAGGTAGTTGTCCGGAGAAGTGTTGTAGCCGTGGACATTGGCGTTGAAGGGGGTCTCAACACCATTGATGATGACGTAGCGCTGGTCATTGCGGATGTACGAGCCCGGCAGGCCGGTGCTGCTCTGGCCGCCAAAGAACGGCGGACCACCGGCGGAGATCTTGCGATCACCAGCCATCACTTCCTTTTCATTCACGTAGGACGCACCGAGCACGAGTGACGCGCGATCGGTGGTGGTACCGATGGTGAAATCGGCGGCTTCGCGTTCGCCGTCGCCCTGGCTGTACTGTCCCTTGTAGAAGTTCGCTTCCGCGCCGTCGAAGTTCTGCTTGGTGATGATGTTCACCACGCCGGCGATGGCGTCCGAACCATAGATGGTCGATGCGCCGTCCTTGAGGACGTCGATGCGCTCGATCATCGCGGTCGGGATGGTGTTCAGGTCGACGCTGCCATCCAGGCCGGTGGTCCAGCGACGGCCGTTGACCAATACCAGGGTGCGCTCGGAACCGAGGTTACGCAGGCTGATGCCGGCCGAGCCATCACCGCCGTTGTTGAACGTACGGTTCAGCGCGGCGCCGTTGGCGGCGACGCGCTGCAGGATGTCGGCGACCGAGGTCACGCCCTGCTTTTCGATGTCGGCGCGGGTCAGGCTCAGGACCGGCTGCGAGGTTTCGATGTCGGTGCTCTTGATGCGCGAACCGGTGACCGAGATGCGGTCAAGGTTGGTCGCTTCCTGAGCCTGGGCGGTGGCTGTGGACGCCACACCGGCAACGAGCGCGACCAGAACGGCGTCGCGCAGCTTGTTGGACTGGAAATTCATTGGCTCTCTCTCTCCAAGAAATCTTGGCTGGGTTAATGCCCGGCGGGGGAGCGAAAAGCGCTCCCAAATCGCGAGGGCTGAACCGATAGTAGCGGGCGTTGGCCAAGAATTAAAGCTGCGTTAATCAAGCCTGTGATTTTGGTAAAAATGAAATTTCACACTGGAAATCAAAGGGTTGAAGTGCACGTGCGCTGACGATGTCTCGTTTGTTAGCGCAAAGTGACGAAAAAAGTTCTCGTTGATGTGTATCACAGTGTGTCGGCATGCGTTGCGCGGTATCCAGTACGCCGAAAAGCGCGCTGCGTGTATCACGAGCGCGCATATGCAACGGGCGCCTTTCGGCGCCCGGAAGAAGTCATTGCAGTGAAGACCCACGTGGGGCGGGTCAGAGATCCTGTTCGTAACGCACGTACGGCACGGTGCCATCGTCATTGCTTTCATTGCGCGGGGAGAACGGATTCTTGCCCCGGCTGATCACGTTCTCGGCGCCAACGGTCAGCTGGCCGGACCACGGGGTGCGCCAGGTCAGGCCGATGCCCAGGCCTTCCCACTTGCCAGGCTTGCCCGGCACGTCGATCACGCGGCCGATGATGCTGCCGGTGAAATTGCCGTACCCGGCGCCAATGCTCAGGCTTTTGCTGTCCCAGCGGTCGGCGATGGACGGCGCTGCGTCGGCCAACGGTACCAGCCGCGCCTTGGCGTAGGTACCGGCAATCGAGACAAAACCCTCGCGGCCGATGTTCTTCTGCGCGAACACGGTCAGATCGTTCTGCTCGGCGCGCAGCGAGGGTGTCTTGTTCGGGCCGGACAGCCACGCCGGCAGGGTTTCACGGCCCGTGCCCGCGGTGATGCCGAGGCGGCCGCTGCCGCGGTTCAGCGCGGCAGTCCCGGTGAAGCGGCGGCTGTTGAGGTCGTCATCGTCACCCAGGCTGGCCAGCATGCAGTGACTGGCCAGGCCGCTCATGCTGGTCCCGCTGCTGCTGTTGCAGAGCAGGCCCAGCGAATCGCCGGAGGACAGGCCGAAAGCCGCATCCAGCGAGTTGCGGCCGAAGTGCCAGCGGGCGCCGGCAGCCTGTTCACCGGTGGGCTCCAGGTACAGCAATGCCTCGACCTTGCCGCTGCCCTTGTTCCATACCGGCAGCACGGTCCGGGTGTCCTTGCTCTGCGCGTGCGCGCCCGTGATCGCGCCAAGGGCGATCAGCAGGGCCAGCGGTAGACGCAGGAAGGTACGCATCGGACCAGTTCAGACAAGGACAGACAACGGAAGTTCCCGTAGAGACGGGAACTTGATCGTAGGGCGTTTATGAATTCTTAACAAGCCTTGATCCCCCCAGATGCAAGACAAGCTGTTCACTGAAGGCGTTCGGGCGCCGGTACAGTCCCCTCGGCACCGTGGAACAGTATGCCGAACTCCGTCAAAGGAAAGTGATACTCCCGCCCGCAGAATTCGCAACGGACCTCGACGGCGCCGGTGTCCGCGGCCGCGGCACGTGCCTCGTCCTCGCCCAGCGACTGCAGCATCGATGCGACCCGCTCGCGGGAACAGGAGCAGGCGAAGGACAGCGGCTTGTCGCCCATCAGTTCCGGCTTCTCCTCGTGGAACAGGCGGTGCAGCAGCTGCTCGGCCGGGGTGGCCAGCAGTTCGGCCTTGCCCAGGGTCTCGAACAGGGCGCTGGCACGCGCCCAGCCGTCCTCGTCACCCTCATCGCCTGGCAGCTTCTGCAGCAGCAGGCCGGCGGCGCCATTGCGGTCGGCGGCCAGCAGCAGGCGCGTCGGCAGCTGCTCGGACTGGCGGAAGTAGTCCTCGAAGGCCTCGTCCAGCTCCGGTGCGGTCAGTGCGACCAGGCTCTGGTAGCGCTGCGGCTCGCGCGGGTCCAGGCCCGGGTTTTCGATGGTGATCGCGAGAAGGGCGTCATCACCCAGGCTGGACAGGTCGCGCGGCGCATCGGCCCCCTCGCTGAGCTGGGCGATGCCGCGCAGGGTACCGGCGGCGGTGCATTCGGCGAACAGGGTGCGCAGGGCGGTGCTGCTACGCAGCTGGATCGACAGGCGCCCATCGATCTTGGTATGGCCAGTGAACAGCGCCGAGGCAACACAGGCCTCGCCGAGCAGTTCGGCAGCGGTGTCCGGGTACGCGGCGTGGGACAGGATTTCCTGCCAGGTGGCCTGCAGGCGCACGTGGACGCCACGGACGCCAGCGTCGGGCAGCAGGAAGCGGATCAGGGAATCGGGGTTGGCGGTCATCGGCTCACATCGCGCGTAAACGGGGGCGGTTGCCGGATAATGCGCCGACAACCAGATAGAAGAAGGATGCACCAGTAATGGGGGCAGGGGGAGAGCAGCACAAGGTGGAAGCCGTAACAGAAGGCCCACGCCGCAGGCGCTGGCGCTGGAAACGGCTGCTGTGGCTGCCGGTGTTGCTGGCGGCCTTCAGCTGCCTGCAGGTGCTGGTGCTGCGGTTCATCGACCCGCCGGTATCCACGGTCATGCTGTGGCGCTATGGCGAGGCATTGGGAGAGGCTGACTGGTCGTATCGACTGCATTACCAGTGGCGCGACCTGGACCAGATGGCGCCGAGCCTGCCGATCTCGCTGGTGGCGGCCGAAGACCAGCGCTTCCCCGTCCACAATGGCTTCGACCTGCAGGCCATCGAGAAGGCCCGCGACCACAATGCCAAGGGCGGGCGACTGCGTGGCGCCAGCACGATCAGCCAGCAGGTGGCCAAGAACCTGTTCCTCTGGCAGGGCCGCAGCTGGATCCGCAAGGGGCTGGAGGTCTGGTACACCGTGCTGATCGAAGCGCTGTGGCCAAAGGAGCGCATCCTGGAGATGTACGCCAACATCGCCGAGTTCGGTGATGGCGTGTACGGAGCGCAGGCAGCGGCACAGACATTCTGGGGCAAGGATGCGGCGCGGTTGAGCCCGGCCGAGAGCGCGCGGCTGGCGGCGGTGTTGCCGGCGCCGCGGCGCTACAACGCGGCAAAGCCAGGGCCGTACGTGCAGCGGCGTGCGGCCTGGATCCAGCGCCAGGCACGGCAGCTGGGTGGGGCCGCGTACCTTTCGGAAGAGTGAGCGCGCGCTGCCTGATCTGCGGGCGGCGGCAACGTACAATCCGGGCATGACCCGCGAACGGCTTACTTTCGTCATCGCCGCCTACAACGAGGCCCTGGCATTGCCGTTGCTGCATCCGCGGTTGTGCGCGGTGCTCGACGCGCTGCCCGACATCGACGGCCACATCCTGTACGTGGACGACGGCAGCCATGACGGCACGTGGGAGGTGATCGCCCGCCTGGCCCAGTCCGATGCGCGGGTTTCCGCACTGAAGCTGTCGCGCAATTTCGGCAAGGAAGCGGCGCTGACCGCCGGGCTGGACCTGGTGCGCGAAGGCGCGGCGATGATCCTCGACGCCGACGGCCAGGATCCGCCGGAACTGGTGCCGCAGTTCGTCGCGCGCTGGCGTGAGGGCCATGACAACGTGTATGGCACGCGCATGGCCCGCGACGGCGAGGCCTGGATCAAGCGCGCCACGGCGGCGATGTTCTACCGGGTGATCGGTCGTCTGTCACGCACGCCGATCCCGGCCGATACCGGTGATTTCCGCCTGCTGTCGCCGCGTGCGCTGAGCGCGCTGCGCGAGATGCGTGAGCGCCACCGCTTCATGAAGGGGCTCTTCAGTTGGGTGGGTTTCAAGCGGATCGCGGTCCCCTATCACCGCCATGCGCGCGTGGCCGGCACCAGCAAGTTCAGCCTGTGGCGGCTGTGGAACTTCGCGCTGGAGGGCATTACCGGCTTCTCCACCGTGCCGTTGCGGGCGGCGACCTACCTGGGGCTGGCAACGGCGGCGGTGGCCTTCGTATTCGGTGTGTGGGTGATCATCAAGGCGGCGCTGTATGGCGACCGGGTGGCGGGCTGGCCGACGATGATGGCGGTGATCCTTTTCCTGGGCGGGGTGCAGCTGATCGCGCTGGGCCTGATCGGTGAGTACCTGGGGCGACTGTACGAAGAGTCCAAGCAGCGGCCGTTGTACCTGGTTGACACGTGGCTAGCATCCGCCGTGGCAGACTCTGCCCTGCAACCCACCCTTGGAGGGCAGGCAGATGACCACGGTACGGCAACTGTTGGACGGCAAGTCTCCTGAAGTGCATGCGGTCGCGCCGGAGGCGGCGGTGATCGATGCGATCCGGCTGATGGCGGAAAAGGGTATTGGTGCGGTGCTGGTGATGGAGGGGCCGCGGCTGGTCGGCATTCTTTCCGAGCGCGATTACGCGCGCAAGATCGTGCTGCGTGATCGTTCCTCACGAGATACGGCGGTGGCCGAGATCATGACCGCACAGGTGGTGACGGTCTCGCCGGGCGAGCAGGTGGAGCATTGCCTGCAGCTGGTGACCGACTACCGCATCCGCCACCTGCCGGTGGTGGAAGGCGCGCAGGTGCTGGGGGTGATCTCGATCGGCGATCTGGTGAAGTCGGTGATCGATGCGCAGCGGCGCGAGCTGGACCAGCTGCAGCAGTACATCGTCGCCGGGTGAGGGTGTCGCTGGCGGGCCTGCGGCCCGCCGGCCCGCTTTTCGAAGCCAGAGCCAGAGCTGAGAGCAGCGCCTTCCTGTCCTGCGGGGAGGCGGAGGGCATGGGCGTGCAGGACACGCCGTGAACCCATCCATGGGGGCTCGATGGCGCCATCCATGGCGCCAACGGTCCTGCACGCCCATGCCCTCCGCCTCTGGACACATTTCTGCGAGCGCGGTGCGTACATGCGCGGTGCCTCGCCTTTTGTAGGTGCCAACCTTGGTTGGCAACAGCTTTTGACTTTGCTTTTTTCTTTTGACTTTGAATTTCCGCTCTCGTTCCGCGCGCGCAGGAAACTGTCGGGAGGGGGACGGGTGACGCAGGCAGGACCGTTGGCGCCATGGATGGCGCCATCGAGCCTACAGGGACGTACTTGCGGCGTGCCCTGCCTGCGTCACCCGTCCCCCTCAAGCCGCGATCAATGCAGGCGCCGCGAACAACGCTGTAAGCCTACTTCGCATACTGCCCGCCGCAGTCGGCATCCTTCCCCGGCCCCAGTTCGATCGTCGCCAGCAACGCCGCCGGCGGCGCGATGGTGCCCAGCGCCAGGGCCACGGCGCCACGAATACCCAACGCCTTGAAGTCGGGCCGGAATGACGGGTCCTTGAAGGTGCCACTGATGTGCAGCGGAGAACGCAGTACCAGAATGCTCCTGTCCTTCGGGCGTGGCTTCAGCAGCAGGTCCAGGGTCTCGTCGCGCAGGCTCACCGTGCCTTCGCCGATGAGGATCGTGTCGGTGGTGTCCACCGCCATCGCCTGGCTGGTCATCAGGCCGTCGCGCACGCCGAAGTCGGCGAAGGCGCAGCGCAGGGGGATCTGCTTGTCGCCGGTCACCAGGAATTTCAGCGATTCGGTGATGTCCAGCCCCGCCAGTTCCATTACCAGGTTGCCGACATGGCCGCGGCCCATCGCCAGGCCGACCTTGCCACTGCTGCTGCCGAGCATTGCGGCGACCGAGTTGCCGTGGCCGCTCAGGTCCACCTCGCCGCCGATGCCACCCTTGGCCTGTTCAGCCAGCTTGGCGTCAGGGAACAACTGGCCCAGCTGCACGCCGCGCACGCTGGCCTTCAGCGCGGTGCTGATCTGCGGACGGCGCGCGTCCATGCGGATCGTGCTGCGGATGTCGCCGCCGGCGACGCCGAAGTTCAGCGGGTCCAACCGCAGCACGCCGTCATCCAGCAACAGGTGCGCATCCATGTCGTCCAGCGGCAACGAAGGGGCGTTGATGCGGTGGGCCTTCCAGCGCACGTCGGCATCCATGGCGCGCAGCTTGCCCAGGTTGTAGGGCGTGTCGGGCAGCACCCGTGCACGGGCGGCAATCCGTGCGGCCTCGGCCTTCTGCTCTGCGTTGGCCGTTTCGCCGCCGCCGGTTTTTGGCGGGGCGCCGACGAAGCCGGCAAGGTCATCAAAGTCCAGGCGCCTGGATTGCAGCGTGGCGGTCAGCCGTGGACGATCGCGTCCCACCTCGAACTGCAGGTTGCCCCCCAGGTCGCTGTCGCCGACCTTGCCAGTGAAGCTGTCGTAACGCCAGACGTCGTGGTCGCGTTTGAGGCGTCCGTTCAACGCATAGGGCGGTGAGGGCGGGATGGCGATGCCGAGCAGAGGATAGAGATCGGCCAGGTCCTGGCCGCTGAGCGCGAACTGCAGGTCGAACACGCGCAGCTGGAAGGGGTTGGTCAGCGTGCCACTGGCGACTGCGTGAGTGGCGCCGGCCCGGCCATCGAGATGGATGCGGAACGGGTGGTCGCTGTCGGTCAGTTCCAGGGGGGATTCAGTGCCGCCGCGCAGCGTGAACCGATTGCCCTGCCAGCGGCCTTTACCCTGCACCAGCAGCGGTGGCGCAGTGTCGGCCTGCTTCGGTTGGCCGCTGCGCACGTCCACGAGGATGTCGGTGCGGCCCAGCGTGTCGAGGAACTGCAGGCGACCGTCGTCGATGCGCAGCCGCTTGAGTTGGGGGCTTGCCCCGCCGGTGCTGCCGCCGAGGAAATCCCAGTTGCCCGGGTCTCCCTTGCGCGGTGCGGTTTCCAGCAGCACATCCGGCCGGGTCAGGCGTACTTCGGGCAGCTGCACGCTGCCGCGCAGCAGGGGCCACACCCGCACATCGATCTCGACGCGGTCCGCCGTGGCCATGGCGGGCTGTTTTGCCCAGCTGGCATTGGCGAAGGTGATCGCATCGGCGCGGATCGTGCTGGTGCGGCCGAGGTCGACATCCAGGTTCCCGATGTGCAGTGCGCGGCCGGTGCGTGCCTGCACCGCACGCTCCACGGGCCCTTTGAACCAGTTCCAGTCCCACAACGCGAACAGCACCAGTATTGCCGCCAGCATGAAGACCAGGATCGTCAGCCAGCGCCGGCCACGTGGGCCGGGACGGCGGAGGCGCCAGCGGTGCGTGCGCTTTGCAGCAGGGGAGGCGGCAGCATTCACGCTGCCATGGTTGCCCCCTCTTCGTGGACAGGGCGCGAAGCGTCCATGTGCATGGCGTGCACGCGCTGCGTTCGAGCGGTCGTTTACAACACCTGCATGGTGACCGCGACAAAGTGGCAGACACTGCCGCCGATCACGAACAGGTGCCAGATCGCATGCGAGTACGGGATCGATTCACGGTGGTAGAAATAGGTGCCCAGCGTGTACGACAGGCCGCCGGCAAACAGCCAGGCGAGGGTGCCACCGTCGATCGAGGCCCACATCGGCTTGATCGCCACGATCACCAGCCAGCCCATGGCGATGTAGATCACCGTGGAGAGCACCTTGAAGCGGCCGGTGTAGAACAGCTTGAACACCACACCCGCCAGCGCCAGCGCCCAGATCGCAGTGAACAGGCCCCAGCCCCACGGACCGCGCAGGCCGATCAGGGTGAACGGGGTATAGGTGCCCGCGATCAGCACGTAGATCGCGCAGTGGTCGAACACCTTCAGCCGGCCCTTGGCGACCGGATGCTGGATGGCGTGATACAGGGTGGAGGCGGTGTACAGAAGCAGCAGCGCGATACCGAATACGATCGCGCTGGCCAGCTGCCAGCCGTCGCCGTAGATCGCAGCCAGGGTGATCAACACCGCACTGGCGGCCAGGGCGAATACCGCGCCCAGGCCATGGGTCAGGGCGCTGGCGACTTCTTCACGGATCGAAGCAATGGACGTCGTGGACATGGGCATGGGCGTTGTTCGCGGGGAGGGGGACCCGCGTCCCCCTATCATCGCCGCGATGGCCGCCATGTGCACGCCCGTCACCGTATGGGGGATGAATCCGCGCCTATCCACGCATGGCGTGGATCTACCAGGCGCGGATCCGCCTCCGTGGCATCAGCCCACCGAAACGGTATGCGCCGCTTCGCGGGTGGCCGAGAAGCGCACGTCCGGCGAGCGTTCCTGCGCCAGCTGCAGGTTGACCCGGGTCGGCGCCAGGTAGACCAGGTGCCCGGCCGCATCCAGGGCCAGGTTCAGCGCGTTCTTCTCGCGGAATTCTTCCAGCTTCTTCTCGTTGCTGCAGTGGACCCAGCGCGCGGTGGTCACACTGACCGGCTCGAAGGTGGCTTCCACGCCGTACTCGTCCTTCAGGCGGTAGGCGGCCACGTCGAACTGCAGCACACCCACCGCACCCAGGATCAGGTCGTTGCTGGTGAGGGGGCGGAAGAACTGGGTTGCGCCTTCCTCGGACAGCTGGGCCAGGCCCTTCTGCAGCTGCTTGAGCTTGAGCGGATCGCGCAGGCGTGCGCGACGGAACAGTTCCGGGGCGAAGTTGGGAATGCCGGTGAAGGTGACCGCTTCGCCTTCGGTGAAGGTATCGCCGATGGAGATGGTGCCGTGGTTGTGGATGCCGATCACATCGCCCGGCCACGCCTCGGCCGCGATCTCGCGATCGCTGGCCATGAAGGTCAACGCGTTGGCCAGCTTCATTTCCTTGCCGGTGCGCACGTGGAAGGTCTTCATGCCGGCGCTGAAACGGCCCGAGCAGACCCGCATGAAGGCCACGCGGTCACGGTGCTGCGGGTCCATGTTGGCCTGGATCTTGAACACAAAGCCGGTCAGCTTGTTCTCTTCCGGTGCGATCTGGCGGCCGGTGGTGGAGCGCGCCTGCGGCGATGGCGCGTGCTCGACGAAGAAGTCCAGCAGTGGCTGCACGCCGAAGTTGTTCACGCCCGAGCCGAAGAACACCGGGGTCTGCTTGCCGGCGCGGTAGGCGTCCAGGTCGAACGGGTGGCTGGCGCCCTGCACCAGTTCCAGCTCGTCGCGCAGGTCGGCCAGCATCTGTGCACCGATCTTCTCGGCCAGGCCGGGGGCATCGATGGACGGGAAGATGGTGGAATCCTGGCGGGTGAAGTTGCGGCCCGGCTCATACAGGTGCACTTCGCCGGTCAGCAGGTGCACCACGCCCTTCAGGCGCTGGCCCATGCCGATGGGCCAGGTGACCGGGGCGCACTGGATGCCCAGCACGGTTTCCACTTCATCCAGCAGCTCGATCGGGTCCTTGCCCTCGCGGTCGAGCTTGTTGATGAAGGTCATGATCGGGGTGTCGCGCAGTCGGCAGACTTCCATCAGCTTGATCGTGCGCTCTTCCACGCCCTTGGCCACGTCGATCACCATCAGCGCCGAGTCCACCGCAGTCAGCACGCGGTAGGTGTCCTCGCCGAAGTCGGCGTGGCCGGGGGTGTCGAGCAGGTTGACGATCTTGCCTTCGTACGGGAACTGCATCACCGAGGAGGTGACCGAGATGCCGCGCTCCTTTTCCAGTGCCATCCAGTCGGAGGTGGCGTGGCGGGCGGCCTTGCGGCCCTTGACCGAACCGGCCATCTGGATCGCGCCTCCGAACAGCAGCAGCTTTTCGGTCAGCGTGGTCTTGCCGGCGTCAGGGTGGGAAATGATGGCGAAGGTGCGGCGACGCGACGCTTCGTTGGCGACTTCGGACATGGCAGTGGCGCCCGCCCGGGGCGCTATTCAAAGAGATAAGCGCCCGATTATACCGGCCGGGGCCGGTCAGCGCCCGGTACCGCCGTCTGCTTCGCCCTGGCGGGCGAACTGCAGCTGTCCCGGCCCGGCGAAGATGCGCACCGGCACCGAGCGCAGGCCCATGCCGCGGTTGACCTGCACCACGAAGTGCAGGTGCGGCGCAGTGCTGTAGCCGCTGTTGCCGGACAGGCCGATCGGTTGCCCGGCTCCCACCGCCTGGCCGCGGCGCACGCGCATGCCGCCGTCCTGGAGGTGGCCGTACAGGGCCATGCTGCCGTCGCTGTGCAGCACGCGGATGAAATTGGCACGGGCACCATCGCGCTCGCGGTCCTGGCCATTGCCACGGAAGCCATCCTGGATCTGCATCACCGTGCCCTCGCGCGCGGCCAGCACCAGGGTGCCCACCGGCAGTGCGAAGTCGACCGCGTCGCGGTTCTCCTCGTCGTCATGGCTGAATCGCCCCTGCGGCGCCTGGTCCACACGCAGGCGGACCGCATCGAACGGCAGGCGATAGGCGACATCTTCGGCCTGCGCGGCCGGGTTGCCCGGCACCGACTGCAGTCGCAGATCCAGCATGCGGCCATCGATCGGGGCGGGCAGGTGGCCGACCACCAGGCTGCTGTCGCCCTGGATCAGCGACTCGACCGGGAGGCCTTCGACCGGGTGTCCGGGGGCGGCGCGCAGCTGGATCTGCAGCGGCCCTGCCAGCCCGTTGTCGATCCGCGCCTGCCATTGCGTACCGACCGGCTGCAGGCGCAACTGGGCCATGGGGGCGGCGCCCTCGGCACTGCCTGCGCGGGTGGCACGGGCGGAAGGGGGAGCCAGTCCCCAGCCCTGCCGCCAGTCGCCGGCGTGTGCGGTCGCGCTCGCCAGCAGAGGCAACAGCAGGCAGGACAGGGGCAGGCGCGGCATCGGCGTTTCCAGCGAGAGGACCGCCGGGACTGTACCCGATCCTGAACGGGGCGACCGGGACGGCCCTCGCAGAGTGACCCTGAAAATATCTATCGCTTTATCCGCATGAAGGGATTGACAGTGCCGGAAAGGGCTGGCATCGTGACTCCACCATCGAGACCGGCAGAGGGACAGGCCCTTTGAAGCCGGGGCAGCCCGCAGGCGCGCAAGCGTCTGCGTAGGTGCCAAATCCTGCGGGGACCGTGGCGTCCACCGAAAGATGGTTCGAACCATGCACCGCACGTGCATCTCGAACGCGGGCCCCGCGAAGGCTCGATGGCCGATTCCCCAACCGGATCCCGCCATGAGCTTCGCCGCCAGCACCGCCATTCGCCCCGAACCCTTTGTCCCCGTCAGCGTGCCGGTCGCAGACCGCGTGCATGCCGAGCGCGGCGAGTTCGCCGCAGTGTTGTCGATGCGTCACGCAGGTCCCAGTCCGGTGCGCCTGCGCTATGAATGGGTCGGCCCGGCCAATGCGCCGGTGGTGGTACTGGCCGGTGGCATTTCCGCCCATCGCCACGTGGCCTCCAATGCACAGTTCAGCGAGAAGGGCTGGGCCGAAGGCCTGGTCGGCAGCGGGCGCGCGCTGGATCCGCAGCTGCTGCGCGTGCTGGCCGTCGATTTCGTCGGTGCCGACGGTGCGCTGGACGTGCCGATCGATACCGCCGATCAGGCCGACGCATTGGCGCTGGTGCTGGATCATCTCGGCATTCGCGCGCTGAAAGCCTTCGTCGGCTATTCGTATGGCGCGCTGGTCGGCCAGCAGTTCGCGATCCGGCATCGTGCCCGCGTGCGCCAGTTGGTGCTGGCCAGCGGTGCGCATCGTCCGCACCCTTATGCCGCCGCCTGGCGCGCATTGCAGCGTCGCGCGGTCGCGCTGGGCCAGCTGCAGTGCGGCGAAGACCACGGCCTGGCCCTGGCGCGGCAGTTTGCCATGCTCAGCTACCGCACCCCGGAAGAATTCGGCGAGCGCTTCGATGCCGCACCGGAAGTGATCAATGGCCGCGTGCGCGTGGCTGCCGAAGACTATCTCGACGCGGCCGGCGCGCAGTACGTCGCGCGCACGCCAGTGACCGCTTACCTGCGCCTGTCCGAATCGATCGATCTGCACCGCGTCGACCCGGCCGCGATCCTGCCGCCGACCGTGGTGGTGGCCGTGGAGGGCGACCGCCTGGTGCCGCTGGCCGACCTGGTCGGCCTGGTCGAAGGGCTGGGCCCGCGCGGCAGCCTGCGCGTTCTGCGCTCGCCCTATGGCCACGACGCCTTCCTCAAAGAAACCGATCGCATTGACGCGATCCTCGCCACCGCCTTCCGTACTTCTGGAGAGTCCGCATGAGCCTGCACGCCAACGAGCCGTCCTGTAGCCGCACCACTGCCGCTGTCCGTGCCGGCATCGATCGGGACACTGCGCATGGCGCGGTCACGCCGCCGATCGTGCTGTCGTCGAACTTCAGCTTTGAAGGTTTCGGCAACAAGCGCCAGTACGACTACACGCGCAGTGGCAACCCGACCCGCGACCTGTTGGGCGAGGCGCTGGCGGAACTGGAGGGCGGCGCCGGTGGCGTCATCACGGCGACCGGCATGGGCGCGATCAACCTGGTGCTGAACGCACTGCTGCAGCCGGGCGATACCCTGGTGGTGCCGCACGATGCGTACGGCGGCAGCTGGCGCCTGTTCAATGCGCTGGCCAGGAAGGGCCACTTTGAACTGGTCACCGCCGACCTGACCGATCCGCGTGCACTGGCGCAGGCGCTGGCCACCCAGCCGAAGCTGGTGCTGGTGGAAACGCCGTCCAACCCGCTGCTGCGCATCACCGACCTGCGCTTCGTCATCAATGCCGCGCACAAGGCCGGTGCACTCGTGGTGGTCGACAATACCTTCCTGTCGCCAGCGCTGCAGCAACCGCTGTCGTTCGGTGCGGACCTGGTGCTGCACTCCACCACGAAGTACATCAACGGCCACAGCGATGTGGTGGGCGGGGCAGTGGTCGCGCGTGATCCGGCACTGCACGAGCAGCTGGTGTGGTGGGGCAACGCGCTGGGCCTGACGGGTTCACCGTTCGATGCCTTCCTGACCCTGCGCGGCTTGCGCACGCTGGATGCGCGCCTGCGCGTGCACCAGGAAAACACCGCGTCGATCGTTGCCCTGCTGGACCAGCATCCGGCGGTCGGCCGCGTCTATTACCCGGGGCTGGCCGATCACCCAGGCCACAGCATCGCCACGCGCCAGCAGAGTGGTTTCGGTGCGATGCTCTCGTTCGAACTGGCCGACTGCGAAGGCGACGATCCGCATGCCGCAGTGCGTGCAATCGTCGATGGCCTGCGCTGTTTCACGCTGGCCGAATCACTGGGCGGCGTCGAAAGCCTGATCGCGCATCCGGCCACCATGACCCACGCCGCGATGAGCGTCGAAGCGCGAGCCGCTGCCGGCATCAGCGAAGGCCTGCTGCGCCTGTCGGTCGGCATCGAGGCCGAGCGTGACCTGTTGGCCGATCTCGGCGCCGCTCTGCAGCGTGCCGAAGCGGTGATTGATGCGGCTGCGCGCCGCAAACAGGCGGTGGATGCATGAGCGCGCTCGCCGCAGAGATTCCTGTTCTGGGCGTGGGACGACTGGCGCTGCTTGGCACCGGCACGGTCGGCTCGGCCTTCGTACAGCGCTACCAGGCGTTGCAGGCACGTGGGCTGGAACTGCCCAGCGTGCAGTGGCTGGCCAATTCACGCACTGCGTTGGAGATCGATCGTGACCTGGCGGTGCCGCTGGAACTGGCACGGCGTGCACCGCGCGATGGCCAGAGTTCGCCACCGTGGGCGAATGCCGAAGGACTGGAGCGTGGCGACGTGGTGGTCGACGCCACCGCCAGCGAAGACGTAGCCGCGCGCCACGTACAGTGGCTGGCGCGCGGCGTGCACGTGGTCACCGCCAACAAGCTGGGGCGTGGTGCACAGCTGGCACGCGCGCAGGCCATTGCCGAGCGTTGCGCAGACACGGGTGCGCGCTACGGCGACAGCGCTACCGTCGGCGCCGGCCTGCCGCTGTTGAGCAGCCTGCGTGCGCTGCTGGCCGGTGGTGATCACATCCATGCCATCGAGGGCGTGCTGTCCGGTTCGCTGGCGTGGCTGTTCCATCGCTATGACGGCAAGTCGCCGTTCTCGGCGGCGGTGCGCGAGGCGCTGGCGGCCGGCTACACCGAGCCGGATCCGCGACTTGACCTGTCCGGCGAGGACGTGCGGCGCAAGCTGCTGATCCTGGCCCGCAGCAGCGGGCTGGCGCTGGATGCGTCGCAGGTAGAGGTGGATTCACTGGTGCCTGAAGCGCTGGCAGCGCTGCCGCTGGAGGATGCGGTGGCGGCGCTCGAGCAGCTGGATGCGCCGTTGCAGGCGCGCTGGCAGCAGGCGCGCGACAATGGTCGTGTGCTGCGCTTCGTTGGCCGCGTTGATGCCGAGGGTGCACAGGTGGGCCTGCGTGAGCTTCCGGCCGACCATCCCTTGGCGCAGGGCGCGGGCACCGACAACCGCGTCGCCATCCATAGTGATCGCTATCGCCTGCAGCCGCTGTTGATCCAGGGACCGGGCGCGGGTGCGGAAGTGACTGCGGCCGCGCTGCTGGATGATGTGTTGCGGATCGTCGGCTGATCGCACCGCTCCTGTAGACCCGAGCCCACGCCCGGCTGCTCCTGGCAGGATCCCCATCCTGCCGCATGAGCCGAGCGCGGGCTCGGCTCTACAGGGGCACGCTTGCCGGTCAGCGCGACTTCAACGCCTTCAACAGCGCGCTGTTGAACTGCTTCGGGTCCTGCACCTGTGGCGAATGGCCCAGTTCGGCGAACTCGATCAGCGTCGCGCCCGGAATCGCCGCGGCTGCCGCTCTGCCGAGTGCCGGATAGTTGCCCAGCGTCGCCTTCACCGTCGGCGGCGCCAGGTCACGGCCGATCGCGGTACGGTCCTTCTGGCCGATGAACAACGTGGTGGGTACCTGCAGGTTCTTCAGTTCGTAGACTACCGGCTGGTTGAACACCATGTCCGAGGCCAGGGCCTGGCTCCAGGCAACGGCCTGCTTGCCCGGACCTTCGTACATGCCTGACTGCATCCGCGCCCACGGCTCGTAGGCCGGCTTCCATTTGCCGTCGTAGTACACGTCCAGCTGGTAGCGGCGGATGCTGTCATAGCTGATGTTCATTTCGCCGGCGTACCACGCGTCCACGCTGCGCCACGGCACGCCCAGCGCCTTCCAGTCCTCCAGCCCGATCGGGTTGACCAGTGCCAGGCTGCGCAGGTCCTGTGGGAACATCAGCGCGTAGCGCACTGCCAGCATGCCACCCATCGAATGACCGACCAGGTGCACCGGCACATCACCCAACTGCAGTTGCTGCAGCAACGCATGGGTGTTGGCGGCCAGCTGCGCGAAGCTGTACTGGTAGCGCTCGGGCTTGCTGGATTTGCAGAAACCCACCTGGTCCGGGGCGATCACCCGGTAGCCGGCGGCAACCAGGGGCTTGATCGATTCCTTCCAGGTGGCCGCGCAGAAATTCTTGCCATGCAGCAGCACCACCACGCCGATGGGCGCCTTCTTCGGCGCGATGTCCAGGTAGGCCATCTCCAGCGGCTGTCGCTGCGATTCCAGCGCGAAGGTCTTCACTGGATAGCCGTAGTCGAAGCCCTCCAGGCGCGGCCCATAGCTGGGCGCGGCGAGGGCGGACAGCGGAAGGCAGGCAAGCAGGGCGGTAGCGATCACGCGCATGGGGCAGTCCTGGGCAGGGGAGCCCCGAGCCTAACCGCAACGCAGTGATGGTGTCGTCCGACCGGCCAGGGACAACGGGGTAGAGTCGACTGTCAGTCGACTGCGCTTCGATCAGACCGCGAACATCCCGCGCTGCGCGCGATAGTCGACTGACAGTCGACTCTAGCTGCGGGCCGGCGCCATCGCGCCGGGCCCGGTCGACCTCAACACTCGATGACGTTCACCGCCAGGCCACCGCGGCTGGTTTCCTTGTACTTGTCCTGCATGTCGCGGCCGGTATCGCGCATGGTCTTGATCACCTTGTCCAGCGACACCTTGTGCTTGCCGTCGCCGCGCATCGCCATGCGCGAGGCATTGATCGCCTTCACCGCACCCATCGCGTTGCGTTCGATGCAGGGGATCTGCACCAGGCCGCCAATCGGGTCGCAGGTCAGGCCGAGGTTGTGCTCCATGCCGATTTCAGCGGCATTCTCGATCTGGCTGGGATTGCCACCCAGTGCCGCGACCAGGCCACCGGCGGCCATCGAGCAGGCCACGCCCACTTCGCCCTGGCAACCCACTTCGGCGCCCGAGATCGAGGCGTTTTCCTTGTACAGGATGCCGATCGCTGCCGAGGTCAGCAGGAAGTCGAATACGCGCTGCTCATTGGCGCCGGGGCAGAAACGGTCGAAGTAATGCAGCACCGCCGGCAGCACGCCGGCGGCACCGTTGGTCGGCGCAGTTACCACACGGCCACCGGCGGCATTTTCTTCGTTCACCGCCAGTGCGTACAGATTGACCCAGTCCAGCGTGGTCAGCGGATCGCGCATTGCCGCTTCCGGCTTCGACGACAGCTCGCGGTACAGCGCCGGCGCACGACGGCCCACCTTCAGGCCACCCGGCAGCACGCCTTCCTCGCGGATACCGCGCGCCACGCAAGACTGCATTGCGCTCCAGATCTCGCGCAGCTGGGCACGAATCTCGTCTTCGCTGCGCCAGCACTTCTCGTTCTCGAACATCAGCTGGGCAATGCTCAGGCCGCTGCGTGCGGTCTGCGCCAGCAGCTCGTCGCCGCTCTTGAACGGGTAGGGCAACGGGGTCTCATCGGGCACGATCCGGTCGTCGGCCGCGTCGTCCTGGTTGACCACGAAGCCGCCGCCGACGGAGTAGTAATCGCGGGTAGCGATTACTTCGTCCTCGGCGTTGTAGGCGGTGAAGCGCATGCCGTTGGTGTGGTACGGCAGCTTCTGGCGCTTGTTCATGCCCAGGTCGCGCTTCTCGTCGAAAGCGATCTCGTGCTGGCCCATCAGCTGGATGCGCTTGCTGCTGCGGATGCGCTCGAGCGTAGCCGGAATGATGTCCGGGTCGATCAGGTTCGGGCGCTGGCCTTCCAGGCCGAGCAGGATCGCCTTGTCGGTGCCGTGGCCGCGGCCGGTCAGCGCCAGCGAGCCATAGACATCGGCGCGGATGCGCGCGACCTCGGGCAGGCGGCCCGGATCGAGCAGCCAGCGATGGATGAATCGCTCGGCGGCCTTCATCGGCCCGACGGTGTGCGAGGAACTCGGGCCAATGCCGATCTTGAAAACGTCGAACGTGCTGACAGCCATGGATGCCGTACTGCGGGTACCGGAAGAGACCGCTATTCTAGCGGCTCACGCCGCACTTCCATGGCTGCGGCGCAGCATTTCGGCAGAGGGAGCAAAACCGGTGTTGACTCTGTTCCAGCGTGACGATTGCCACCTGTGCGACATGGCCCTGGCCGAACTGGCCAAGGCGCGGGCGCCGGAGTTCGAATCGGTGTTCCTGGATGACCAGCCGGCGCTGGAATCGCGCTACGGCGCGCGGGTGCCGGTGCTCCGCGACGAGCGCGATGACCGCGAGCTGGACTGGCCGTTCGACGCGGCCACGGTGCAGGCCTGGCTGGCTGAAAGCTCTTTGTAGAGCCGAGCCATGCTCGGCTGACGCGCGCAGCGCGACCTGGACGGCAGCCGAGCATGGCTTGTATGTTCCTCCCGGCTCCTACGCGGTATGTAGGAGCCAGGGTGGAGGGACCGTCAACATGATATCTGCGGATAGCAGCCGACAGACGAGCCGAGCGATCCCCATCCCGCACCTTAACGTCGAT